>NZ_CP013023.1:4071666-4385833 GCF_001421015.2 Paenibacillus bovis
TCTTGACTTGGAATTTTGTTTAAAAAGTTTTCATAAGAACCTTTCCAATCCTTCGGTACATATTCTTCAAAAGAAGCAGGCTCCGGAAATTGTGACATTAATAACTTCTCATCAAAGTCAATAAATAAGCATGGTATCAAGTTCATTATAGCATATTTCATTTTAGTATCATTCAAGTCAATTGCTAATATTAGTTCACTTAGTTCTTCCTTGCTTGCTTTGTATTCACTTATTTCACACAAAAAGGCATCTGCCGACTTTTCGTCCAGTATAGGTATATCAAAACGATCAGAATAATCTCCTTGATTAAAAATCGCGTGTCCTTTATCTATAAAAGCATTTTCCCATTTAACTAAATCTAAATACCAATAGTCTTTTTCTGTAACAAACCAAGTAAATTCACCTTTAAATTTAACTGCTATAATGATATTTTCAGCATATTCTACATTTAGTTTCATTGTTTCACCTGATTCAATATTTTAATCTTTTACGTCGTCTATTCTCCTACCATTTTTTGCATATTCTTCAAACCATTCGGACCATATTGGGGGGAATTCATAAGAATCTCCTGGAGTAGTTGGATCAACTATTTTAGGAGCCTTTTTACTTTGATTCATCGGATTTTTTTTATACCCTTTCTGGTCAATTGCAGTTTCTTTTACAAAATCATCAAACCATTTAGGCATATCAAATGCCACTATCTCTCCACCTGGCCGTTTCTCTCTCAAGAAATATCTTGCATGTTCAATATTTCCAGTACTTATATTAACATTAATACCTTTTTCAATACTAATACTAGTATCCCCATTTATTTTAATGCGCTCCCAACTTGCATTTGGTGGTGTACCGCCTTGAACACGATAATAAGTAATATCAGCATCTTTATTCTCTTTAATTCTACTAGGGATTTGATTGCTTGGTATTCTCCTATTCGGAAATTTTATATCTACTGGTTGTCGGACAGGGCCATTAATACCTATTCCCCGTCGTAACCCACCAATTCCAGGCACATTGCTCATTACATAATCAATCTGCATCAAGTGAAATTGTGCTTCACTAATCGGTTGACCATTCCACAAATTGTAGCCTGCCTCAGCCGCGTTCAATTGCTCCAGCATAATATCTTGCTGTCCTCCAGCCTCTTCAGACTGAATTGTTCCCTTCTTTATTTCTTCTTTATAGGCTTTAGTAGCACGTAGAGCATCTTGATCCAATTTACCATCTTTACTAAGATACCATTGACCATTAAGAAAAACTTTATGGTACTGACTAAAGTCATATTCCGGTTTGCTATTCGCAGCTTGGTAAGCCGCGTAACGAGCATTCCAGTATTGACGTATTTCCGGTGGTACCTGCTGATACGTTCGATAAGCATGATCCATTTCAGTATGAACTTGCCGGATATACTCTTTAGGATCAGTAATCAACTTAGAGATATGACGAGCCTGAGTAAACACTTTTCCTAATGCCCGAAACATAGCAAATCGGGCATTTTGTTCATTTTCAGTTGCTGTATTATATAAATGACTTGCTGTGGAAACGAGTTTGCCCAATACACCGAGAAGACCACCTTTTTTGCTGCCGCCTCCTCCATTTGTGTTCCCAGATACTCTTACTGGTGCTCCAGCAGAAATCATCATCATTGCACCAGTAATACCTGCCATGGGTGCACCAGTAGCCATAAGAGCAGCTCCACCTAGTACAAGCGGAATTGAACCCATTGCTTTTGATAATAAACCGGAAAGTGCAGTCGTACGAGCAGTGTCTGTAGGTGGAGTAACTTTGGCAGATACTTTAGACTTCTGCTGCTGCGCTGCGGCTTGACCCGATTGGTACGCTTCTACCGTCATTAGCGGTGGTTCCGGTACAGGCGCCAGATCGGCTACAACTACAGGGGCTTTGACTGTTCCTACCTCATGAATGGTCGGCGCATGTAGATCCGTATCGCCATCTACAATCATACTGCTCTGGCTGCCCTTTAGGCGAATCGCTTCCCCGGCTTCCAAAGACAACAGCTGCGAAGCATGGAGCTGCACACTGCCTCCCTGAATGCCAATACTCCCTGGACTGGTAATTTCGATCCCACTGTCCGGCTGCAGGGAAATGGTCATGTGACCAGACGTAGACAAACGAAGTTCCTGCCCATCCATCTGCACCTGACTGCCTGCCGGGTGGCTCCATATTTTGGTATCCGGATCGCTAACACCGGACGATTGCTGGCGCAAGCTGCCCATCACATGGGCATTGGATTCCAGGGAATTGGGGATATGCAGCTCTACCTGCTCTCCCTTTTCGGGCATGTCATACCAGCCGGTATGCTGTTCGGCGGCATACGGAGTACTGACCGGAAACCAGCCTAATTCTTTGTTAACGGCTGCTTTCGGATGCTTGTGATAATAATCCTCATCGATATCCAACTTCACACGTACAAAGTCAGCCGCTACTTCCTGTACCGTACCGGTCAGGGTGATTCCGATGATTTGCTCATTGTCATAGCTGTAGAAACGGATCTGTTGAGAATGTTGCAGTTCGTACGAAGTCTCAAGTAATCCATCTCTCAGCACAGTGTCTGCCTGTACCACAACCAACTCAGTCGAACCGGCACTTGCTGGCAAGGTTAGATGATCACCCAGTGCATAGTAATGCAGGCTATCGATAAAGTAGGAGATATAGCCAGGCATAGGCTTGTTATTAGAAGAAGCACTTGCATGTGTACTATATTCTTCTACCTCTCCGCCAGCTGAGCGGGTCTGTCCAAAGGTCTTGCGAATTCGGTAAAAGGTATCTTCACCGAGCGTATAGGACTTTCCTTCCGGCATGCCAAAGAAGACTTTGGGCGACGCAGCCGTAATCTCCGGTACAAGTACTGAACCAAATCGGGAGGCCAATCGCTTCAGGAACTGCCAATCGGTCTCATCATACTGCAGTATCAGACCACCTAACGTAGTAGCATTCGCTATCGTATCAATCGCATCCCCATACGTATATTCACGTACCACAGTAGCAACTAAGTCAGCATATGTCTGTTCGGTATGTTGAAAGGATCGCCATTTGCGCTCCATGTCCATTTGACCAGACTGCGAGATCGCCTCCAGCTCAAAGGTATAGATACTTCGAATACAGTGAACCGTAAATCGAGTAATACGTCCATGAAACAAACGACGCACCGAATGACCTTCCTCGTCTAACTGACGCAGGACGACCGGTTGCCCTTCCAGTTCAGTTTGAATCGCTTGAGCTCCCTCTTCTTCGGGCAAAATACCTGTGACCGTCATATAACCATGTTCATTTAGTTTACGGGTAATGCTTAGCTCATTCAAGCGCTGCGGATGGATCGGACCATCCAGTCGCAGACTTTCATAGCCAATCCCTTTGAATAGTAAAGTCAAGGTATGTAATCTCCTATCCTAGAAATCTAATTCCTGGCCGTCATCCTCAATTTTGATATTGCCTCCATACAGACACTGGTGGGTGCAGTTATGGGTAAGGGCTGGCTGCCCCTCAATCAATACGTCAGACTTGCCATTCAGCCACGGACGAGTAAGTACAGGAACGCAGGGTGCTTTCTTAACCCCATAGATATCTACCATATTGCTGCTTTGTACAGCAGGGTTCTGCAAACATGAGCAGTTGCCAAAGGAACTAATATTCGTGCCTGGCAGATAATCACCAATATTCATTTGGGCTTTATTCTTCACATATACACCATGACTAAAAGGTCTTTTTAATCGGGTTGGCTGGGTGCCATGACTGCAGCTGAGAATAGCACCCGCTACAACGTAACTTTTTTTGGCACCATTACCTGCCTGAACTTGGGAATGATCCATGCGTTTCTCCTTTCTTGGATACATTATGTTTTTGCTGTACTCAGCATTTTTATAGAAATGTATATTTGTTTTAGGTACTGACCAGATAGAGCAACTATTCATAAAGGTGATCATCATCTATATTTGATGTTGCTGATCTGCTGCAATTGTAGGTATCCTTATTAGACGAATGCCTGTATAAGATCGGCGTAACAGACTTTCGGCTGCTGCCAGATTGATATAAACATAAGGTTCGCGTAATCCTTTAACTTGGAATACAGGTTGATGGATTTTCTCGTGATTCAGCACGAGCTGCTCCAACGTACCGTCCGGACGAAATGTACTTTGCATTGAGTGAGCCTCAATAGCAGGCGGCTGCAGCAACCAATATAAATTTTGACTGCCACGATCGATATCTGACAGCATAACAGCACGCCATCCAATAGTAGGCAGGTATTTTTCCAATAGCTGCTTAACCTGATCGGAGACGAGCGGTGCCGGAACGTTCAGCATATCCGGGTAGATAGCATACTTATCCTCATGTACAGGAATGGTGAGCGGTGGTAACTCTGCACCAGGATAAGATACTGCAGACAGTACTTCACGCTGCTGGAGTAATGACCAGGCAGGTGGCCGAATGGCATGAGTTATACGGTCATCGCCCAACAATTGAAAATATCTCATTGCAGCCTGCCTCCTGTTATATTGATTCCATACGCATCACGGCGCTGCTGCCTATCCAATTGTTCGATAGATAATAAAGCACCTGTAAAGTCTGTATTTTCAAGCATTGCTCCCGCAAAAGACGCTCCCTGCAGATTGGCTCCGGCAAAGGAAATACCACTTAGCTGACTATGATCAAAACAAGCATCTCGCAGATCGGCATCCTGAAATACAGTATTGCTCAGATTGGATTCACTGAAATCTGCTCCTCGCAATGAAGCTTTACTAAAATCGACTTGATCCATACGGCTGGAGCGGAAGGAAGCTCCTTGTAATTTGGATTCTCGAAGCCAGCATTGCACAAGCTGTGAAGAAGAAAAATCTACGCCATCATATCCAAGTGGTTCCCAATCCAGTTCTTCTATTCCCGACGCTCCCATGACTCCATCCATTACAACATATTCCAATGTACAGCCACTAAAATCCGCTCCATGCAGAAGACTGAATAGCAGAGCAGACTTCTGTATTTTGCAGGCCTGCCACTGTGTACCTGTCAGAATAGAAAAATCCAGACGAGACAATTCTACTTGTATTCGTTGAAACGTTGTATATCTGAAATCCTGATGCATAGCTTCTATCCATGACAATGTAATATCATGAATATTTTGATAACCATAAGTGTGCGGCGCCTTCTCTAAAATCCACTGATGTATTGACATTTGATCCTGCTCATTACGATCTTCTTTATATATGCAAATGCTTTGATCTAGATACTCTCCTGCTCGTATCTCGACTTGTGATGCACGAAGCAGATTTGTATATTCCGGTAATTGAACAGCCTGTCGAACTGCTTTACGCAGCAAAGGAATCATAGCGTGATGGAAATATTCTGCTTCTTCCAGCCGAACACTATCCAATTCAGCCTCACTTATATTCCATCCGCTGTTTTTCGCTTCTACGACCAAATCTTCTATCAATATGTTCCAATAGTTATACAGACACTGTCCATCATACTCGTATTCCAATGAATTGCGATCAAAGACACTATGTTCATCTGTTGCCTGAATCAGATAGGCAGAATGATTATCCAGCAGTCCAGTACGCAGCAGCGAATAAAGGATATAATGAATCTCTGCCTTATTTCCCAGCAACTGCTGGCTCTGAATATCCTGACAAAAAGAAATAAAATTTGATTTTATTTCTTTTAGCCATTCATGCTGAAACTGACAATAGTCGTTCTTCAATCTTTGTTGAATACGTATTCTAACTTTATAACGAATATTCTCTTTTTGCTCTAGAGTTATAAGAGCATTGTTCGTCAACCTCATATTCTCACCTGCTCTACCGTGCATATATTCCTGCCATTTGAATTCGGATCTAATGCTAATTGGATTTTACTTCGGCACCTTTTACATCTGTCGTTCCGCTTAGATTAATATGGCTACCATTACAATCCAGTGTCAGCGATCCCCCTGCTGACAGACTCATTGTTTTGCCAGCTGATAGGCTAAGATTACCACCAGCCGAGATACTTACCTGTTGATTGCTTACAATCTGAATACCATTCTTGTTATCCAAATGGATATATACGGCTCCATCCTGTGCACTAACAGTAATCCCATCTGGTGCCAATTGTATTTCGCGTCCATATGGCGTACGCCATATTTTCACATTCGGATTGGATAGCTTATTATTGGGTGCATTTCTTGCAGCTCTGCGTATCGCACCTCGTGCAAATCCATCTTCTTCTCTGCTGCCGGGAAAGTATAGACTCACAGGGTCGCCTTTTTCGGGCATCACATACCATCCTGTATGATCACCTGCACTATATAGTGTGGAATATGAGAACCAGTGGGCTTTGGATATATCCTGTTTTTCATCACAATCCAGCTGTATTTTCACTTGATCATTCTGTACATCTATGACTGTACCATTCAGAGACGCACCTGCCAGATTCTCCTGATAGTAACTCTTTTGACGTAACCCTTTATAAGAACAAAGCACGTATAAATGACGAATTAAGCCATTATACATATCCATATAAGCTTCCGTGACATATAGACTTTTTCCTTGAAAATGAATGTGGCTGCCAAGATCCAATACTTCTTCTGTCTCCACTTCATACACGATAAAATCATTTTCTTCCATGGCTGCACTGTCATTTTCCTTAAAATAGCGGAAAGGCACCATACGTTTACGGACCGTATAACGCGTATGATCTAATGCTATAGGCTGATATGTATCCTGAATACCGAAGTAAAATTTAGGATCATCAAACTGTGCTACTGGCATTAGACTGGTATGATAGCGTGATGCCAGCCGACGAAGAAATTCCCAATCTGTCTCTTTGTATTGAACAGCTATACGCTTTATAGCTGCTCCACCCGTCGCCCCATCAATCACATCCAGCCCATCGTAGTTCTTTCCTATTTGTTGAAGTAACTCTGGTAAAGTCATTTGTATATCCTGAAAGGAACGAATTCGGCGCTGTACATCCATTCGATAAGTATGCGAAGCGGCTTCTACTTCCAGATAATATACACCTCGTATTACCTTCACCTCGACAGAAAGTGCAATTCCACTAAAAAGCGGCTTGATCTGTCCGGTATCATCCAATTGCCCTACTTGAATAACCGTATCTGCTTCCGTACTATTAATATAGCTATCTTTCATTTCTTCGGGAATTATACCTGTAAAATACAAATGTGTATGTTCATTAATTTTCTTGGTCAACGTAAATTCTTCCAAGTTCACTAATGGAAAAGGCTGTATTTGTAAATTATGATAATCCAGACTCATAAATGTGCTCCTTTTCTGTCAGAGGACGCAGCGAACGAATAATAATTTCGGTCACTGGTTTCCACTGTTCCAACTTCTCAGCTTCACAATGGAATGTTCCGATGTGCATTTTCCCTTTATGATTGAATAACATCATTTCATTATAAATATGACCATCAATCGCTGATGTTACAAAGCGCATGATGGTCATTGTCATATGCTCGGTTACCAGCGTCTCCATTCCTTTCCAGCTGCGGATAGGCTGTACATCGCGAATCATAACCGACAACTGCTTAGCAATCTGCTCCAGTTCGCCATCTTCAGCCTCCATCTCTGATGGATCCAGAGTAAAATCGACTGTACCATCCAGATTACAGTAAATCACGGTTGGACGCTGCTCGGATGGATATTTCAAACGAGCCTCTTCTGGTGGCATGATAACAAAATGGTCTGGGAGAAAACATTCGATGCCCTGATCCAACAACTCTACTTTTGTAAAATGAATCGGCTGCTCGTTTACTATAATCGTTTGTTCTTGGATGAAATCTTCCATTTCTGCAGCCGATAATCTTTCTCCTGTTTGCTGATCAATAGATAGAGAAGACTTCTCGGACTGGGTTCCATACATTTGAGAAATAACATACTCATCCATATACTTCATTAACAAACGTCTCCTCTTATTTTGCTTTTAATTACACTAAACTGCTGCATCCAATATGTTGTTTATAAAGATCTAAACCAAGGATAACTTGTAACATTATCTTGTTGGAATTTAACTGCTACGCTAATCTACCAGCATCCGCTGCGGACCGGAGCGCTGCATACCAGACTTGCCGCGGCGGCCGCCGTTCTCGGCGAGTACGCGTTCCAGGGAATGGTGAATCTTGGTATTGTCCATCTCGCGGTAAGGGTGACCGAACCGGGCAGAGAGATAACTCAGCACTGCGGCACGCTGGATACGTTCCTCATTCAGGCACATCAGTCCGAATGACAGATCCAGTGGATTCGGGTGGCTGGCTCCCTGGGCAAACAGTTCGCGGGCAAACCAGCGGAATACAAAAGGCGATACCGTCGCTTCTCCAATGCCGCTGTACTGAATATGAATCGTATGGAACGTATTATACTCTGTCACCAGATCGGCAAAGTCTACATATTCCGATCGCAGTACAGCTCCATGCTTCAGCTTGAATCGGCCCAGCTCGATTTCGCTGTTACTGTCGATCTCTTCTTCCAGTACAATCTCTCCGGTATACCGTTCAAAATCCCTGTCTGATCCATTCTCGTAAAAACGCACCTTCAGTATAGTCTCCACACCGGTTGCATCGTATTCAATATGCTGCTGCTGCTCCAGCACGTACAACCGTCCCTGATGCTTGATAATTCCTGGAGCAATCGTCAGCTCACGCTCGTTAACTGTCACTTGTGCACCTGTAATAATGCCATCGCTGTACTCGTGATAGCGCACGTCGACCAGACTGCGGGGATAATCCCGCACACTGGCAAGCATCTCTGTTTTGAGTACGCGTCCTTTCTCGAACCGGGGATAACTATATTGGAACATACCGGCTCCTCCCTTCTTTCTGCTGCGATATGGTAAAATATTTTGCTTTGCAAAAATCACTTTTTATCTGAAATCGCGTTTATGATGCCAAACGCTTGGCACTTTGGGTTTTGAATTGCTTCGCTGCTTCAGAGTGACTCTGTTGCTTCTGCTCTCTGTGTTGGCTGTATTCTGATCTAGTGGTGTTCCAGTAGTATTACTTATTTGGGAAAAGGCTATTTCACTGCTCCTTTACTGATTTATTTTCTTTTTGGGTTGTTGGATTACTATAGTTCAGGAACAAGCAGAACCCGATCCCTGGTAATGAGCCGGCCTTTCCGGCTAAAGGATTATAGACAGGTCTATTGAAAGGAACTGTCGGTATTATGCGACCTGAAACGAATACTGTATATATCTGTTTCAATTACATGGAGAACACAAACGAGTTAACAGAATCACTCTGAAGAAGCGCAGCAAGCGGAGAAATTCCCCGCTCTGCAACTTCATGATATACCTGCTTTATAACCGATTTTCTGCAATAAAAAAGCAAATAAAACGATTATCAATCATCAATGCGTCTTGTTGAATCGGACTGTATGAACTGAATCTTTAGCTTTGAAAATTAACGTTGATATGAGGCTGTTGGTCAATCTATCGAATGTATACCTCAACCGGTATCTACATTTATTTCATATCCATTTCCAACTGTTACTCATGCAGTAACAGCAGGTATAACCTATTTGGTACCGTCGAAGAAATCGAGCTCCGACAGATCATTTTCAAAGGCAAAGAACTGACGGTTCGCTACATATAGCTGCTCATTCTCGCGCAGTACCGGTACCACATTGAATCCCCAGCGCTGATCGCCAGCGAAGACGAAGAACTTGGTCTCGCCGTTGCTGATCGAATCCGTCTCGTCCTGGATGATATGATCGCCATACATCTCGGCAATCTCTTCATACACAACTTGGCGGAAGCTCGGTGCCCAGCCTTTGTAAATGTATCGATGGCGCAGACTGCCGTCATCAGCCCAGACGAAGAATTCGATCTCGGATGTATGCTGCGGCCGGGAGACATTACCATACGTACGGTTACGCTCCAGACTGCGGATCAGCATTTTCTCCTGACGGGTATGCGTATAGGCGCTAACCGAATACGGGATTGCCGGGATCTCGTTAGTCAGTACCGGCTTGATCATGCCGATCTTTTTGGCATTCAGATAGCGAATCGCTCCGCGCAGGCAGGCCAGCTTGAGATCCGGCACCTGGCTGTTTTCTTTGGCCTTCTGACGGAACTCGATGCTGCGGCCGGGAACGAATTCCTTGAGCGCTTCACGGAACACGTCGATCCGGCAGGACTGCCCGGTCAGTTTGATAATCGAATAATCCTGCAATCGTCCATCCTGATAGAACTCATCCAGGAACTTACGGACAATCTCGTAGATATCTGCCTTGATCAACTGATTAATCTCGCGAATATTAAATACCACATCCGGTGGACGGTACTCATTACGCAGTCGTCCATCCGGCTCACTGATCGACAGGAACCAGCGGTCTACCTTGGTAATCTTGATATCACTGTCAAGAATGGTCTCGTTATCATCCTGGAAGCGGCTGCGCAGAATACCGGTTTTGCGGAAAAATTCCTGCTTCATCTGATCGGCCATCGCCCACAGGAAGTAGAAATTACCGCGCACCCGCTGATATTCATCCCGGCTGTGATGCTCATAATCCCGATACTTTGTCGGAATAATCTTCTCCGCTTCCAGATAGCGTGCATCCATGCCTTCATACACAGCCTTGATACCGTACTCATCCACATAGCGGAACAGCTCGGCACCGGGAATATCGATCAGGGCGTCCATATCGATCCGGCGCTGCTGACCGCTGTACCATTCAGCAAAAACAATTTTCATCCACTGCATAATCCGGTAGGTGATATTGTTACCGCCAAAATTGGTATCTCCATTTTCATAGCTGGTATGGATATCCAGCCCGTAGGAGATGCGTCCTTCGTGAATACTGAAGCGGCAGGAGCTGAGGTCAGTTGTTCCGCCGCCACAGTCAATAACAAGCGCCTGGTATTCTTCGCCGTCGATATAAGTGCCTTTATCAATCTGGTCGGCAATCGTGTTGTACAGTACAGCCATGCCCTCATCCAGCGCATCATTCATTTCGATCCGGTAATCCGGCAGGATCTGGTTAAACATGTCGAGGAACTGGGTTTTCAGTTTGACTGGACTGGAAATATGCAAATGCTCAAAACGGCATTTGAACTGCTGTTCAGCCGTCTCGACAACATAGGAGATATAACCTTTGAGAATCTCGCTGCGGGACAGATAGGCGGTATTGCCTGCCGCATCCATCAGCTCTTCCACACGCTCATAGTCGTTCACCCAGCGCTTCATGCCGCGAAATACCGTAGCTCTGCTGTTATGACCATTGCGCTGAATATAGGCCAGCGCATCATAGCCATAGACGAGACGGACATTATCAGGATCCGCGCAATCCGCTGCAGCTGCCAGCGTAGGCAGCAGTTCCAGCCACTGCTCCTGCTTGTCGGTTACGTTCGGAAAGACCACATAGTTGACGGCATCCTGGGTACGATAGGCATTGCTTTCGCCAAGCAGACGATCCGTACTGCGCACCGGGGAATCTTCCCGCTGGATCATCGATCCATAACCGCTGCCCAAATAAGCACCTGCTGTCGTGTTGGACGTGCCAAAATCGATAGCCAATACCGTATCGGTCGGCTCCGGCATACGAATCTCCAGTTCCGCTACCGGTACCCGGTAATAGTGCAGATTGGACGGTATAAGCGGACGATCGCTGTAATAGGCATGATACAGATAATCCGAGTCCTGACGACGGGTGAAATACAGACTGTAATTCTGGTTCGAGGTTATCCGGTGTTCCCAGTGACTCGGTGCGCTCAGCAAGTATTTGCCCGGCTGGTCTTCGATCATTTTGACATTCAGAATACCGCATAGCTCTCCATTGCCGTTCACGAGCAGTACATTCTCGCCGATCACCGTACCAGATTCGATTTTGTAGCCATCCAGTCGACCCAGGCGAATTCCCTGATACAGTACGATCCGGGCAGGTACTTTGATACTGCCATGATCAGGCTTCTGCGCATTCAGATACCGTCCCAGTACCGATTGAATCCGCTCAAATCCACCTTTGCGGAACTGCTCGATACGCAATGTGTTCTGCATACCACGGAACTTAAGAATGGTACGGATCAATTCTTCGCGGTCCAGTGTACCGGCGATCCCTTCCACCAGACGCTCTTTATAACAAATATTGCGCAGCTCGAAGGTAGTCATCTCTTCCAGTTCTTCTCTGGTAAAGCGTGCCTGGCCTTTACTGCTCTGGGGTTCCAGCGGATGATTGTGCAGCCGGTAGGAGTATGTTTTATTCATTGCAGTCATTCCTTTCCCTCAATCAATACATGGCAATCCGGTCCATAATCATCGTCTCTCCTGTGCCGATCAGACCAAAATGATGCGTCCAATACAATCTCACTTCAAAGTGCACAGGCAGGAACAGGGTTAGCAGCAGCTCGACTTTGGCCACATTCGGCGGTGTATCCTGCTTGCCGATATAGATCATCAGTTCTTCCTTTTCTTCACGGTTCACATACATTAGGGAACGCGGAAACCAGTCACGAAGCATACGACGCAGCAGGGCAAGCGGCTCTCCGGTCTCGTACAGACGTAGTAGCTGCTCTCCCAGCTGCTCCCGTTCTTCCCGGCTGAGCAGCGCAAGCTGATGTACAGCGGTCTCTCCAAATACACCTTCTTCGATATCACGCAAAATAAAACGAATATGATACTCTCTACGGGTCATCCCCTGATACATATCCATCTGCGCCAGGAAATGGACGATAATATCGAACAAGGCATGTCGGAACTCCTCATCCTCTTCCAGATCCGGGTGGAACCAGCTGCCAAACAGCTGCTCAAAACGATAGTACGGATTCAGTTCCACATACGTATCCACTGTAGTCGCATTCAAATCATACAGACTCAGCTCCATATACGGTGAGTAATTGCGAGCCGGCCGGAAATGAATCTGCTGCGGCTGGATGCCATTATCCTGTGCTTTGATCATCAAATCCCAGATATAGTTCACAGCCAGACTCCTTTACAGCGATATTCCGGCAGCTGGCGCTGCAGTTCAGCCGTAAGATAAGCCAGCTGGTCACCATGCAGAAAAGCAGGCAGGCGATGTTCCGGCAAACGGCGGAAACAAAGCTCCAACACCGGACGATGTGCATCCAGACGAATATTATCCCCCAGAAACGGATTCAGTTCGATAGGCTCTTCGCCTGCTTGATCAGCATATACACCGGTGGCATTCTGACGAACCTGTACATTCTGCAGTTCAACGCCAGCCGAAGCCTGCTGCGCCCGAACCATTCGGGTGAGTTCTCCCATGGTACGTACCGGCAGCATCTGGCCGGCAGCGTGATGATGTACAAACTGATCTAGATGACCATTACTCAGCAATGGATACGAGGAGGAGGACCAGCGCTGCTCAACCGGACGGTTGATTTTGATAATATCCCAGAATCCCGAACGGTCTCCCGGAGAAACGATGACCATCTCTCCCGGACTACGCTTGATATACCGGATATCCGAAGCGGCTCCATCAGCCAGATACCCATGCTCCGAGCCGTATTTGTGCAGCGAGATAATATGCTCATAATGAATCCGGTCCAGCGCCGGAATCGGAAATCCGCTGTTCTTGATCTTTAATCGCTGCACGTTCCATACCGGAATCCAGCCGGGGCGCTGATACGGTTCATACTCTTCCATATCTACAGTGATCGAGACAATAGATTCTTCCGGTTGCGGCTTTTGTTCCCAGCTATGTAACATGACATCTACAAATTTATAAATATAAGGATGATGTACAGTACGCCAAGCCAGTCCATTTACCTGGAAATTATGATAGAGCCGCTCAATTTCCTCCTGATAATCGGTACTTGGTCTGAGCTGAACGCCTACATGATACACGCCTGCATCTGTCGTCACCCGCGCGCGAAAAATGCGCTCACTCCGGGTAAGTAATCGTATTTGCGCACTGTCCATTTCCAGAAAAAGACGAACCAGTCGATTCTGCAAAGGCTGTTCCGTTCCTGGCTGGATCATCAGCAATTCCGGCAGACTCAGCACCTGTGGCTGTACATCTTCCGGCAATACCGGATGCAGGAATTCATGCGACGCATCCCAGTCCTCCTGGCGATAGACCGTAGTATGAATATCATACAGACTGCTGAGCGTTTTACTTTCTTCGAGTACACGCTGTTCCAGCTTGTCCAGCATCTGATCCTGATAATCAACCATATTAACGAGGAATTCATTGACCAGCTGACGCATCAGCTTGCGATCTTCCAGCTGGCTCAGCTTATGAATCCGGTCCTGCATGAGGGACTCCAGCATTTCTTTCATGGATCACCCTCTCCTTTCCCTGCTGTCTGTTCTAACTCTATAGAAAGACCAATATTATCTGGCAATCCGGCTGTCTGTCAGTCCGTACTGTGTTCCCGAACCTGTACCGGCTGCTGTACCGCTTGTGCCGGAAGCTGTTGTATCCGGGCTATTGGCTGCTGTACCGGCCGCATTTGTGCCTGCTGCAGCTGCTGGCATGCTGTTGTTCATTGCTGCTGCAGCCGCTGCCTGGGCAGATGCTGCGGATGCCGCATCAGCAGCACTTTTGGCTTCTTCGGCAAGCTTGTCCTGCTCGGCTTCGACTTTGCTGATTTTGCGTTCCATCGCCAGTACTTTCTCCAGCTTATCGATATCCTGGTAAATGCCCTGTGCATCCCCATAAGCATCTACAGCCAGATCATAGTTGCCGGCATCCAGTGCCTTGTCTCCACGCTTTTCCTGTTTCTCGGCGCGCAGTTCCTGGGTTTGCTGCTGAATATCATCCAGCTTGGCCTGTGTATCATTGAGCTTGGTTGCTACATCTTTTTGGGCATCTGTGTAGGAAGCCTGAATAGCTTCTTTGCTCGCTTGTTCATACAGCTTTTTGGCTGCGCTGTATTCGCCGGACTGGAACTTGAGATCCGCATCTTTGACTGTTTCATTTACAGCGGCAAACGATTTGGTCTGATCCAGCTTTTTCTGGATATCCGCTTCACTGAAAATCGGATAATTCTCCGCCTGCTTTTGCGCCAGCTGATAACTGATAATGGCCTTATCGTATTCCTGGTTCTTGAGATGACCATCACCATCGACGAGCGCCTGGGCAATTTTCATCTTGTCGGTCAGTGTTATCTTGTGCAGGCGATCCTTGATCTTGATCGCCGCATTACGGGCTTGACTATAAGACTTGAGTGCTTTGCTGTAATCGCCCTGCTGGGTATACTGATCACCGGTCTGCTGATACTCGACCAGATTGGCCGCCGCTTCGGCTTTTTTCTCGATATTGCGATAGGTGGCCCATAATACGCCCCCACCGAGTACAAAAAATACCAATGCAGCAATCAGAATACGACGGATAATCCGCCATTTTTTCTTGGGATCATCCTGATACACCTTGTTCATATAAACGGCTGCTGCCGTATAGTTGTCATAGTAATAAGATTGCTTGCTCAGCAGTACCTCTTCCAGCGTATCCGTGAATTCCTCCGGGCCTTTGGCTTCAGATAGCGAATCCAGAATTTCGGTCAGGTCGAGACCTTTCCACAGTCCTGCACTGCTCAGTAGCAGTACATCGCCATCGACCATACGCGTTTTGCGGACAAAGGACATTCCAAATCCTTCCGGCATGCCAAGGTACTGCATCAGATTACTGCTCTCTTCGTGATGATATACACGGTCCGGTGCCAGCTTGCCGCGGTCCGCCATAATCTGGGCGAGACTCTGGTCATTACTTTTGAGCAACAAACGACCGTTACGCAGATGATGCAGACGGGTATTCCCGCTGGAGGCACACACATACTTGGTATAGTCGGTAACGACAACAAGCAGACTGGCCTTGAGGCGCATCCGGCGACTCTCGAACTTGAGCGTCTCATGTGCTTCTTTTAACCATCTGCGTATGCGCCATTTGGACATTGTCGGCTTTTCCATAAAGTTCTCGAGAATGATCTTGGCAGCCAGCTCGGCGCTGCGCTGCTGCTGATCTTCATCCAGCCCATCCGCCAGTACATAACAGGCCATATCATCCAGTTCCGTATATGCAAAATAATCACGATTATCGAGCAAAGAGCCTGCTTCCGACACAAAAGCCGTCTTTACATCGCTATTTTCCCTTCTCATCGGTACCCCCGTTAGCCCTGCTGCATAATGATGACAGTCGCATTATCCTGATGCTTCAGATTTTTTTGCTCAATACTATCAATGATCTGATCAGCAGCATCCTGCGGATCGTCTGTACTTGTCAGAATAGCTTCTAGTTCCACTTCTGTCAGCGCGTCATGAATACCGTCGCTGCACAGCAGTACTTTGTCCCCTGGACGCAGTACGAATGGATAGTCTCCTATTTCCATACTGTCAAAAGCTTCATAGCCCAGATAATTGACCAGCTGCTTGCGCTGTGGACTGCTGTCTGCCTGCTCCCGGGTCATCTCGCCAGCGAGTACTTTTTGCTGCAGTACGGCACCCAGCGTATGCATGGAGTTGACCGGAATAAAGCTGTTATTGCGAAATACGCTGATAATGCTGTCGCCTACGGCTCCCCAGTACAGATGATGTCCGTTAATGACAACGGCAGCTAGCGTAGTGCCTCCGTGATTGCCTTTGAGCTGCTGGACAATCTCGCGGTTGCTCGCATAGGCCGCTTCTTCCATATAATCCGGAATCTGCTGGTAATTCTGTACTTCATCATATTCCCGCAGGAAAGTCGTAACTGCCAGCGTACTCGCCATTCTTCCGTTGGCCAGACCACTGATTCCGTCCGCCAGAACAGCTAGTGTACCGGCTGCAGTCGTTTTGCTGGCAAAATAGTCATCCTGTTCGGCGCGTGTTCCAATCGTCTGGCCATTACCGATCAGCACCTGAGAAGCTTCTCTGGCTGTCTCGCCTACCAGAATGAGATCTCCCTGCATTCCTGCTACTAAACGGCGGCGCCAGATGATGAGTACGATTAGTACAATACAGGCACAGAGCACGATAATATAAGGTATTCCACTCATACGATTCGTTCTCCTATTCTGCAATCATGGCGTTGTTTTCCCATTCGAAGTGGGCACCGCACAACGGGATAAAGATAAATTTGCTGTGTCCCAGCTGGATCACATCATACGCATTCAGCTCTACCGGCGAATACACGGCCTCATTGTTATGGTAAGCCAGTCCCGAAGCATCACCCGGCAGCAGATAGAAGTTGCGCTTTTTCGGATCATAGACGATAACGGCATGATTACGTCTGGAAATTGTGTTATCACCAATAATACGGATATGCATTTCTTCAGCACGACCGATAAAGTTTTTCTCCGCCATAATACGATAATCCTGACCCAATTGTGGTCCTTCGATGCAGACCAGCCAGCCGGTAACCGGATGAATGCCTACTGTCTCTCCGAGGTAAGGCATTGTTTTGTCTTCTTCATCCTGAACACGTACAGCAGGACGCTGATTCGGATACGCCGCTTCAGCAGCTACAACCGTATTGCAATAAGGGCAAGTACTTCCGTGTCTTCTTGTACTGAACATGTGTCCATTCGGGCATCTGGTCAAACTCATTTAGGCTCATCTCCCAATCTTAATTTACGAGTAGTCTGGTGTTCGCAATATATAAAACGTCTCCCGGTCCAATCTGATAGGGACGTCCGATTTCGATTTTATTGGACTTATTTTGGGCTGCAGAACGAATACCGGTACCATTGCTGGAATCTGCATCTTCTACATACCATTCGCCATTGACACAATTCAGTACGGCATGCTGCGAACTAATGAGTGAAGCATAGTCGCTGCCGGATAGATCAATATCCACTTTGTTGTGACGGGTATTTTTGCCGATCAGCATGCTGGTTTCTCCAACGATATCCCAGCCTTTGATCCGCTCGCCGAATTCATCGATAAGAATAATTTCGCGCACTTCCTGATAAACGGGTACATCGGTTTGATTTTTGAAAAAATGGTGATAGGCATACCAGCCGAAAGCAACAACCATAGCCAGAATCGCTACAATTTTTAGCAAAATCGATGGAATTACAAAAATATACACCAGTGTAGACAGCGAGATCAGTGCAATACCGATATCAATACACCATAAACCTGCGGTTCTTTCCGATTTCACTTATGTACAACCTCCATCACTTCACGATCATTTTTTTCCGGGGCCAAAATACTGTTCAAAAATTGCCGAGGTATCCAGCGGATTTTTCTTTTTGTTGTCATCTTTTTTGATAGATACATTATTATTTTTGGGATTAAAACCAAAAAAGCGCTCAAACTGGGTTTGCACATCACGCGGGTCAAAATCTTTGCTGCCTGCCGATGCAGTCGTTTTGTTGGAAGCACGGTTGCCTGCTGTCTGTCCATTGGGAGCAGTGCGACCTGTTGATGCTCCTGCCAGCTTTTGATCGTGTTGTTGACGGGTATCGTCATTACTCAGAATCTCATAAGCCTGCTGTACCTGCTTGAACTTCTGTTCAGCTTCTGTACTGCCCTGATTGGTATCCGGGTGGTACTGTTTGGCGAGCTTGCGATAGGTCTGTTTGATCTCGGCTGCTGTAGCTGTTCGGGATACCCCCAACACCTCATAATAATTGATCAAGCGATCCTGCCTCCCTTAATAAAAAAAGCTACTTAAAAGTAAGTTATGGAGCCGCGCAGCTGCACGGCTCCAACTTGGTGGATTAAACTGCGTATCCGCCCTCGATTTTCGCGAGTTCGGTTTTGTCTTTCTTTTGTTTGATGTAGATCGAGAATTGACCTACGCCTTCTACATCACCGAAGTGCTCTGTGTAATCTACAACAAAAGCGTTAGGGAAGTAGATTTTGCGGATCACTTGATCAGCAGCGATAACTTCCAGTGTTACTTTGCGGTAGCAATCTGCTTTCTCAGCAGGTACCAGGGACCACAGTGCCAGTTTCATGGTGTCATCTGCGTTGTCACCATCGGTAGCTGTGATGATTTTACCTGTGATTCTCAGTGTGGAACCAACGTCTGTGGAGCGAGCGTTGGAATCGTCCGGTGTATCTGTGTCATAGATCACCGTTTGGATGTTGTCCATGCCCAGTTCAATTGTTTCTGCGCCTTCTACTTTGAGTGTGAAACCCATTTGTGTTCCTCCTTGATATAAGTGCTTTTTTTAATTTATGTAAAAGAGCGAGCCTGTTAGGGCGCTCCCAACATACAACCTGAGCATTATACCTGAGTACCGGCACAACTACGCTTGCTATGAAGTTCCTGTAATAAGTCCTAAAGTAAGCATACCGCCGATGACTCTATGTATAACGGTTCCGGCTTGTTACCCGATGCTTGTACAGCATATTGCCGATAAGGCATCAGGCGAGGCAGGGATGCCAGACGGTTGTACCCGTCTTCACATTGCGGAATCCCTGCCGTGTCCTGTTGCAAATAATTAATGATCAAGCTCTGGCAGCGCTGGTCGCCTTGGTAATCGTAACTTCCAGGTTCTTCACATTGCCGTTAAATACCAGATCAATATTGCAAAGATTATTTTTCTCGTCGATCACATAATTCAGATCGTCGCCGTCCTGAACAATGGAATTGACTGCGCCTTTGGCACCGAGCCAGCGGCTCTTCTGACTGCTTGGATTGTTGCTAAAGAATTTGACGATATTCTCGTATTTGAAATCGCTTGTCTGGAAGCGCAGGATACGTTCTACATACGTACTGACCAGTGTTTTGTAGATTGAATCAAAGCCGTCTTCGGACATGGCGAGACTTCTTGCTTTGTATACGGTAATTCTGCGGATATCTTTGCCCTGCAGCTGCGCATTTTCGGAAGAGAATACGAAGCCGAAGTTACGGCGGTTAATAGAATCCTTGATGCTGTTTGTGAAACCGGTAATTTCCTTGGCCATCGTGGTTACGAAACGCAGGCTGTTATCGCCGGATTCGATATCAAAGCGTACGCCTGGAGCGTCGCGCTGTACATCCTTGAACATTTCTTTGAGATATTCTGGACACTGATACGCAGATACCAGACCAGCAGCCACATAAGCAGCTCCCACGTAGACACCTTCGATCCACAGTTTGAGAATATCTTCTTTTTCCTTGGACAGCTGCACACCGGCTTCGGTCTGCATCATGCGGCTATCGATAATAACGCCGGATTTGTCTTTTGGAATAATCGTAAAGTTCGGTACGCAAGGAATCGCGAATTCGCTGTAATCCTGGCGCAGCAATGGTGTACATTTCTCCATGAACTTGTCGATACCGGAAGTCGCCACATGGTTGAATGTCGTTTCTTCACCGGATTCAAAGTTGAAGAACAGCTGTACTTTGTAATTTTTGACGATCTGCAGCAGCATGGACAGGGATTCCAGCGTGTTGCCTTCCTGCTTGGTCGATTTCTCCGTTCCTTTGAAACGGGCACGACTGACACGAACATTGCCTGCTGCTTCCATTTCAATAGATGGTACGATACCGAACCAGATCGTGTCGGTAAAGTCGTTTTTGGAGTTGACCGTGTTCAGGTATGTCTCCAGACGCGGTGCGTTTGTACTTTTCACCAGCATATCGAGCTTGGTATTGGTAATGAGCAGTGTTGGTGCCATACCGCGGTTTTTGGTTGCATACTGGTCGAAGAACATCTTCACACCGAGCAGTTTCTCTACCAGAGGTTTGACAGCTTTTACAAATTCGTCTTTGGCATTTTTGTAGAACTCCAGATACGTATTGTAGTTCTGTACTTCCAGCTCTGTATTGACTTCCGTGTTAATCGCAGGAAGCGGACAGAATGTACGAACAACCAGATCTTTGACGTACATAGAAGGGTTCTCGCTCACACTCTCATAATCTTCTTCAAAAACAGAGATGAGCTCGGTTGTGCCGTTATCGTCCAGCAGCATCAGCTCGGTCGTATCCGCTTTGGGAGCTTCTACGATCTGCAGTTCGCCGCCTTCACCAATCGTCAGCATACCGATACGGAATTCTTCAGCCGTCTGATCATCCTGGGCACTTCCCAGCAGCAGACGAGTTTTGATATCTTCAATAGCCAGTGGCAGCATCGCCATAACATTGTTATAGTTCTGGCTGGCTTCCTCGAACATCTGGTTGAGCTTGTCGCCCATTTCCAGTTTTTTCGGATCTGCTTCATCCAGCTGGTCATACTGTCCATACATATAATGAATTTCTTTACGTACCTGACGGATATCATCCATTACTTTTTTGGGAGAGATCATATCCAGCAGATTCTCGAATTTAAAGTCAACGTTAGTGATTCCCTGGCTGCGCTTGGTGTCGATCAGGGTAAACAGCATTTTCAGGAAATCGTTGTTCTGGTCGATGCGAATTTCGGAAATGCAGTCATCAGCAATACCTTCCGGCTTTTTGAGCGTATAGACTACTTTTTGATTCGCTGCATTAAAGAAAGAATATACAGTCGGTGTAAATTTGTTCAGAAAATCATCGAAGCTGCGCACCAGCAAATGCTGGCTGATTTCCTTGATTTTATCGTCACTGAGGCTATCGATACCTTTGACATCACCAACCAGGGTGATTAGATCGAGCTTTTCCGGGTTAATTTCTTCAAAAAGCATTGTACGGTTCGTTTGATTAATAATATCCAACGCAATTTCCTCCATTCTGGCCTTCACGCTATGTATACAACGTTCACACCCGGAGCCGGAAGCAGCTGAGGAAATACGAATACGATTAAAACGGTGTTTGCAATTCCCATTTCAGTTCCATGACTTCCGAGTTACAAAAAGTATCATACAATATGAATAGTATAGGTTGTCAATTTTTTGAATTCAGCCTTTATTATAGGAAAATACGACTATAAATACATAAGGGATATTGTCGAAATCAGTGAATTATTCCTTCTTACCGAAAATTACTGTCGAAAAAATAACAATATAAATTAATTTCTATTACTTTTTTACTTTTAATGAAAAATATGCTATTCTGCGTCGATACAGGTCTTTAGTCCTGATATGGGAAAGCACGTTCGCCTTTTCAATTAAAAGTCATTTTGATAAGGAATTTGAATTTCCCTTTACCTTACTGGGCGATATCAAAAATTAAGTATCCATTTATTAAGTATCGTCTGTAAAATCTTATCTTTTTATATTAACTTTAGAAAATTCACCGAAACTTTAGTACTATTTTTGAGTTGCACAAATATGATTCTAAAAATAGTCCATTTTTGAGCAGTTTACAGATTATTTTTGCTTTTTTGCGTCTTTATATGTAATATTCTTCTAATTTGTAAAATGATTTGAAAGAAAGTTTTACATTCTTCTAACAAAAAAAACCACACAATCGACGTGTGGTTTTCGTTATATACTCTTGTTAGATGATGGCATGATTCGTTATTTGGATAAATGAGTGCTTTCTTTCATACTCTCTTCTGCATCGGCAAATGCAGATAAAGAAGCTGTGTCCGGTACAGTGATGGACTCGGGTTCAACTGCTGCAGAAGCCCCCTTTTTGCTGCGTGTCAGCACCAGATTTCGCTTCCAGAAACGTTCTGCCTGCACAGCAATTTTGAACCATTTCAGCGAAGTACAGCGCTTATCAGCCGACACCGCCAATCCCCAGTGAATAACCCGCGAAAGGATTGGAGAAGATACCTGCTCACTTCCGAGCTTTTCCAGGGTATCGTTAAACAGACGCTTGGGCACATCGACCGGAGCCCTGCCCTGACAGCAAAAATAGAACGTAGCGGCCAGACTATAAATATCCGATACCGGTCCCTGACTTGAACGCCCGGAATAAAACTCGATCGGCGAATAGCCTGCAGTGGTAAGGATACTGTGGGTTTTATTCTGATACCGTACTGCCGATCCAAAATCCAGCAGCTTGGTCTGTCCATCTTCGACCAGCATAATATTGCTAGGCTTTACATCCCGGTGAATATAACCGAGTTGATGAATATGCTCCAGCGCTTCAATAACCGGCAACAGTCTGGACTGCATAAAAGCAGGGTCAGCCTGTGGCGCAGATTGACGGATATAACGATCCAGCGTAATGCCGCGACAGTATTCCATTACCAGATAAGCCGTATTATTTTCCTCAAACTCGTCCTCATATTTCACAATACCCGGATGATTCAATTCACGCAGAATACTGCCCTCCTGACGGAAGGTAGACAGCATTTCGGTATATTTAGATTTTAGCCCTGGCTGGGAACATTGCACAGACCGGCGATCACGACTGCGCTCCACCAGCGCTCCTGGGAAAAATTCTTTGATTACATGCAGGGTGCCCTTTTCCATATGTCTTGCCACATAGACAACAGATAATTCGCTGACAGATAATGTGCGGCGAATCAGATATGTATTTGCAAGCTTCTGATTGCGGGTAAGGGCCGGATTGTTCATTTTCTTGTTCATCGTCCACCTCTTCGCAACTTTCCCCGGCATAGCGGTCCTGTACGGGCAATCTTTTGGGATCGATACCCACCTGCCGGCGAGGAATAAATAACATGCCATGGTACTATCATATTTTATGCACAGAAAAGCCTGTACAAATGATGTATGGCCGTTATTATAGCCATTTTAGCATGAAATCAGCAGAATGTGATTCCTTGAATAGAGAAATTTGCCCGATTTCAGCAAATTTCCGCTTTTTTTGGTGTTTGGTTGCTTGGTTTCAACTTTTCAAGCTTATCTACTGTAATGGCAAAAACGGTAAAAGCATCGTCTATGCCCTTACCGCTTTTATATTCGGCTACTATTGAAGACGAAAAGAGCATACAGACCGAATAGAGCAGATCCATTATCCAAACAGGAAAGTCTCAAGTACACTCAACAGCGCTTACGGATTAGCTGCTTATCGCATCGTTCTCTCGACTTTCCAGTCGCTATTACGCATAATACGAATAGCGCTCTCTGCAATCATCGATACGCGCTCATCCGGGTCTTTCTCCGCTGTGCGCAGCAGCATGGATTCGAACTCCTGCCAGCCTACAAAGCTGGTTGCAAATACAGCAGATTGTCTGACTCGCACATCCGTATCCTGCATATACCGCGTAAAAATTTCTATTATATCAGGTCGTGCCTGAAAGTAGGAGGCAATACCTAGCCGGCAAATCGCATCTATTTTGTCTTCTGTAGTATCCGCCTGAAGACACCACTGCATCACTTCATCGGCCGAGCCTACCATTCCCGTACTGTACAATAAATCAGCCGCCTCCTCGGCAGAAGGGCCGGATAAGAGCAAATACGGAATACTGGTAGACTGGTCGATAATCACATAAACCAGCGTTGAATGATCATCCATCACAAACGTATAATATCCCGCTTCCGCCATCAGTTCTCTTCGTTCCACCGGTTCATGCTGCGCTTTTAACATGGATAGACGACTTTCCCTGGATAACGCTTCCAACAGATTCATATAAATGACCTGCGGCCGGGTACATAATCGGATCTGCAACATACGTCTCACTCCTCCTTTTGGGGTTGGGATAGAGATAGTTATATTTAATATTACTATATTCCCAGCTTCAAGAATCATTTTTCTAAATTTTGTAATTTAATTTCCATATTACTTATATTCAAAGCAGCTATTTTGTGGATATACAAAACAGCCTGCGATCCCGAAAAAAGTCAGTGTCCGGATTGCAGGCTGTTTATAATGATCATCCACCATAATGGTTTTGTATACCGATTTTATTGATATCCCATTCAGCGCTATGCAGGAATAATTATCCACGTGCTGTATGCGGTTTGGCACTCCATTTGGCTTCTTTGGCGGCTTCTTCCTGCGCTGCCTGCGGCGCTACCGGAGGCTTGATAAATACCGCAATCAGGAAAGAAATAATACACATAATACCGATCACGATAAAGGTTGGCTTGAAGCCGCCCATCCATGCAGCTACAAATGAACCGGATAAAGCACCAATCCCAAAGCCCTGATAGATCACTCCATAGTTTTTGCCATGATTTTTCAGACCGAAGAAATCACTGACGATGGTAGGGAACACGGTAATATTACCGCCAAAGCAAAACGCAATCGCTGCTACAGCAGCAAAGAAAATGCCATAGGTCAATGGTACAAAGCTCAGTACAGCCACCGCCGCAGCTGTCACGATAAAGGTAACGCAAATGACTTTGATCCGGCCTACTTTATCTGACAGTGCGCCCAGAATAATACGGCCCACCGTATTGAAAATGGCGATCATGGCAACGGCATTGGCTGCTGTGGCCAGATCCAGACCTGCCAGCTTTACACCGATATCCTTGACGATACCGATCAGATACAGACCGCTCATACAAGCGGTAAAGAACATAATAAACAGTAAGTACGCTTCTTTGGTTTTGAGCATTTCCTTGACGGAATAGTTATGATTGACGACCATTGGCGCAGATGTCGATACTTTTTGATGTTTGTTTGTACCATTTTTCACTTGTTGAGCGTTTTGAGCAGGAGCAGTGTCAGTGACGACCGCTTCACGAATCAGGCGTGAACCAATAACGATCATGAGCAGAACAATAATTCCCCAGTACAGAAATGCCATCGATACACCGGCTGAACCAATCAACGAACCATTGATATATTTAAAAATCAGACTACCTGTACCATAAGCACCCACCGAGATACCCGAGATCAGTCCTTTGCGTTCAGGGAACCATTTAATCAGATTCGAGAGTGAAGTCATATAGGCGGTACCATCTGCAAAGCCGACAACTACACCAGCCAGCAAATACAGCAGTGACAAGGAGGATACCTGCGAGCTAAGCATAAGACCCAGACCAAGCACAATACCAGCTGTTCCAATGAGGCGACGAATCCCCCATTTTTCCTGTAATTTACCCGAGAACAAAGTGGCAAATGCCAGTGCAAAGCTGGTAATCGAAAATGTAATAGCAACCGAGCTGAGTTCCCAGCCAAACTTGTCAACAAGCGGCTGATTGAACAGGCTCCAGGTATAAATGGTACCGAGTCCCATTTGTACAATAACGGTTCCGAGCGCGATCAGCCAGCGGTTGGCAGGCTTGCTGGAAGATTGGGGTTGTGACATCGAAGCTTGAGTGTGAGTTAACATTTGGCTCATAGTGGATGTTCCTTTCCGTAATTACCGCAAAGTATAGTGTGTATACAGGGTGAAAGGTACTCAACCTGTGCAGGCTGCCTGGTCTAGCAATGAAGCAGTCCGTTTATCGAGAATTCTCTACACCCCAAGTATACCCCTCCAATAAGGAGCCGATAACGAATGCGGAATGAAATGCGGTATTTACGGAATGAAATGCCTTTATATATTCATGATCTGCCGGAACTCTTTGGCCTTGCTTCGGCTGACCGGAACTTCGTATTCCATATCATGTAATCGAAGTAAATAAGTGTTATTAAACCACGGAACAATTTCCCGTATTTTGCTGATATTCACGATATAAGAACGGTGACAACGGAAAAAATACTCCTCCGGCAATGTAGCCTGAAATTCGCTGATACTCGCATTTACCGTATATTCGTCCCGACGGGTGTATACGTGGGTCACCTTCTCGCTCGCTGAGGCATAATAGACGTCATCTACAGGGATTACCTGAATCTTGTCATTTTTCCAGAGACTGATCTTGCCCTGCAGCGCATGAGCAGTATGAGCGGCCGGATGATCGACCTGGTGATGTACAAAAGCCTGGCTGCTGCCTACAACAGGATGAGCTGCTGAACTCGTATGGTCCGGCTGCTGGGAGCTTGCAGAAGGACGTTGCGCATTCGGACTGGTGATACCGTCTGTGCGCTGCTGATCACGCTCATACGTATTCTCTAGCTTGCGCAGCATGGACGTAATCCGTGATTCGCTGTATGGCTTCAGAATATAGTCGAACGCTTCGATCTCAAATGCTTCGGCCGCATGTTCCTTGTACGCTGTAATAAAAATAATATACGGCTTGCGCGAGAATTTGCTGATATTATGTGCGAGCAGTACGCCGTCAAGAGACGGAATATTAATATCGAGGAATATGGCATCCACCTCATGATTTTGCACATATTTCAGCACATCCAGACCATCGTCAAAGCTTCCCGTGATCTCGATACTGCTGTACGTTTTGATATAGTATTCCAGCTCCTGCCGGGCCAGAAATTCGTCTTCCACTACGATTGCTTTCATAGACGCTCCTTTTTGATCTTGAATTGGATGCGGGTACCTTTGTCTAGCCGCTCGATATGCAGCCCTTCTCCGTAGATCAGCTTTACCCGCTGATGTACATTGGAGAGACCGATCCGATTTTCCGGCATCTGACTGGTATACACTTTGCGGATAATTTCATCCTCTATGCCTGTGCCGGTATCTTCTACGATAATCTCTACCTCTTCACCACGATCTTTGACAGACAGGGTGACTGTACCAGATCCTCTCCCTTTGAGAATACCATGCACGATTGCATTTTCCACAAGCGGCTGAATAATCAGGCTTGGAATCTTTACTTCCACTTCTTCGTCGATATCATAAATAACCGTCAGCTTGCTTCCGAATCGTGCTTTCTCAATCTCTACATAATTGACTACCTGACCGAGTTCTTTGTTAATATCGATCAGCTGATCGCTCCATTCCAGACTATGGCGCAAATAACCGGACAGATTAATAATCATTTCCCGTGCATTATCCGGATCAATGCGGATAGAGGACGCAATCGCATTTAGTGCATTGAATAGAAAATGCGGATTGATACTTGTCTGCAGCGCCTTGATCTCGGCTTTGTTGGCCATCTCCTTCATCTGCTCGATCCGTGAAACTTCCATCAGAGTGGAAATGATCTGGGACAGCCCGACAGCCAACGTCTGCAGGGAATAGGTGATTTTGTAGGCTTTGCTGTAATAAATTTTGAGAGCGCCAGTGACGATACTTTTCTCCTTGAGCGGAATAATAATCAGGGATTGAATATTCGGCACCTTACCCTCGGTATCATCATTAATAATGACAATCTCTCCGCTGGAAATCGCCTGCTTGGTCGCATCCGTAATAATCTCATTGCCAATATTATACCGCTCTTCGCCAATCCCTACATAAGCCAGGATAAATCGCGTATCTGTAATTGCTACCGCATCAGCCTGTATATCTTCGCGGATAATAGTGCATATTTTGCGCAGCGAATCGCTGTTGATCGATCGGAAATACGGCAGGGTCTTGTTGGCGATGTCCAGCGCAAGCTTTGCCTGTCTGGCAGCAATATTTTCCCGCTCGCCTTCTACACCCTGTACAAATAAAACAATCAGTCCTACACTCACTTCACCAATAATCATCGGCAAAGCAATAATCGAGACAATCTCACGCCCCAATTCTGCCGGATTCGCCATCAGCAGAATTAGCAGCATGGTCAGTGCTTCACAGGCCATCCCTGCAATAATTCCAACGATCCAGCGCCGTTTGCGGCTGATCCGGCTGTGAATATATCCCGATAAAATACCAGCGATAATGCTGGTGATCAGACAGGGCAATGAAGTGACTCCGTCTATATCAATCAGATAGCGGTGCAGCCCCGATACCACACCTGTAATCAGACCCACCGGCCATCCAAAAAGAATCCCCCCGGACACGACTGCAATAATACGCACATTGACCAGAGAGCCTTCTACATTGATGCCGGTATACGTGCCCAAAATAGCAAACCCACTAAAAATAACCGATAAAATAATCCGGTCTTTGGTATCCAGCACTTCCTTTTGGAAAATCTGCCGAAAATGCGGCAGCTTGCTGAGTAAAAACAAGCAAATAAGCAGCAAAGCTGCCCGTTCGAATAGTTGCAACAATATAATACCTGTATAGTTTCCGCTCAATGCCAATGCCTCCAGCTTCGTCATTAAAACCCATAATCTATAGTATAAACGATGTATCCAACTGGTGTGTGACAGGTTTGCAAAAAGCATGCATTTTGCGTCAATTTCATCCAAATTTAAGTTTGCCTTAACCGACTGTTCATGCAGCAAGGGTACAATGTACACAGTATCTTTACAGCAGAGAGGCAGGAAACATCATGAAGATGAAACCTATTCTTACCGGTAGTTCGATGGCTCTGGCCATTTCTATAGGCAGCACAGCGTGCAGTACATCTTTATCTGCCGCAGCCGGATTCAAAACAGGTCCTAACCGGACCTTACTATCTACTGGCTTCATGCCGGATTCCAGCAGATTATCTTCATCTCTACACAACAGCCCTTATTCCGATTTATATACAGCATCAGCATCAGCATCAGCATCAGCATCAGCATCAGCATCAGCATCAGCATCAGCATCAGCATCAGGCCAATTATATGCGGATCGGCTGATAGATCGCCAGCAGTCTGATAGCGAAAGTTCAGATACAGCTCCCGACTCCGAGCTTATGCTGTCCTATATTCTTGATGGAGCAGCCAGTCTGCTTGGACTTACACCTTTGGAATTAAAGCAGTATTTGCAGGATGGCGACAGTATCCGGCATATTGCAGAGCATCAAGGCTTCAGTGCCGCACAATTCAGCGAGCAGCTGCTCGAGCACATAAGTATGACCCTCAAGGAAGCGCAGACTTCCGGGCAAATTACACAGCGGCGACATGAAGACGATTTGCAGCTGGCCAGACAGCAGATTGAACGGCTGGTCGATATCCATGAGGATCAGGAGTTTTGATCGATAAGCTGTTTTAAGCTGCAAGTATAGAAACGGATACCTGAAAAGTTATCTTTTCGAGTATGTAATCTTCTCAGTATTTGATTTCTTTCTCTAACTTTTTCTCTGTTCTTTTTTTCTTTTTTTCTTTTTTTCTTTTTCTTTCTTCTTTCTT
The DNA here is from genome assembly GCF_001421015.2 of Paenibacillus bovis. Taxonomy (NCBI): domain Bacteria; kingdom Bacillati; phylum Bacillota; class Bacilli; order Caryophanales; family Paenibacillaceae; genus Paenibacillus; species Paenibacillus bovis. The sequence goes on from NZ_CP013023.1 coordinate 4,101,315, forward strand.
CTTTCTTCGCAGTAATGGTATGTTCTAACTGCTTTATGTATAAATCTTATCACACACAAAAGGTTGTATTCTCTATCCACTCAGCCGCTATGACTGATGAATTGGAGAATACAACCTTTTGTGTAATTTCTGTATATGGGGTGTATACACTTCTTTGGATACAAGCTGCCAATCGTTCAGATACTATCAACCTATTCGATACAATGAATCGATAACATCAGCTAAAATCAGTTAGTGAACCCGATTCATAAAATCAGTCAATCAGTTCGCCCTGGAAGACCTGCTGTCTGTTCAAAAACTCACGTAGCGGCTCATATTCCGGAGACGTCCAGAAAAACTCATTGCTGACCAGTCTGGCTGCATCATTGCGGGCAATTTCCAGCACTTCAAAATCGCTGACCATATCTGCAATTTTGAACTCCGGCAGACCACTTTGCTTCGTTCCGAAAAATTCGCCAGGCCCGCGCAGCTCCAGATCTCGCCGGGATACTTCAAAACCGTCATCCGTCTCGGTCATTGCCCGCATCCGCTCCTGACCAATATCGGATTTGGGATCGGCGATCAGGATACAGAATGATTCATGCTCTCCCCGACCTACACGTCCGCGCAGCTGATGCAGCTGGGACAGCCCGAATCGGTCTGCATCCATAATGATCATCAGCGTAGCATTTGGTACATCGACGCCTACCTCGACAACTGTCGTAGAGACCAGCAGCTGCATTTCATTGCTGTAAAAGGCACGCATTGTTTCTTCCTTTTCCGCAGCGCTCATCCGGCCATGCAGCAGTCCAACCTGATATTTCGGGAATGCCTGATCCATCTGTACGTACAGATCAATCGCATTTTGCACATCCAGCTTATCGGACTCTTCGATCAATGGACAGATCAGATAGGCTTGACGCCCCTGATCGATCTCTTTGGAAATAAAGCCCATCACCCGGTCCATCATATTTTGCTTGACCCAGTACGTGGAGATCGGCTTGCGTCCTTTTGGACGTTCGGAAATGGTAGATACATCCATATCGCCAAATGCTGTTATTGCCAGCGTCCGCGGAATCGGTGTAGCCGTCATAGTCAGTACATCCGGGTCAAACCCTTTGCGTCTTAGTACACTGCGCTGATTGACACCAAAGCGATGCTGTTCATCTGTGACAACCAGACCCAGACTGCGGAAAAAGACATCTTCCTGAATCAACGCATGGGTGCCGACGATAATATCGGTCATACCCATTTGCAGGGAAGCGATCAGATCTTTGCGCTTGCGTCCTGTGACACTGCTGGTCAGCATCTCCACTGTAATGCCAAACGGCTCAAACATGCGCTTGAGTGAACGTACATGCTGCTCTGCCAGAATCTCGGTTGGTACCATAAGTGCTCCCTGATGACCGGAACGAACCGTTGCAAACAAGGCAATCGCTGCAATAACTGTTTTGCCTGAACCGACATCCCCCTGCAGCAGTCGATTCATACTATGGGGTGAACGCATGTCTTTGAGAATTTCGAGTTCTACCTGCTTCTGCGCATCGGTCAATTCGAACGGCAGACTGCGTACAAATTCGCGAATCGTCGCATTATCCGTCGTATGCACAATACCTGTCGACCGCTTGCGATTCATACTGCGATAGGCCTGCAATTTGAGCTGAAACAAAAATAATTCCTCATACACCATCCGTCTACGCGCCTGCTTGCCTTCGCCTGCGTCAACCGGTTGATGCAGCTGGCGAATGGCTTGCTTGCGTGGCATCAGTTTGTACTGCCGAATCAGCTCCTGCGGCAGCACTTCGGGAATCATTTCTCCATACTGATCCAGCGCCTGTCCGATCATTTTGCGGAGCCAGGTCTGTGTAATCTTGCCACCGATCGAATAAACCGGCTGCAGACTGCCGCTGCGCTGGGTGCCTTTATCCGGAAATTCCGAATCGGTAATAGTCATAGTCGAACGGCGCTGATCCCATTTGCCCGTCAGAATAATTACTCTGCCGGAAGTGAGCTGGTCTTTGAGAAAATGACGGTTGAACCAGGTTGCTGTTACCATCCAGTCATCCACCATTACTTTACAGGTCAAACGTGATTTTTTGCCATAGCGCTGTAATACCGGCAGGCCGACAATCTTGCCTTCAACCGTAATTTTGTCGCCGTCCTTGACCTCCTGAAGCGCTCGAAGCCGATAATCTTCATACCGGAACGGGAAATACTCCAGTAGATCAAGTACAGTAGAGATGCCAAAGGCGTGAAGCTCCCCTTCTTTGGAAGCACTCACGCCACTGACCTGCCGAACGCCAATCTGATCCAGATTGATATTCATCATCATCCCTCATCTATTCCTCATCCGGCCATGCAAACATGGCGATTGTGCCCGGTCCTGCATGTGTACCAATCACAGGCCCCACTTCAGAAAAGACCAGTTCGCCAATCTCATAATGCTCTCTGATCATCTGCAGCAAGGGTTCACACGATTCCCGATTCGCCGTATGTCCAAGAGCCAGATTAATTTTACGTACATTCAGATGTTGACGCATCATCTCAACGATGCGTGTCATTGCTTTTTTCTGCCCGCGTACCTTTTCCACCGGATAGATGACACCGTTCTCGTCGATAGAGAGAATCGGCTTGACGTTGAGCAGTGTCCCTAGTACCGCCGAGGCTCTGCCAATCCGGCCGCCTTTGCGCAGATATTCCAGGTCATCCACCATAAAATAAAGCTCACGTCTGCTGAGTATATGCGCTACACCTGCTTCGATCTCGGCGACACTTTTGCCCTGCTGGGCCAATCGGGCTGCATGTACAACAGCCAGTCCATATCCGTACGATGCCGACTTGGAGTCAATCACGGTAATATGACTGTGATCATCCAGCATGGAGCGTCCGATCGTCGCCGACTGATACGTACCGCTAAGACCCGAAGATAGATGGATAGATACGATTGGACTGCCTGGATGCTCTGCTGTCAGCTTCTCATACATTGCTGTATAATCGGCCGGTGAAGGCTGGGAAGTCGTAGGCAGCTGCGCTGAAGCAGATAGCTTGCTATAAAATTCAGCCGAAGTGATATCGACTCCATCCGCATAAGACTGTTCTCCAAAAAATAATCGTAACGGGATAATGCGTATATCATACTTTGCAATCAGTTCTGCAGGGATATCTGCCGTGCTTTCTGTCACAATAATGGTATGTGTCATAGCTTATCCCTCCTTCTCTCCAAAATACACAACTGCTGCGAAATGCCGGTTGTATCAGACATTCCGCAGTATTTGATATATAACACTTCTTAATAATCAGGATTCTACAGAGAACAGGTAATGGTATACCGGTTGATCGCCTTCATGGATTTCCACTTCGGCATCGGGATAAGTTTCGCTGATCCAGCTCGCGAGAGCTGTCGTATCTGCATCATTTGCTTCACTACCTACCAGTACGGTTACCACTTCCTGACCATCCTCGATCATCGAAGACAGCAGCTCCTGACAGGTCTGCAGCAGTGCCGGGGCAGTAGCTACGATTTTGGAATTGTAAATTCCGATATAATGACCTTCCTTGATATCGATATTCTCCATTGTCGTATCGCGTACTGCTACGGTTACTTGACCTGATTTGACATGATTCAGTGCTTCTGTCATATTGCTCTCGTTCATATCCACACTCTCGTCTTCCTGGAAAGCAAAAGCAGAAGCGATCCCTTGCGGAATACTTTTGCTCGGAATAACCGTAATCTGACGGCTGTCTTCCAGCAGATCGCGTGCCTGCTGTGCAGCCAGTACGATATTCGAGTTATTTGGCAAAATAAAGATATGACGTGCAGACAGATTCTCTACTGCTTTGACGAAATCTTCCGTGCTCGGATTCATCGTCTGCCCGCCGGCCAGAATCGTATCTACCCCAAGACTACGGAAAATCTCCGAAATACCGTCGCCCGACGAAACAGCAATCAGTCCATAAGCTGCTACTTCTTCTGCAGGAGGAACAGCTGCTGTCTGCGGATCAAGCGGTTCCTGTGGAATATCGGCAAACAGATCGGGCGGCGGAGCAATATCCAGTCCGGCAGACAGCAAATCGCGATGCTGCTCACGCATATTCAAAATATGGATCTGTGTAATTTCTCCGTACTGCAGAGCCAGATTGAGCACTTCACCCGGCGCTTTGGAATGAACATGCACCTTGATAACCTCATCATCGGCAATAACGATAATGGAGTCGCCATTTACAGCCAGTGCCTGACGGAACTTCTCTTCCTCAAAACGAACATTACGGTTCTGTCCCAGCTGACGATTAATGAAAAATTCCATATCATACAAGAATTCGATATCTTCGGTTTCCAGGCGTGCCTGAGCCGGCATCGGTGTATCAAATGCAGGATTCTGAGCTACTGCAGAAGCTGAAGCTGGATTGGATGTACCTGTAATGCCCGGCTGCATAGCCTGACCTGTATGAACGGCTGCAAATGTCTGCTCTGTACTTGTAGCTGTCGTTCCATTCTGCAGATAGGCATAGAACCCTTCATAAATATATACAAGCCCCTGACCACCGGAATCAACTACGCCTACCTGTTTCAATACCGGCAGCATTTCCTGCGTCTGGGCCAGCGTCTCCTGGGCGCGTCGAAGTACTTCGCCCATCAATTCCGTAATATCGGTCGTACGACGTGCATAATAGGTTGCATGCTTGGCTGCTTCCTTGGCAACAGTCAAAATGGTGCCTTCAACAGGCTTGACTACAGCTTTGTAGGCAGTTTCCACGCCATTTTGTAATGCAGCTGCAAATTGAGCGGCATTCAGTTCATCCCGTGATGCAGCCGCCCGGCTAAAACCACGGAACAGCTGGGATAAAATAACGCCGGAGTTACCGCGGGCTCCCATTAACAAGCCTTTGGACAGTATTGTAGCTGCTTGACCGATCATCGGAGAACTGCTGCGTTTGAGTTCATTCACTCCGGCAGTCATGGTCAGATTCATATTGGTTCCTGTATCGCCATCCGGCACAGGAAATACATTAAGGGAATTGACGTGCTCCGCATGCTGATGCAGACGCTCCGCTCCCGCCAATACCATAGCGGTAAAATCAGTTCCATTTAAAGAACGCTTACTCAATGATAATTCCCCTTCCTCATGTATCCATACCAGCTCTGTCCGGGATGATATTTGGACAGAACACATTTTGATTTTTCGTTTTCAGGTTTGTTTATTAAATTATTTGTATTGTAAAAAAGCATATATGGGTTACTTATACGCTTTCTGTTCTCTGCCCGTTTCAAATAATTTAGAACCTTGTACTTGTACCAAGTACCAATAACGGGCAAAGCCTTGTGTAATGTAGTGTATTTGGCTGCATGCGAACCTTGACAGTATAGGTTCACTACTCTGTCAGCTGGCAAAATGATACCTGCCAATCATGCAAAAAAAATACATATTGAACTACCTTATATTGTACTATAACCCTTTACAGAAATAAATAAAGTATTTAGAAGTGTTGACGTCGCTTTCTTGATTGTGATAATATGTTATGAGTGTTGTTTTCATGCACTTTTTTGGAAATAGGAGGTGTAACTATGGCTCGTAAATGTTATGTAACTGGTAAAACAGCTGGTAGCGGTAACCACGTATCCCACGCTAACAACCGTAACCGCCGTACTTGGGGCGTGAACGTTCAAAAAGTTCGCATCCTCGTAGACGGTAAACCAAAACGCGTATACGTAAGTACTCGTGCTTTGAAATCCGGTAAAGTTACCCGCGTATAATGATATGTCGATGAAGAAAGCATCTCTATTGACTAGAGATGCTTTTTTGCTATATTCAGATCGGTAGAACTGTTCTGCGATCACCGGTGTATCCATCTTTGCAGCAATAATATTCAAGCGATATCTAAGATTAAACATACAAAGCGCTAATCCTGTAAATGGATTAGCGCTTTGTTATTATACCTATTAACTCGTATAAGATGAACAGCTTGTCCACAAATATGTGCGAGTAGTTATAAGATCCATTCTTGGCTACTGCCGTTTATATTCAGCAGTCACACGGCAGCTTCTTAGTGAAGGCTATCGCGGATACTCCGGATTGCTTTGGCACGGTCAGGCGTATTGAATACGGCGCTGCCGGCTACAAGTACATCTGCTCCTGCTTCTACGACCTGTTTGGCTGTAGAAGCTGTAATACCACCGTCTACTTCGATATGAAGAGCCGTATGCCCCATCTCATTGGCCCATTCACGTATCTGGCGAATTTTGTTCACGGTACGCGGGATAAAGCTCTGACCGCCAAATCCCGGATTCACGGTCATAACGAGCACCATGTCGACATCTTCCAGCACTTCACGGATCGCTGCTGCCGGTGTAGCCGGATTGATCGCTACGCCTGCTTTGACACCATGTTCCTTGATTTGATGAATAACGCGGTGCAGATGTGTACATGCTTCGGCGTGAACCGTAATCATCTGTGCTCCAGCTTTGACGAAATCTTCGATATAACGATCCGGATTTTCGATCATCAAATGAACATCTTTGAACAGACCGGTATGTGCCGAGATGGACTGCATTACCGGCGCTCCGAATGTAATATTCGGAACGAAGTGGCCATCCATTACATCAATATGCACCCAATCCGCTCCGCCGCGCTCGACATCAGCGACTTCAGCCAGCAGTTTACCAAAATCCGCTGACAGAATAGAAGGGGCTATTTTTACTTTATGCATGATTAATACCTCCGTTTCTCATCTTTCATTTCCTGATAAAATTGCTCGTAGTGCTTGTAGCGGCTGTTGGCTATTTCTCCGTTTTCCAGAGCATCCAGCACTTTGCAGCCCGGCTCATGTAAATGTGTGCATCCACGGAACTTGCAGTCACTGGAATAGCGATTAAATTCGCGGAAGCATGAGCCCAGATCCTCGACGCCCAGCTGCGTGAAATTCAGCTGACTGAAACCGGGAGTATCGGCCACATAGCCGCCACCCTCCAGTTCGATCAACTCTACGTGGCGGGTGGTATGCTTACCACGACCGAGACGCAAGCTGATTTCGCTGGTATTCAGATCGCTGCCCGGAATCACCTTGTTCAGCAAGGAGGATTTACCCACACCTGACTGTCCGGCAAACATGCTGATTTTGTTATTCAGCTCCTGGCGAATCTGATCGGTACCCATATCCAGTTCGGCACTGGTAAGAATAACCTGATAACCAATATCCTCATATAGCTGTTTGGCTCTCTCTACAGCCTCGCGCATCACTGTATCTTCTTCACGCAGCAAATCCATTTTGGTAAAGCAGATCAACGGTTCCAGGCCAGCATGCTCGATATGTACCAGGAATTTGTCCAGCAGAATCAGGCTCAGATCCGGTTCTTTTACCGAAAACAGCAAGACAGCCTGACGAATATTAGCCACAGGAGGACGAATTAATTCCGTCCTCCGCGGCAGTATTTTGTCTACTGTGCCTTCTCCATTTTCTGTCAATGAAAAGATAACCTGATCGCCGACCAGAGGGGATTCCCCTCTTTTTTTGAAGATTCCGCGGCCCCGGCACTGTATAGTAGCCGGTTGATCCGCAGGAACCACCTCATCTGTCTGCTCGGGTTTTACATAATAGTATCCGCTTAGCGCTTTGACGATTAAGCCTTCTGGCATGTAATCCGTCCTCTCATTGATCTTGCATTTTGAATCATGATCTTCAATTACGGTGTATTCGTATCATTACCCGTATCATCGGTATTTTCATTACCGTTCCCCTGGCCTTGGCCATTTCCTTGACCATTGCCATTTCCGTTACCAATACCATTGCCGTTTCCATTGCTACTGCCATCTACTGCGGCGGGATCCTCTGTCTCCTGCTCTTCCGGAGGCGTAGTCTCTTCGGCTGGTGGAGTTGTAGTCTCCGGTGGAGGGGTTACTTCTCCGGTATTTTCGGGTTCCACTACACCTTCAGGTAGTGTTCCCTGTTTGGCTTCATTATATCCAATCGCAAAAGTATCCAGGAACTGACCATCACGGTAGACTTTAACAACGCCATTCTGGTTAGGGTCCAGCACCATATTGATCTGCAGCGATTTGCGGGAATCAATTGTTTTGGTTCCCCAGTCGCGGTCAGCACCACGCGCATCCGTATAGACAATATTGATTTTGCTGGTTTTGCCTGCTGTAGCTGGTGGTACCGATACCGTATACGTGTAATTCAGTGCTTCCGGCGGATAACCGGTGCTAATCCACAGATCCACTGCACTTCCTTTGGTAGCAGAACCACCAGATTGCGGATTCTGACGGGTGACTTTGCCTTTATCAACCGTATAGCTTGCTTCCTGCTGCACATTGCCTACTTTGAGGCCGGCAGAAGAAATTTTGGACTGGGCATCCGACTGGCTGATACCTGCTACCGATGGAACCGATGTTGTAGATACGCCTTTGCTTACCGTTAGCGTGACCGGTTGGGATTCAGGGTCTACGTCTTCGTTCGCTCCCGGCTTCTGGTCAAATACCTTACCGGCTTCTACACTGTCGTTATTTTCATCCTGTCTGGCAATCTGATCATCCTTAAAGCCCATCTCGATCAACTCTTTGCGAGCATCATCATACGTCGAATTGGTAAAGTCGGGCATTTTCTTGAGTTCTTTGGCCATGGCTACGCTGAGTTTGATCTCGGTATTCTGCTTGACCAGTGTATTCGGCTGCGGATCCTGTTCATACACCGTACCGGGTGCTATCCCTTCCTTGTACTCTCGGTGTACGTCATCTGCGACTGCCAGACCATATTTTTGCAACTCTACCTTGGCCTGCTGTTCTGTCATATTCGTGACACTCGGAACGGTAACCTCATCCTTGTTCAGCGTCTGATTTACATAGAATACAATCACAAACATAATCAGCAGTACTGCCAGCACCGAAGAGATAATAATCGCTGCTTTTTTACGGCTTTTCTGCTTGGAAGCTGTCGCCGTTTTGCTTTTGCCTCGGTCTCTCTCCATGCTTCGCACCTCATCATCCGGCAGACCGACCGGGATCGAGTTGGGGCGAATCGCTGATACGACCTTGGTCTGCTCGTCATCATCATTACTCGCAAAGTAGACTCTGGATTCCGTGCTGCGCTCTGGCAGCAGACAAGTATCCAGATCCGTAAGCATATCATGGGCAGAATGATATCGTTCTGCAGGGTTTTTACGCATTGATTTAAGTATAATATTCTCTACGCTCTGCGGAATCAGCGGATTAATGAGTCTTGGATCTTCGAACTCATCCTGCAGATGCTTCAGCGCAACACTGATAGGACTTTCTCCCTGAAAAGGAAGTCTGCCGGTCAGCATTTGGTAGAGAACAATTCCGAGCGAGTAAAGATCAGACTTTTCTCCGGTCGTTACGCCTTTGGCATGTTCGGGAGAAAAGTAATGTACCGAACCGATAACAGAACCTGTCTGTGTAATCGTGGTCGATGTGACTGCACGGGCAATACCAAAATCGGTTACCTTTACCCGTCCGTTACGGCCAATCAGTATATTATGCGGCTTGATATCACGGTGAATAATCTGATTATGATGCGCATGTTCCAGTGCATCACAGATTTGCGTTGCAATTCGCACCGCTTCTTCGACCGGCAAAGGAGCGCGTTCCTTGATAATTTCGTTCAGATTCTGGCCGTTTACATATTCCATAACAATGTAATGAATATCATCTTCCTGTCCAACATCATAAATGCTGACAACATTCGGATGAGACAAAGATGCCGCAGATTGAGCTTCACGGCGGAATCTGCGAATAAATTCTTCATCGTATACAAACTGCTGACGCAGTACCTTGATCGCTACATGGCGATTCAGCAGTACATCCTTGGCACGATAAACGAGTGCCATACCACCGCCGCCGATTTCTTCGAGTACTTCATAACGACCGCCCAGAATGCGTCCTATCACGATGTCCACCCCTTTGTATCCGACCTGGGTGCAGTGTCATTGATTTCGAACAGGGCAACCGTGATATTATCTTCCCCACCGGCTTCCAGTGCAAGAGCGACCAGATGCTTGGCACGGTCTTCCAGCGGAATCCCTGCCAGCGCAACGGTCTCGATCTGATCACCGGTAATCATATTGGTCAATCCATCACTGCAGAGCAGCAGAACTTCTCCGGCTGACAATTGAATATCATCCAGCTCCACACTCACTTCGGAATCCGTTCCCAGCGCACGTGTCAGTACGTTGCGACGCGGATGGGCAGCTGCTTCTTCCTGACTGATCTGCCCTGTTTTGAGCAGCTCGTTGACAAGGCTGTGATCCTGCGTCAACAGACGCAGTTCATCCTCGCCGACCAGATAAGCCCGGCTGTCTCCAATATGCCCAATAATGCCTTGATTGCCGCGCAAAAGTGCCGCTACGATCGTCGTTCCCATGTTGTAGTAATCGCTGTTCGTCTTTGCCATATGAAAAACAATGTCATTGGCATGCAAAATAGCGTCATGAAGCGCTGCACGGCAGGCTTCAGCCGATAATCCGGCCTCCAGCCCCTGCAGATCGCTCACTACCGTCTGGACGGCCAGCTGGCTGGCTGTATCGCCTGCCCGATGGCCCCCCATTCCGTCTGCCACAATACCAAGTGTATATTCTTCCTGTATACTGCCGATCCACACCGAATCCTCATTTACCTGTCGAACGCGTCCCTTATCACTCAGCTGCGCTGCTCTAATCAACTCTGATCACCTCGCTGTCGATTCCATATGCTTCGCCCGCAGCTGTCCGCAGGCCGCAGCGATATCGTGACCCTGTTCACGACGGATCGTTACATTAACGCCTTTATCCGCCAGGATACGCTGGAATTCAAAAATATCTTTGCGTGGTGTACGCACATAGTTACGTTCAGGTACATAGTTGACAGGGATCAGGTTGACGTGACACATCATATCCTTGAGGACATTTGCCAATTCTTCAGCATGCTCCGGACGGTCATTCACGCCGCCGATCAGTGCATATTCAAACGTAATGCGGCGTCCTGTTTTTTCCATATAGTAATGCAGGGATTTCATCACATCATCAAACGGGAAACGGCGGTTAACCGGCATCAGTTTGGAACGCAGCTTGTCGTTTGGAGCATGGATAGAGATTGCCAGATTGATCTGGGTTTCTTCGTCTGCAAATTTGTAGATATTCGGTACGATACCACTGGTGGATACGGTGATATGACGCTGACCGATATTCAGGCCTTTTTCATGAATCATGATACGCAGGAATTTCATGGTTGCTTCGTAGTTCTCGAACGGCTCACCGGAGCCCATGATCACGATACTGCTGACACGCTCATTGGTCTCATCCAGGATTTTCTGTGCCTGAACGACTTGGGCTACGATCTCGCCTGCAGTCAGGTTACGCTTCAGTCCACCCAGTGTCGACGCACAGAATGTGCAGCCGATCCGGCAGCCAACCTGTGTTGTTACACAGATACTGTTACCATAGTTGTGACGCATAATAACCGTCTCGATCGCATGATCATCATGCAGGCCGAACAGGAATTTCACTGTACCGTCTTTGGATTGCAGCTTGGTAATTTCGCTCAGTGTTACAAAAGAAAACTGGTCGTTCAGCTTGGCGCGCAGTCCTTTGGAAAGATTCGTCATTTCCTCAAAAGAAGATACACGCTTCACATACAGCCAGTCAAAAATTTGTCCTGCACGGAAAGCAGGCTCGTTATTTTCTTGCACCCATGCCTGGAGATCTTCCAGCGAATAATCATATATAAAGGGTTTCATTGGATTTATCACACCTATTCTTTGGCTCTTATTTTTGTAAGTCATTTTTGATCATTTGCAATACGAGTTACATCGGGTTTACATCTTTACTATTTTAGCACAAAAAAAAGAAAGCCTAAAGAGGTACCCGCCAGCTTCTGCTATTTTAGAGCGAAAGCATTGTCTGACGTACCTGCTGTAGGCCGTTATTGTATATCCGTAGTTGTGCTAAGACCCTATACTAACTCATTCTGCGCAAAGCCGCAATATAAAATCCGTCCGAATGATAATCCTGCGGCAATATTTGCAGCCCGATACTGGATTCGGTACTTTTTTTGCCTGAGGAAACTCGCTGCTTGGCAGCGGCTTCCTTTAGAGGAGAAAGCGGTGTGTCCGCTGCTTCAAATGAAGGGTGCTGCTCCAGGAAGCTGCGAACCACGTATTCATTCTCGCTGTATTCAATTGTGCAGGTGCTGTATACCAAAATCCCGCCCGGCTTGAGCAGCGTGGATACCTGGCGGATCAGCTGCTGCTGAAGCTCGGAAATATCCTGAATATCCTGCGGCGATTTGTTCCATTTGAGATCCGGTTTACGCCGGATCACGCCAAGACCCGAGCATGGTGCATCCAGCAGGATACGGTCAAACGAAGCTGCCGGATAACGCTCGGTTAGCGTCAGTGCATCGCCGATCGCTGTCTCGATCATATTCAGATGCAGGCGCTGTGCCTGATCATCAATCAGCTTGCGCTTGTGATCGTGAATATCGTTGGCAATAATCTGCCCCTGATCCTTCATCTTCTCGGCCATATGTGCTGTTTTGCCGCCAGGAGCTGCGCAGCAGTCCAGCACTTTCATGCCCGGCTGTGGCTGAACCGCTTCGGCTACCAGCATGGAACTCTCATCCTGAATAGAAATCAGTCCCTCACGATACCAGTCCGTCAACGCCATATTGCCGCTGCCGCCTACCAGAATACCATCCGGAGCGACTGCCGAAGGCTGTGCGTAATACCCGGCTTCATTCAGTGTAGCCATCATATCGTCACGCGAAATCCGGAATGTATTCACCCGCACGCTGACAGCTGGAGGTTCATTATTGGACATACAGATCTGCTCTGTTGTCTCTTCTCCGTACTGCTTGATCCAGCGCTTCACCATCCATTGTGGATGAGAATACTGCAGGGATATCCGCTGCGCCGCCGGCAGACCTTCCGGAATCGATAATTCATCCAGCTGACGAAGCACATTGCGCAGAACACCATTTACCATACCGGATACACCCTGATGTCCACGACGCTTGGCGATATTGACAGCTTCATTCACCGCAGCATGGGATGGAATGCGATCCAGGTAATAAATCTGGTAAAAGCTCATGCGCAGCAGATTGCGTACCCATGGCTGCAGCTTTTGGATGCCTTTGGCGACAAGCTGGTCAAGAAAATAATCAATCGTATTCAGATGGGCGACGGTGCCGTAGACCAGCTCTGTAGCCAGACCCGTATCCGAACGTTCCAGATCCGCCTGAATTAGTGCCTGATTCAGCTTGAGATTACTGTAAGCACCTTCTACTTCTACATCGGTCAGTACATTCAGCGCTACATCACGGGCTGACAATTTGCGAGGTGAGCCGCTGCCAGTACGCTGCCGCTGCGTATTATGTCTATTTCCGGCAGGACGCGACTGACCGCTATTGCTATTATTTTTCTTCTGGTCGCTCACTGGAACACCGTGCCTTTGGTCAGGGATGTGCCGCGTACAAAATCTGCTGCGCGCAGTGCTTTTTTACCTGCTGGCTGCACTTCGGTCAATGTAATAACGCCATCTCCCGTACGCACGGTAATGCCTTCGGCTCCTATGTCCACGACTGTACCCGGCACAGCGTCTGCCGCACCTGCAGGCAACGAAGCCGATGGATCAGGGTGGAGGGTTTTCCATACTTTGAATACTTCATCATTCCAGAGGGTGAATCCACCGGCAAAAGGTACAAGTCCGCGAATCTGGTTATAAATAGCACGGCTGTTTTTCGACCAGTCAATTTTCTCATCGTCCCGTGTCAGGTTAGGCGCATATGTCGCCTGCTCATCGTCCTGCGCTTCCGCTTCAAGCGGTCCTTGCAGCAGACGCGGCAGTTCCTGACGTAGCAGTACCGCCCCGGCTTCACTCATTTTGGCAAACAATGTTCCTGAGGTATCTTCATCGGTAATCGGAACTTCCAGACGGGAAATCATATCTCCGGTATCCAGTCCTTCCGCCATGTACATCAGCGTAATACCGGTTACGGTCTCTCCGTTAATAATAGAACGCTGAATAGGTGCTCCACCGCGGTATTTGGGCAGCAAGGAACCATGAATATTGACACAGCCCAGACGAGGCAGCTCCAGCACCGCTTTGGGCAGAATCTGTCCATAGGCAGCAGTTACAATCAGATCCGGTTCATAAGCAGCCAGTTGAGCTACCGCTTCGGGACTGCGCATACGCTGCGGCTGAAGAACAGGCAGTCCGTGCTCCAGCGCTGCTGCTTTGACCGGAGTAGGCGTCAGTACTTTTTTGCGTCCTTGCGGACGATCCGGTTGCGTGACTACACAGACCACGTTCAGGCCTTCTTCCAGCAACACGTTCAGGCTGGCTACAGCAAAATCAGGTGTTCCCATAAATGCAATTTTAATAGTCAACGCTTATTCTCCTTCCTCGTCCAGTCTGCGGTCATAGACACGCTCGGCAATATCGGTAAACAGTACACCGTTCAGATGATCGATCTCATGCTGCAGCGCACGTGCGAGCAGTTCACGTCCGGTAATGGTAATTTCCTGTCCGTTGCGATCCAGCCCCTTGACAGTCACTTCCATTGCACGACGAACTTCGCCATTCAGTGCAGGTATGCTCAGGCAGCCTTCCGAACCGAACTGTTCTCCGCTGCTGGATACAATCTCCGGATTGATCAGTTCAATTAGACCATGATCATCTCCTACATCCACGACGATCGCGCGCTTCAGTATACCAACCTGCGGTGCAGCCAGACCGACGCCATCTGCGTCATACATGGTATCCGCCATATCAGTCAGCAGTTTTTGTACATTAGGAGTAATTTTGGTTACTTCTTTTGCTTTTTTGTGCAATACTTCATCAGGTTCTTTTACAATAATACGAATTGCCATCGGGTATCCCATCCTTTATTTATTCTACATTACAAGTGTTTATTGCTGTGCATTACAGATTTCAATCACACATAGGTGCAGTGCATACTGTTATTCTCGGTCTGACAGGTATTCCTGTTTGTACGCAGAGTACAGGGCAGCACTTCAACAGCTGCTGCCCCTTTGCTCTGGCTATCCCATATCCGTTATACCGCCTGGTCGCGATCCATTATAATACTGGAAATGTATCCCGGATCATTATTTGACGGATGATTACATCAATACCTGTGGGTCTACGTCGATACTGATCTGAAGATCCTTATCCCGTACGCTGTCCTGAAGCTGCTCCGATATATGCTCTGCCAGCCGGGCAACGTCCATATCTCCACGCCATTTTATCATACATTGGAATCTGTATCTATTTTTCAGTCTCGGAATCGGGGAAGCGACAGGTCCCAGTACATCCAGCGCTTCGGCGGAGAAACGCTCCAGACTACCGAGCCAGCCCAGCTTATGCGAATGATCCTTGACCATCTGCACATAATTTTCCGCAATCCGCACGAGCAGCGGCAGCTTTTCATGGGAAAAGGTAATCAGTGCCAGTCGGCAGTACGGCGGATAGCTGAGCACCTGGCGATGCTTGAGCTCCTCACGTACAAAGGATGCATAATCGTGACGGCTGGCATGGACAACCGAGTAATGATCGGGATTATACGTCTGCACGATAACTTCACCGGGTAAATGGTGTCGCCCCGCTCGTCCGGCTACCTGGGTAAGCAGCTGGAATGTTTTCTCCGCAGCACGGAAATCCGGCAGATGCAGCGCCGAATCGGCAGCAATAACGCCGACCAGTGTTACATCCGGAAAATCCAGTCCTTTGGCGACCATCTGCGTACCGAGCAGCAGATCTGCCTGCTTATCCCTGAACTGGTTCAGCAGCTTCTCATGCGAGCCTTTTTGTGTAGTGGTATCCACATCCATACGTACGACGCGGATGCCCGGGAACAGTTTGGCCAGTTCTTCCTCCACCCGCTGCGTCCCTGTACCAAAGTAACGGATATGCTCGCTGCCACATTCCGGGCAGATCTCAGGTGCCGGCTGTGCATGCCCACAGTAATGGCAACGCAGATTGTTGGAACGCTGGTGGAACGTGAGGGAAATATCGCAGTTGGGACATTCTGCTACATAGCCGCATGTACGGCACATGACAAAGGTCGAATGACCGCGGCGGTTCAGCAGCAGTACAATCTGCTGCTTTTTCTCCAGACGATCTTCGATCGCCTGATGCAGAGGGCGGCTGAACATCGAACGATTGCCTTCCTTGAGCTCTTCGCGCATATCGACGATATGAACTTCGGGCAGCTCGCTTCCCAGCGCCCGTCCGTGAATTTCCAGCAGTGCCGGATTGAATTCGTCGCTGCTCTGGGAACGGGCTGCATGGTAGCTTTCCAGTGAAGGCGTCGCCGAACCCAGAATCACAACCGCTCCATGCTGATGAGCACGATGTACTGCTACGTCGCGGGCATGATATTTGGGGCTCTCTTCCTGCTTGTAGGAAGTCTCATGCTCTTCATCCATAATAATCAGACCCAGATTGGCAAAAGGAGCAAAAATCGCCGAACGCGCACCAATCGCCACGAGTGCCTGACCTTCGCGGATTTTGCGCCATTCATCATAACGCTCTCCACTGGATAGACGGCTGTGCATCACCGCGACATGATCGCCGAAACGGCTTTTGAAGCGCTCTACCATTTGGGGAGTCAGAGCAATCTCGGGCACGAGCATAATCGCCTGGCGATCCTGCTCAATCACACGCTGGATCGATTGCAAGTAGACTTCGGTCTTGCCGCTCCCTGTAATACCGTGTACAAGAAATTCTCCTTCAGTGCGTGTATCCAGGCGCTGAACAATAGCATTGTAGACCATCTGCTGTTCATCTGTTAGCACAAACGGCTGGCTCGGTGCAAAGCTGTGGTTTTTGTACGGATCACGGAATACTTCCATATCACGGATAACAATATAACCTTTGTCTGCCAGCGATTTGACTGTGCCTGCGGTTACGCCGAGTACGGTCATAATATCCTTGAGCGGAATCTCGCCACCGGTATCTGCGATAAAGGTAAGCACTTCTTTTTGACGCCGTGCTTTGGCCGGGAATTCTTCGATAATGGTACGAATCTCGTCTTCGGGCAAATGCAGGGATACGGTACGGATTGTTTTTTTCTGTACTTTATCGCGAATGCTGCGGCTCTCAGATAATACGCCGCGCTGCAGTAGCTGCTTGATCACATCCGCGTGACTGGCGAACTTGCGGGTTAGATGTTCCATCCGAACTTCCTGCTGCTTCTGGATATGTGCAACAATCTGCGCTTCCATATCCGTCAGTTCATCTGCACTTTCAAACAAAACCAGTTCATCCGGATCACGCTGCAGATTCGACCCGCGTTCTGCCCATTCCGAACGATCAGTTACCCGGATATAACGTTCCGCTTTGCCTTTGAGAGCAGCAGGCAGCATAACCTGGAGTGCAGTAATCCGATGGCACGCATAACGCGCACTCATCCATTCCGACAGCTCGACCAGATCCTCGGACAAAGGAGGAGTTAGATCGAGCAGCTCTTTGATCGGCTTGAGCTTGACCGCGGGAGTATCCGATTCCATACTCAACCCCACGACAAATCCCTGCAGAGTGCGCGGACCAAAAGGAACGCCTACTCGGCTCCCGATCTCCAGCCAGCCTTGCATGGATTCGGGAATAATATAATCAAACGGCCGATCGGTACCCCGGCTGGGTACATCGACAATGACCTGGGCAATCCTGCTCATGAAGCAGACACCCCATTTAACCGGCCTGCAGCGATCTGCAGCAGTTGGAACGCCACCTCATCCTTGCTCATCAGCGGCAGATCTTCAACCAGTCCTCCAGCATCATAAATCTGTACTTTATTCGTATCGGTACCAAAGCCTGCTCCAGCTTTGGTTACATCGTTAGCTACCAGTAGATCACAATTTTTGCGTTTTACTTTGTCCATCGCATATTCGTCCACATTATTCGTTTCTGCAGCAAAGCCGATCAAAAACTGATGCTGTTTGCGCTGACCAAGACTTTCCAGAATATCAACTGTTTTTTCGAGCTCAAGTACCAGATCATCGTCTTTTTTCTTCATTTTGGTAGCATGTACAGTCTTGGGACGATAATCGGCAACTGCAGCAGTCTGAACCATAATATCAGTATGATTCCACTCTCCCAGTACAGCTTCGTACATATCCTGTGCCGATTGCACCTGTACGGTATCGATTCCTTCTGGAAGCGGCACCTGTATAGAACCAGCGATCAGCCGTACCTCTGCGCCCATCGCATGTGCAGCGCGAGCGACGGCTATGCCCATTTTGCCGGAAGAATCATTGGTAATATAACGTACAGGATCTATCCGCTCTATAGTGCCTCCTGCAGTTACCGTTACTTTGCGTCCAGCCAGCAGCTGACGCATCGCTTCACGCTGCTGCTGGGCAGCAAAGAAATCGTTAACGACACGAATAATCGTCTCGGGTTCTTCCAGACGACCTTTACCCACGTATCCGCAGGCAAGCATGCCTTCGCCCGGTTCGATCATCAGTACACCACGGTTGACCAGTGTATTCATGTTCTGAATAATCGCCGGATGCTGGTACATGTGTACATTCATTGCCGGAGCGACCATAATCGGAGCCGTAGTTGCCAGCAGCATGGAAGAGAGCATATCGTCTGCCAGACCGAGTGTCATTTTGGAAATGGTATTGGCTGTCGCCGGCGCGATCAGCACCAGATCGGCCAGATCGGCCAGATGGATATGTGTTACTACTTCCGGATTACGTTCGTCAAA
The DNA here is from genome assembly GCF_001421015.2 of Paenibacillus bovis. Classification (NCBI taxonomy): domain Bacteria; kingdom Bacillati; phylum Bacillota; class Bacilli; order Caryophanales; family Paenibacillaceae; genus Paenibacillus; species Paenibacillus bovis. Next base: position 4,119,992 of record NZ_CP013023.1, read on the forward strand.
TGTATCAATATGAACCGGATTACGGGAAAGCGTCTGCAGCGTCAGCTCTGTAATAAATTTGGAAGCCGATTCCGTCATGATGACATGTACATCCGCTCCCTGCTTCACCAGACCACTGCACAGCGCAGCTGCTTTGTAGGCTGCAATACCACCTGTAATACCGAGTACGATCTTTTTACCTCGTAGCATCTATTTTCCCTGCTTTCCTATAGAATAATTGGAAATAAAGAAAGTAAAAAAGAGTGGATTTCTTCGTCTACTCCTGTATTCGATATCGTAAAAATATATAATAGAATTATCTATGATTGCCTGTTTGTACAGCCTTCAGGACAAAAAAAGATCGAACATTCCGCTATCTAGCACCATCATGTTCAATCCCTTAATTATACCTCTTTTTCACCAAAAAAGTAACCGGAAGAAAGAGCTTCTTCCGGTTATTCTGACATGAGTTTATGATCTGCAGCGCAGAATATTATCGGCATCACCCAAGCACCTGTACCCTGTACTGCTGCTTAATCGTTATATTTTTATCTTTTTTGGGCACAAAAAATAACAACCTCGCGGTTGTTATCCTTGTCTGCCGGTCTGATTACCGGCTGCTACTATTTCATTTTTCTTATAGCCACCAGATGATCGATGCCTTTAAAGAAAAATTTATTTGTTTTCGCGATCACTTTGCTCCAGCTCGGCTTCGGTTCTGCGCTCGATTTTGATGTTGTCATTGTAGATTTCTTCCAATGCCACACCTACATATTTGTGGGAACGTGGATCATGCAGTTCGCTTTTGCTGCCATCGCGCAGTTGTCTTGCACGACGGGAAGCTGCTACAACGAGGGAATACTTGCTGTCTACTTTGTTCATCATTTCATCAATAGAAGGATATAACATGAATTAAGCACCTCTTCATTGGGCTCGAAGCTCAGGCTTCAGCCTCTTATTTGCGGATCTTGCAATGCTCGGCAATAATAATGCTCTCGATACGCTTGCACGCCAGATCAATCTCGTCATTTACTACCGAATAATCGTAATGCTTCATCATTTCGAGTTCATCCGCAGCAACGGTCATACGATTGTTGATCGTATCCATCGTCTCGGTTCCCCGATTTTGCAGACGATTCTGCAGCTCTTCAAATGATGGAGGTGTCAGGAAAATAAATACGCCCTCCGGAAACTTCTCCATCACTTTCAATGCGCCCTGTACTTCAATTTCCAGGAAAATATCATTACCTGCCTCAAGCGTTCTATCCACAAAATCACGCGGCGTTCCATAATGATTACCTACATATTCCGCATATTCCAGCAGCATATCGTTATCAATCATCTTTTTGAACTCATCATGTGTCTTGAAGAAATAGTTCACTCCATCGACTTCGCCGGTTCGCGGCTGACGAGTCGTCGCCGATACCGAATAAATCAGCTCAGGCTTGCGAATACGCAGTTCTGCGCTTACGGTTCCTTTACCCACACCGGACGGACCGGATAATACAAATAATAATCCCTTAGACATGGTACACTCCAATGTAGGGCTGTCGACGGTCGTTGCAACAGCAAGGAGGCCGACAGCCTGTTTTTGTTTATTCGTCGTTATCGTCGTCTTTGAGAGACAGACGATGTGCTACAGTCTCCGGCTGTACAGCCGACAGGATAACATGATCGCTGTCTGTGATGATAACCGCACGGGTACGTCTTCCGTAGGTGGCATCGATCAGCATATGACGATCACGCGCTTCCTGAATAATACGTTTGATTGGCGCGGATTCCGGGCTTACGATTGAGATAATCCGGTTCGCTGATACAATATTACCAAAACCAATATTGATAAGTTTGATTGCCATCTTCAGGTTTTTCCCCCTATACATTTGACTCAATCGCGCCGAAATAAGGTCGCTTGTTGGTCTTCATTCCAAATTGGCGGCTTGTTCACGGATTTTTTCCAGCTCCGCTTTCATCTCGACGACATGGTTAACTAGAGCCAGATGATTAGCTTTGGAACCAATGGTGTTCACTTCCCGGTTCATTTCCTGAAGCAAGAAATCCATTTTTCGCCCGATCGGCTCATCGGTATGCAGAAGATTTCTGAACTGTTCAAAATGACTCGCCAGACGTGTCAATTCCTCGTCAATATTGGAACGATCCGCGAAAATGGCGATTTCCATCCCCACCCGGGATTCATCCCAGTGAAAACTTCCGTCCTGCAGTTCGGACAGACGCTGACGCAGCCGGACACGATGCTCTTCTACGACTGTAGGCGCCAAACGGCGCATCTCGGCGTAAATCTGCTGCAGATGATCAAGCCTTCCGCGCAGATCTTCCGCCAGATGACGGCCTTCTCTGACACGCATCTCAAGCAGGCCTGTCAGCGCTTCGCCTAGACCTTGCTCCAGTAGCTCTCTCCACTGCTCCGGATCATCATCGTTCCCATTCTCCTGAACGGTCATGACCCCGGGCAGCGACAGCAGCTGATTGATATCCAGCCGACCTTCCAGTTCCCCGAACTGCTGGAGCTCGCGGGCTGCCTGAATATAGGATCGGACTGCTGCCTGATCCAGCTTCAGTGCTGCCTGTTCGCCGCCATCCTGCTCCTTGTTTACAAACACATCAATCCGTCCCCGCTTTAGCCGGCTTTGTACCAGTTTGCGCAGCGTGTCTTCCAGGCCAGCCCATTCGCGGGGCAGCCGGAGCATCACTTCACAGTAGCGGTGATTGACGGATTTGACTTCAATCTGGATTTTGTAGCCGCCATATTGAACGGCGGACTGACCGTATCCGGTCATACTGAATGACATCGGCATCACATCCGTTATTCTATTGTAATTGATTATTTACCATGAAACAAGGGGTTCGGACGCTGCTTTGCTTTTGCCCATACATATTCTGTAAGCTGCGCGCTCATATCATACAGCATAAATGGAGTCATGATATAAATTCCGTTAAAATACTCCAGGGCCACATCCAGCAGCTCGCGGGCGATAGCGACACCTGTTTGTCTCGCCTCCGGTCCTTCCAGACCAGCCATACGGCCGCGAATATGGTCAGGCAGCTGAATCCCCGGAACCTCATTATGCAGGTATTCCGCATTGCGCCCGCTGGCCAGCGGCATAATACCGATAAAAACAGGTACGCTCAGATGCTTGGTCGCTTCATGCATCTCACGAATTAGATGCTCGTCATAGACCGGCTGGGTCATGACATAATCGGCGCCTGCAGCGATTTTCTTTTCCAGACGCTGCACGGCTTTGTCCAGATGCTTCACATTCGGGTTAAAGGCAGCTCCAACAACAAAGCGCGCCCGGTGTTTGAGCACTTTGCCCGAAAAGGCGATACCCTCATTGAGCTGTTTGATCATTCGGATCATATCAAATGAAGTCATATCGTAGACCGAGCTTGCTCCCGGCAGATCACCGAATTTGGATGGATCACCTGTGACGGCAAGGATATGATCCACACCCAGTGCATTCAGTCCCATCATATGCGATTGGTTGCCAATCATATTGCGATCCCGGCATGTGACATGCACGAGCGGACGCAGTCCGGTCTCCCGCTGAACCAGATGAGCCAGCGCCATATTGCTCATCCGCGTAACCGCCAGTGAATTATCCGCCATCGTCACCGCATCGGCTCCGGCTTTTTTGAGCGCTTCGGCTCCAGCCATAAACCCTGTAATATCTAGATCACGCGGCGGATCAAGTTCCACAATCACTGTTGGTCGTTCTTTGACCAGCTCAACCAGCGTAGGCGGCACATCATCACGATCAGAGCCCCAGCCGCCGAGAATATCCTTTTCCATCGTAATACTGATCTGCGGCGAAGGAACCTGCACATTCGAAAAGTCGAGTGGTGCAGGCACATAATCAGCCAGCGCACGCGCAATCGCGGCAATATGCTTTGGCGTTGTTCCGCAGCAGCCGCCGATTACTCTGGCGCCCAATTCTGCCAGACGAACCGAACTTTGACCAAAATACGAAGGCTTCGCCTTATAGCGGTATTCACCATCCACATAGCTGGCTACACCCGCATCCGGATACACAGACAGCGGCAATGATACTTTGCCGCGTACATATTCCAGCGCACGCATGGTACCATTGGGGCCTACACGGCAGTTCAGACCGACCATATCTGCTCCTGCTTCTGTCAGAATAGCAAAAGCATCCGGCAGACTGTAGCCATCCAATGTACGCACCGCATCCTCTACCGTCAGCTGGCAAATGACCGGAATATCGGTCAGCTTGCGTACCTGCTTCAGCGCAACAGCCAGCTCTTCCAGCTCAAAAAACGTCTCCAGCAGAATGCCATCCACGCCTTCTTCCAGTATCGCATTCAGCTGTTCCCTGAAATATTTGCGCAGCTGTGGTAGTGGTGTATTGGAGCGCTTGCCTTCGCGAATTGCGCCGACCGAACCCACGACATAAGCCTGGTCGCCAGCAGCCTGACGGGCAATGCGCACCCCTGCACGATTAATTTCTTCCACTTTATGTTCAAGCCCGTATTTGGCGAGCTTCTCGTGATTCGCAGAAAAGGTATTCGTCTCCAGCATCTCTGCTCCTGCAGTGACATACTGGCGGTGCACATCCTCAATAATATGCGGACTCAGCAGGTTCAGCTCCTCATAGGAAATGCCTACCGGGAATCCCAGCTGATATAAATAGGTTCCCATTGCTCCGTCGCCTACAATAACACCGTCTGTCCATCTTGATCGCAAATCCGGCTTCATCTGCCACACCTCGCTGTATCGATTTATGCTTAAATGTATCATAAATCCCAAGCAAATCGAGGCAGAAATGGCTGATATAGCTAAAAGGTATAACCGGAGCTTAATCCAGCGTCTGTCCGGTATATACCGTTGCTGCCGGGCCAGTCATATAGACATGATTACTGCTCTCATCCCACTCAATATACAGGTCTCCGCCCTTGAGCGAGACATGCGCATTACGGTCGGAATAACCATTCAGCACCGAAGCCACGAGTGTCGCACAGGCTCCTGTACCACAGGCAAGCGTCGGTCCTGCTCCGCGTTCCCAGACTCTCATATCGATCCGGTCGCGGCTCTGTACAGTGGTAAACTCTACATTCACCTTGCGTGGAAACAGTGGATGCGTCTCCAGCTGCGGTCCCCATTGATGCAGATCAAAACTCACTGCATCCTCTACATAGATCACGCAATGCGGATTCCCCATCGATACAGCTGTAAAATGAAACTGCTCTCCCTCCACCTCTATCGGCTGGTTGAGCACCGGATTGCCTTCTATTGCTACCGGAATCAGACCGGCTTCCAGTACAGGCTCGCCCATATCGACACGTACCGTAACCGCTTTGCCATTCTCTGCCTGTACAGTGACTGCTTGTACGCCAGCACCAATCGTCTCGATCTGAATCTCGGTGCCTGCCGCAAGACCGTGGTCAAATACATATTTGGCTACACAGCGGATCGCATTGCCGCACTGCTCTGCTTCCGATCCATCTGCATTAATAATCCGCATCATATAATCCGCCCGGGCTGAAGGCAGTATAAAGACCAGCCCGTCTGCACCAATCCCAAAGTACCGGTTGCAGTGCCGAATCGCCAGCTCCGCCGCATTGGCGGGCAGAGAAGGCTCGCCGTACACTACGATAAAATCATTGCCAAGTCCGTTCATTTTGGTAAATTCCATCGCTGCTCTCTCCCCTGAATATGCTGTTTAATCACTTCCTACTGGGTAAGCATACATGATACGACTATAAATTGCGAATGCTTTGTGGCATGATAGAATAGGTGTATTGGGAGTAAGAATATCGCGATATTTTGCTTTGCAAAAATCGCTTTTTTATTGGATACCGCGTTTAACAAGTTAAACGTTTGTAATGCAAGATATTTTGCTTCGCAAAAATCACTTTTCATTTGAACACCGCGTTTAACAAGTTAAACGCTGTTCTGTACAATATTTTGCTTCGCAAAAATTGCTTTTTCATTTGAACACCGCGTTTAACAAGTTAAACGCTAGAATAGGAGAATTGATATGGCACTTGATGGTATTGTAACTCGCGCGATTGTACAGGATCTGCAGATTCTGGTGGGGTCGCGTATTAATAAGATTTATCAGCCTACAGATAGTGATATTGTTTTTCAGATTCGGGCACAGCGGGAGAATCGTAAATTATTGCTTAGTGCGAATCCGACGTATCCGCGTGTGCAGTTTACCGAGCAGTCTTTTATGAATCCGCAGGAAGCGCCGATGTTCTGTATGCTGCTGCGCAAGCATTGTGAGAGCGGGATTATTGAGGCAATTGAGCAAGTGGGCATGGAGCGTATTATTCATTTCCAGGTTCGTCAGCGTGATGAGCTGGGAGATGTATCGGTCAAACGGATTATTGTGGAACTAATGGGTCGACACAGTAATCTGATTCTGCTTGATCCGTCGACAAATACGATTATAGACGGTATCCATCATGTGACTCCGGCAATCAGCAGCTACCGCATTATTATGCCTGGCTTCAGCTATCAAGAGCCCCCGCAGCAGAACAAGTTGAATCCGCTGGAAACCGGTCGGGAGCCGTTTACAAGCAGCTATGCCGAGTATACAGATACATCCGCCCGTTTTATTCTGGATACTTTCACAGGTATTAGCCCATTGATTGCGAGCGAAGTCGTACAGCGTGCAGCGAATAGTTCCGTTTCTGCTGCTTCTGCACAACATTCTGATGCTCCAGCTCCGGACTTGAACGCCAATGAATCGGATCCAGCTTCATCCAAGTTACCCGATCGGGTAGATGCGGATGCATTGTGGACCTCTTTTGATACATTAATGGAACAGGTACGTCAGGGACAGTTTGATCCCGTGAGCGGACTCAATGCCAAGAACAAGCTTGTTTTCTCGGCTGTACCGCTTGTACAAATTCAGGACGAAGAAAAACATTATGCTTCGATGAGCGAATGTATCGAAGCGTATTATGGCAACAAGGCAGAACGCGATACCGTCAAGCAGAAAACGAGTGATCTGCTGCGCTTTTTGCAAAACGAACGCAGCAAAAACATTAAAAAGCTCGATAATCTGCGCAAAGATCAACTGGAAGCGGACGATGCCGAGAAATACCGTATTCAGGGTGAATTGCTATTCGCTTCCCTGCATCAGATTACCAAAGGAGACAAAGAAATTGAGCTTATCAATTTCTATGATGAAGAGCAGCGCCCGATCAAGATCCAGCTTGATCCGCAGCTATCTCCTTCCGATAATGCCCAGCGCTATTTCAAAAAGTACAACAAATACAAAAACAGCCTTGCGGTAATCGAAGAACAGCTGACCCGTACGCATGAAGAAATTGCCTATCTCGATTCCCTGCTCCAGCAGCTGCAAAGTGCCGCCCTGCAGGATATCGACGAGATTCGTGAAGAACTGGCCGAGCAGGGCTACGTCCGCAACCGCAACAAAAAGAACAAAAAGAAAAAGAAAGACAATCGTCCGACCCTGCATATTTATACTTCCAGTGAAGGTATCGAAATGTATGTAGGCAAAAACAATTTGCAAAATGAATATATTACCAACAAAATGGCGAATAATAATGATACCTGGCTGCATACCAAGGATATTCCGGGTTCCCATGTCGTTATCCGCAGCAGCGAATTTGGCGATGCTACGCTGGCCGAAGCGGCGCAGCTCGCTGCCTACTTTAGCCAGGCCAAGGAATCAAGTAGTGTACCGGTCGATTATACCCAGATTCGCCATGTACACAAACCGAACGGTTCCAAGCCGGGATTCGTTATTTACGATCATCAGACGACCCTGTTTATCACACCGGAAGAAGATATGATCAAACGCCTGAGCAGCACGATCAAAATGTAACAGCCTGCATCCGGTAGTCTGCAAAGATGGGTAGAGCTATTTTGTCTGATAGCACCTGCCTAATCATGCATAAAAAAGCGTTCCTATACGTCGAAAATAGACGTTTGGAACGCTTTTTTGATACATACTATTCGTACTGATCGCATAGGTGTATATTATGGACCAACAGCTCCCTCACACTTATTTCCGATCCTTGAAAATCTCCTGCAAAGCAAACGCATCATCCTGCGGTTTGTAGCCCAGTTCACGAATCGCCTCTTCAATATTAAGTCGTTTGAAGCGATTATCCGAAATCGCATTTACGAGTAGGAAGGGCTCTCTTAGCTGAGCAGTCAATCCCTTTTCCACCAGCTGGCACAGATCTCGCGGACTCAGGTAAGCACTCGTATCGCGCACGGTCATCGGTTCTCCCGGATGGAAGTCATCAAATGCACCGATTCGCAGTCCCACACTTTCCAGTCCCTGTTCATAGGCATAGTAGCTGGCGAGCGACTCCAGAAATACTTTACTGACTCCGTACATATTTTTGGGGCGCACCTGCATGGAAGTTGTGGTCTGAACATCTACAGGATAGGCTTCCATCGTCTGTGCACTGCTGGCAAATACGATGCGCTGTACTCCATTTTGCTGACAGGCGTGGAACAGATTATAACTACCTTTGATATTGTTATCGAGCAAATGCTCATAAAAGTCCGCATCCGGTGAAGGATTGCCTGCCAGATGGACTACCCTGTCTATACCGGAAGTTAATTTCAGGCAGGCTTTCAGATCAGACAGATCAATAACATGCTGCTCAGTTTGCTCCCGAATCTCTGGAGGCAGCCGATCAAAATGAAGATCTGCCAGCACCAGATCATGATTGTCCACGAGATAAGCGGTAAGCGCCGTGCCTATTCTGCCGGAAGAACCCGTAATTAATATCCGCATATACTGCTCCTTTGTGAAACCCATTTTAGAATCGAAAAATGACAGGACAGACTTCTAAAGGGACTGCTTTTACAATATATGCTCTATGCCTGACTTGAAGCCCGTTCAAGTAGCCGCGTCAATACATCGGCCGGTACCCGTTTGCTGCCAAGTGCACCATGGAATACTTTGCCCTGACGCTCTCCATGATAATCAGAGCCACCCGTCACAATCAGCTCTCTCTGCTCTGCCAGCTCCAAGTAGCGCTGTTCATCTTCTGGTGAATGATCCGAATGATATACCTCCAGACCCGCCAGTGCGCTTTCACCAAGTATACGAGCGACCAGAGCGTCATCTCCATAGATTCCTGGATGCGCCATGACAGGAACCCCACCTGCTTCTATAATCCATTGTGCTGCTTCTTGGGGACGGATACGTGGCGGAGATACATAGGCGGCTGCGTCCTGGGCCAGGTATTTGTTGAATGCATCGCGCATATCTTCGGCATAACCCTTGGCTACAAGCGTATCTGCCATGTGCGGTCGTCCGATACTCTCATCCGGCAGCAGTTCGCGTCCGAGCTGCTTCAATACATCTTCCATCGTAATCTCGACACCAAGCCCGCGCAACTTTTCCAGAATCATCTCATTGCGTGTATCCCTGATCTGACGAAGTCCGGCCAGCCTTTCCAGAAAAACGGGATCTTCGATATTCATGTAATATCCGAGAATATGAATATCCTTGCCATCCTCCATCGTACTGATTTCTACTCCCGGTACGACAGTTATTCCATGCCGCTCACCTGCTGCCAGTGCTTCTGCCACTCCTGCCACGGTGTCATGATCTGTAATAGCCAGTGCGCTCAAGCCAGCTTCAGCAGCCAGCTGCACATTTTCGGCAGGCGTATTCATTCCATCCGAAGCCTGTGTATGGCTGTGCAGATCGACATAGCCCAGCTGCAGGGTTGTTTTATTATCCATCTGTGTTCACTCCTGTCTGTTTATATTCATGTTCTGTACAATCTGCCTATATCATCTGTCTTGGATATAGGGGATACACTAATTCGTCTGTCCAGAACATCCGAATTGTATTCACCCTATCCGGTACTACACTAGGTTAACGAATATTCCTGCAAAAACTGTAAAAAAGCAATCGACGGGATACCAAGCAGTGTCGATTTGAGATGAATCGAATAGAACTGTCTTTGAAAAGAGACATTCTGGATATCCAGTACCTTGAGCAGTCCCAGTGCCACTTCATGCTTCACCGAAGACGGCGAGAGGATCGTAATGCCCAATCCGGCTTCTACCGCCGACTTAACCGCTCCTGTGCTGCCCAGTTCCATAACCGTATCGATACGTTCCAGATCCATATGATGCCGGATAAATTCTTCCTCCATAACCTGTCTTGTACCCGATCCTTTCTCCCGCAGCACAAAAGAATAATTCAGCACATCTTCCAGTGTAATCCTGGGCAGTTCATCCAGCGGATGTCCCGCAGGCACGATCAGCTTCAGTTCATCCTGCATGACCGGCTTGATCGTCATATCGGGATGCTCTACCGGCGCCTCAATCAGACCAAAATCGAGCTGGTTACGACTGATCTCATCCAGAATCTGTGTCGTATTCATAACCTTAAGCATAATTTTCATATCGGGATAACGCTGCCCTAGCGGAACGAGAAGGCGGGGCAGCACATACTCACCAATCGTATTACTCGCCCCCAGCATCAGCCGACCGGCCATATTATCGGTAAATCGCGACATTGCCGCATCTGTTTCTCGCATCAGCTCTATGCCCCGACGCGCAAAAGGCATCAGCGCATGACCGGCTTCTGACAGCTCGATTCGTTTGGTTGTACGAATCAGCAGCTTGGTCCCAAAATGATCTTCCAGCGATTGCACCTGCATGGTCACTGCCGGCTGGGTCATGTGCAGCGCCTGGGCTGCTGCCGAAAAACTTCCCCGCTCGGCAACTGTATAAAATATATGTAATTGATGAAAGTTAAATGCCAATGCCGTTTCCCTCCTTGGTCGTACTTTGATTGTACCCCAAAAAAAGCACATAACAAAAGAGCCTGCATATGCAGGCTCTCCGGGTCCGTATTAATGATAGGCAGCCTGCTCCTCCAATACGAAGGCAAGTTAGGCCAATTCATAAATGTACCTGATAAAATATGAAGTATTATTTGCGTTTACGGCTATTTTTGATTAGCGTCATGCGGCGAGAGTGTCTCAACCATGAATAATAAGATTTCAGATCACGGAGTTCGATCGTTTCGGACATTTTCCCAAGGAAAGTAACTACGATCATTTTGTGAAGCGGATTGCCTGCAAGATCAAATTCACCGGGCAGTTCAGCAAACTCAGCAACAACAACCACATCTTCGTCAATCAGATACACATCTTCTTCCTTGCGATAATAGGAGATGATGCGATCCTGCTTCAGGCTATCCCACATAAAGGAAGCGATATCTTCTGTAGGGGTATCTGATTTGGCAATCCGATCATTAAAACGACTGATAGCATGATTGGTAATAACTACATCTGCCACTTTTTTCTCGCCCAGTGCAACATGAAATGGTTCATAAGTACTCCAGCGCTCCATTACTTTGTCTCTCATTATAATTATTCACTCCCCATCTTCGCAGGTCTTTCCGCCTAAGTATTAGTGCCTATTGATTATCGTTTTATAAATCTAAAGACCTACAATAGGACGAGAAAGCTACCAATTGATATATTGTTTTACGGCCCAGACTACGTTACGGTGTCATTTTTATCATATTAATTGATTAACTGTACTATTCCTACAGTTCTTGAGTCCCACTACAGAGTATATCGACAGTTCCTTACTCTCTTTTAACCCATAAAGTCAAAAAGTTAAAAATTATATCATATATTTTACTATTTTATACCAATTTACACCCTTTTATGAAACCGCTTTCCAGAAAAGAATAAAAAAAGCGACCCAATGGCCGCTGCTATATTTCAGTCGGGCCTGCCGCAGCACTCTGCCAATGAGTGCTGCCTGCATCCCCATTATTGATAAATTGTAAAATTAAATACCGTAGAACTGCGTCTGATCCGGTACATTTTTGCTGTATTCTGTCTTGATTTCGTTACGATAGGAACGTTCGATCTTCCGTACATAAGGAAGTCTGCGCATATTTTTGATTATATCATCCGTTTTTTCGGAATTCATATACATCACTACATACTGCATACGGCGTGAAATATAATGTACACATCCGTATTTCTCCAGATTACGGGCTGCTTTTACATCACTGACCCAGATAATATATCCGATCCGTTCCGGAAAAACTGCCTGTTCCTGTTCTTGGCGCGGATTGTTATCCGCCGCATCCACATGAGCCTCCACTGCCGCATCCGCCTCCTTTTGGTAAAGGATCATTACTTGGAACCTTGATTGTCTCGGAGACCGAATGTGCGATCATCTCAGACATCTCATACAGCATGCGATCCAGGTTGTTCTCAGCTTCGGTGAATCTGCGAACTTCCTCGATACGCTGCATTTCCTCCTGCACAGCTTCGACTTCTTGCATCGCCGCATGATAATTGGGATGGAAATGACCAAAACGCTGGGTTTCCTCGAAAAGCTCCTTCTTGCTATTCAGCTTGATTACCAAGCGCTGTACTTCCGGATGGACTTGCATCCGTTCTTTCCAATATAGATAATTCGCGACTTCGATAGAATTGTTGATCATATCGCCCAAATCATAGGCGCATGTCAAGACTTCGGCCATATCAACCGTTCTGGTCTCGGTTACGCTCATGAAGTTCATCCCATTCCTGTATATAATGGACAGCGATTATACGTGGAAATCACACGTGCTGTCCTTTCCATCATAGCATAAGGAATTGGCAGATTAGAAGCCTTTTTCCAAAAACAATAAACAGCATGTTACGGATTCTGCCATAAGCAAGTTAGCACTATTCTATTTCCGGTTGATTCAGAAAATCCTCAGCCATCCCTGCTAGAATGCGGGCTGCATTCAGCATAGAGGACTCATCAATATCAAATCGGGCATGATGATGCGGATAGATAGCTCCACTGCTCGCATTGCCTGCTCCTACAAAGATAAAGCAGCCAGGGACCTTTTGCACATAATAGGCAAAATCCTCGGCAGGCATCATCGGCGGAGTCTGGAACACCTGCTCTTTGCCAAACATCTCTTCGGCTACCCGGAAAAAGCGTTCGGTCTCACCGGCATGATTAACCAGCGTCGGATAACCCATCATATACTCGATATCCACTGTTGCCCCGTTCAGCGCACACAGCTGACGACTGACCTCTTCAATCCGCTGACGGATCAATGCCCGTGTCTCCTCGTCAAATGTTCGTACAGTTCCGGTGATCCGGCAGTTCTCTGCAATAATATTTTGCGCCGTACCACTCTGGATCGTGCCTACTGTCAGCACTGCCGGATTAAGCGGATTGACATTGCGGCTGATAATCGACTGCAGCTGTACGACCAGCTGAGCACCGGTCAGCAGACTGTCCACGGTCACATGCGGAATACCGCCATGGCCACCTTTTCCCGTAATCGTAATAAAAAATTCGTCGGTTGATGCCATGACAGGTCCTGGCGCGCTTGCCAGCGTACCTGCTGCAAATGGAGTCCACAGATGGACGCCATAGATCGCATCCACACCTTCCAGCGCACCTGCGTCGATCATTTTGAGCGCGCCACCCGGACATACTTCTTCGCCAGGTTGAAAAATCAGACGCACTTCACCACGCAGCTGCTCCCTGTTCTCGCTAAAATAACGTGCTACCGCCAGCAGACCGGAGGTATGGCCATCATGGCCGCAGGCATGCATCACGTCAGGCACCTGTGAAGCATACTCGCATTCTTTTTCATCCTGGATGGGCAGCGCATCCATATCGGCACGCAGTGCTACCGTTTTGCCAGGCAGGCTGCCTTTGATCACGCCAATCACTCCGGTATCGCCTGCGCCTACCTGAATCTCTACGCCAAAAGATCGCAAACGTTCTGCGACAAATTCCATGGTCTGATGTTCCTGATAAGACAGCTCCGGATGCTGGTGGAGATAACGCCGCCACTTTACCATATCCGGATATAACGCTTGCCAGTTGTAATCCCCCATCTGCACTCCATCCCTTCGCTGTATACCTAAATTCATTCTTTTTTACCTTATTTCATGTTTCAGTTGCTTAATGAAGGTTAAATAAACTGTTAGGCATTATTTTGAAGCAAAAACAGTTGTTTGTAAAATGCCTTTATGCGCACTCATCCAAAAGCGACCAAAAGCTTGCACCTGCTTTTAAAACGTACTATCATGAAAGATAAACTTAACATAATTGATTGCTTTTATTTCAAAGGAGGATTTGTGCATGATGAAAAATCGTCTGAACATAGACAACCGTGCTGCACAATTGTACATATCCGTTCCATTACCGGGGATACATGAATGAATAAAATAAGACAAACTACATCAAGATCTTCCAACCAGAGTATTGCGGATCGTTACCGTACCAAAAATTCCAATGTCCGTAACATGCCTAGACCTTCACAGACAGCTCCAAAAGTCATCAAAAAAGGAGCACCGGATTTTCAGCTGCTCGTTCTGACCTTTGTGCTGATCGGCTTTGGTATTCTGATGGTATTCAGTGCCAGCTCCAGTCTTGCATTGACCAGTGCCAGCTATAATAATGATGCACTGTACTTTACGAAGCGTCACATTATGTATGCCATTATCGGTACCATCGCCATGTTCTTTGCGATGAAAGCCCATTACAGTAAATATAAAAAGTGGTTTGCGCCCTTTTTCCTCGTCACCCTAGTTCTGCTGCTGGCCGTACTTGTGGTCGGCGTACATCTGAATGGTGCACGAAGCTGGATTCGCTTGCCGGGTGGTGCTTCACTGCAGCCAGCGGAATTTGCCAAGTTGGCGGTTATCCTTTATCTGTCTGCTCTGATTGCCAAAAAGGGCGATCGACTCAGGGATCTGCGAACCGGTTATATTCCGGTTATGCTGATCGTCGGACTCGTCGCCGGACTGATCATGCTGCAGCCTGACCTTGGTTCCTGTATGATTCTAGTCGCAACAGCAGGCCTCATTATTTATGTGGGCGGAGCCAGTATGAAGCATATTATGGCTTCTGTCATGCTGCTTGTACTCGGGGCGGCAATTGTATTTGGCATCAGTTCTCTGTTCACTAAAGATGAGCCTGCCAGCGGCAACTACCGAGCCGACCGGATTGAAGCCTATCTCAACCCATTTGCCGATCCGACAGGCGGCACTTACAACATGCTTCAGTCGCTTATAGCCATTGGCGAAGGCGGCGTTACAGGCGCCGGGTTCGGTCAAAGTATTCAGAAGCTGCATTATCTGCCCAATCCGTACAATGACTTTATTTTTGCTATTATCGGTGAGGAATTCGGGTTGATCGGAACCGTATTGTTCCTGCTCGTGTATGCCTACTTTATCTGGCGAGGCATTATTATCGCACTCAGGTGTCCGGATATTTTCGGCACACTGGCCGGTGTCGGGATTATGGGATTGTTTGCGATTCAGGCCTTTATCAATATCGGCGGGGTGACCAAGACGATCCCACTTACCGGGGTTCCGCTGCCATTTATCAGTTATGGTGGTACTTCACTCGTTATTATGATGCTGAGTATGGGTATTATGCTCAGTATCTCCAGAGAAACCAATCGTGCTCTTGCTGAAAAGCAGGAGACCGGCAATGGATACACACGTCGTCAATCTGTCTCGATGCGGATGAAATAATCATCCGGTATCCAAACCAAATACTAATATAAAAAACGGCGGGGAATCCCCGCCGTTTTTGTATGTGCAGTTCTGGTATGCTTTTGTATAGGCTGCTTAGGATCTGGAACGAACTGGCTGCTCAAAATCGATCATGTCATCCTTGAAGGCGACGCCTTCTACTTTGACATTTACTTCGACCACTTTGAGACCGGTCAGGTTCTCTACTGCTTCACGCACATTTTGCTGGAGCATACGGCATACTTCGTGAATCGGTGTCTCGTACAGTACAATGATGCGCAGATCAATGGCTGCCTCGCGTTGTCCGACTTCAACAGTTACCCCTTTTTGTACATTCTTACCGCTTAGACGTTTGGCGAATCCTTCGGATAATCCGCCGGACATAGCAGCAATCCCCGGTGTCTCCAGTGCGGCCATGCCCGCCACTTTTGCTACGACATCGTCGGCAATCTTGATTGTGCCCATCTCCAATTGTAATGATTCGGTCATGTCCATCCTCCTCCAAAGCTTGCATCCCTGTTAGCCATATTGCGACCTGGATGCAACTAACCATAATGTTTACTTCTCTATTTTATTGCATATTGCGCAGATATTCAAAAACAATATTTATACCCTCTATTTCTGCTTATGAAACGTTTATGCTGTGTCGTTTACATTTTCATTAGATTTGGGTATATTGTTAAAGAATTTACATAGTTAGTATGATGCGATTCCCATGTCCTGACCTGTGCGAATATAACAAAACCTGGTCATATGCGGCGGATGATTGGTTAATGAATAGGAAGATCACGCTGTACGGTACATTCGCAGACCGCTGCCGTACTGTTCGTCCTGTCATTGATTCTGTAGTGGAAGCATCAACCATATGTAGAATATCAAACATATATTTATTCAAAAGTGAGGTGGCGCAATGAAAAAGAATCTTTCTACTATTCTGCTTATTATTTTCTTCGTATTCAGTGCAATCGCTCATTATGCCCATCTGAATCCGATCCTCCAGTTTATCGTATCGGCGATTGCTGTTGTACTGGTAGCAGGATTCCTGGGACGTGCAACAGAGAATGTAGCACACTATGCCGGACAGCGGCTGGGCGGCTTTCTGAATGCAACCTTCGGTAATGCAGCTGAGCTGATTATCGCCATCATGCTGCTGCGCGAAGGACTGTACGATATGGTCAAAGCCAGTCTGACCGGTTCTATTATCGGTAATCTGCTGCTGGTACTTGGTCTGAGTATTTTCGCCGGCGGCGTGAAATTCAAAGTGCAGAACTTCAACGTCTCGTTGGCAGGCATGAATGGATCGCTTATGATCGTAGCGGTTATTGCCCTGTTCGTACCGGCACTGTTCCTGAATACGCACTCTATTACGAGTACCGAAGTGGACACACTCAGTCTGATCGTAGCCGGACTGCTCATTCTGGCTTATATCGCCTGGCTGATCTTCTCGATGTTTACTCACAAGACCTATCTGGCAGATGTCACCAATGAAGGTGACGACGAGCATGAGTCTCCAGAATGGAGCAAAGGCAGATCTATTCTTTATCTGATTATTGCAACCGTTATGACTGCTTTTGTCAGTGAATGGCTCGTGGGTACACTCGAAACCTTTACCGAGGACTTTGGATTCAGCGAGTTATTTGTTGGTGCCTTTGTGGTTGCCATTATCGGTAATGCTGCCGAGCACAGTGCAGCGATTATGCTTGCCATGAAAAATAAAATCGGTGCCTCTGTCGAAATCGCAGTCGGCAGCAGCTTGCAAATTGCTTTATTTGTAGCTCCTGTACTGATCTTTGTCAGCTTTTTCCTGGGCAACACGATGGATATCGTTTTCACTACGCTGGAACTGGTAGCTATTATGGTATCCGTCTTTATCGCCAAGTCGATCATTCAGGATGGTTCAACCAACTGGTATGAAGGTACTCTGCTGCTGGTTGTGTACATTATACTCGGTGTATCTTTCTATCTCGTTTAAAAAAGAGACTCAAAGTCCACTGTATGATCCAAGTATAGGCTTTGTTGATCATCATAAACCAGTTTAAATAAAGACCCTGTCTACCAGCTGCCCTGTGCAGTCTGGGGAGAGGGTCTTTTGACGATCATCCTGCCTACATCCTATCTGCAGGTTTGACAGATTGTACAGTACTTATAGCAAAAATGCCTGTACCCTAAATAGCAGAGTACAGGCATTTCTATGTCATTCAAATCTGCTATTCTGCAGACTGTGTCTTATTGTTCATGGCTTCATACAATACGGACAAATTACGCTCCAGATTACTGATGAGCTGCTTGCCTACAGGATCCGACACCAGACCAGCACGTACAGCAAAATCCACTTCCTTGGAAAAGCCGTATACCTGTGTATCCAGCACTTCCTCATAGAGAGGACAGTAACGGGTATCCAAATTCTCCATCTGGATTTCGATCAACTTTTCGATTTTATGTGCATCTTCCTGAAGAAGATTTAATGCTTTTATATTCAACTGCTCTTGCAAATCAGATGAAGTCATGTTCTTCCCCCCCATGTTCAAGAACTCTCGGCCATTACTATTCTTAATATTAGACGAAATTGAAGGGCAATACAAGAACCTCCCTGTAAATCGGGCGGAAATATCTTATATTTAAAATATCTATCCATGCTGCTCGTTATTCCTTCCATTTTCTGCATGTATGGTACTGTTACAACAGCAGAATGAACACGAAGAGCATCGCGTGAAAGCAAAAATGCTGCTGTCCTATAGACAGCAGCATTTCTGATATACATTAATTATCCGCAAGTTTGACGCTTAGACCATGTTTTTCAAAAGCAGCGACAACCGCAGCTTTGGCTGCTTCTTCGTCTGGTCCGTGTACGTGCAGCTCGTAGTTATGGTTGGCTACCAGCGTAGTGAACAGTCCCAGAATACTTTTGACATCGATAAACTTGGTTTCATACTGCAGTACGATTGAAGAAGTGTACTGACCGGCAGTTTGTGCAATCTCTACGACTGCTGCGTTATTTGTGTTACTGGTTGCCATGAGAAACCCTCCTATTTTGCTTTGAATTTCACTAAACCTCGTTTTCCCTTACATCATAAATGAATACGCTTTCTTATGCAACTTCTTTCTTAGGTCCATTTTCAGAGAAAAAGAGGTTATATCGTGAAGTCGCCTATCAGGCGCCCTATCCATATATAACCTCTTTTTGCCTATTTGATCAAGCTATGAATAACAGTATTTTGCGAACCGGTTATCATTGACACCAATATTCCTTATTTCAGGTTCTCGGGATTCAGTGGCTCCAGCTCAGGCAGTACGAAAATGCCATCTTTGCGAATCAGTACATCGTCAAAATAAATTTCGCCGCCGCCGTATTCCGGACGCTGGATAAATACCAGATCCCAGTGGATAGAAGAGCGGTTACCGTTATCGGTCTCTTCATAAGCCTGTCCTGGAGTAAAGTGGAAGCTGCCGGCGATTTTCTCGTCGAACAGAATATCATTCATGGGATGCAGGATATGCGGATTGAAGCCAATTGCGAATTCACCGATATAACGCGCGCCTTCATCCGAATCCAGAATATTATTCAGCTTCTCGGTATCATTGCTCGATGCTTCTACAATTTTGCCGTTTTCAAAACGGAATGTGACACGCTCAAAGCTGATGCCATTGTATACAGTCGGTGTATTGTACGTAATCGTACCATTGACCGAATCGCGTACCGGTGCACTGAATACTTCACCATCCGGAATATTGCGCTGACCGGAGCATTTTTTGGCACCGATATCTTTGATCGAAAAAGCAAGATCGGTATCTTTGCCGACCAGACGCACTTTGTCGGTACGTTCCATGAGTGCCTGCAGAGCATCCTGGGCTTTATCCATTTTGGCATAATCCAGATTGCATACATCAAAGTAAAAGTCTTCAAACGCTTCTGTGCTCATGCCGGCCAGCTGGGCCATGCTTGCATTTGGATAGCGCAGTACAACCCACTTGGTATGCTTGACACGCTGCTCGCTATGTACCGAGTGCTGGTAGAGTCGGTTGTACATTTTGATTTTCTCTTCCGGCACATCAGCCAGATCATTGATATTATCGCCGGCACGAATACCGATGTATCCCTGCATCTGTTTCATACGCTCCAGATCAAGTGCTGCCCATGCAGCCAGACTCTCTTCGGTCGCATTGATCAGCATTGCACGCTGTACCTTGCGGTCTGTCAGCTGTACAAACACATTACCGCCTCTGGCACCTACTTCGTGGATAACCGCATTTAACAGATCACGCTCTGTACCGATCATTTCGACCAGTACATTCTCGCCTGGCTGTACATCGATGGAATACTGTACCAGATTTCTGGCGAGTACTTTTATTCTAGGATCCTGCATTGTCTCGTCCCCTTTTCATGATGTTTTTGAACAACGGTTAATTATTCAAAAAACAGTGTACCATGCGCACCTGTTTTTTGTCCTCACCAAAAAAGCACAGCTCGATTCCCTGTCAGGGATAATCTGCTGTGCTGCTTATTTACGATTGCGGATTTAACCCCGCATCTCCGCATCCATCCGGATCTGATTCCGTCCATTATGTTTGGCCTGGTATAATGCCATATCTGCCCTGTAAAAGAGTGATTCCACACTGACATCCTTATCTTTCCAGTTCCAGTCAGCCACTCCGCCGGATACCGTTACTTTGGGATCCGTCTCTTCACTTATTGTCTCCCTGATCCGTTCAGCGATATGGTAGGCACGGCTTTTATCCACCTGTGGAAAATAAACAGCCAGCTCCTCGCCACCCCACCGGGCAGCAATATCTCCGTCACGAATCAGCCGCTGAATAATCCGGCTTACCTGCTTGAGAATCTCGTCGCCCACCTGGTGACCGTACGTATCATTGACTACCTTGAACTTATCAATATCGACCATTAACAGCGATCCACTATACGTCGCATTCTGATAATTGCTGATCGAATCATCTAGATATCGCCGTTGATACAACCCGGTCAATGCATCCCGGCTCGCCATCCGCTGAACTTCTGAATGAAGCGCAGCATTGGATACCGAGAGTCCGATATGGGTCGTAATAACCTGCAGCAATTTAAAATTGTCATAAGAGAAGTAATGACTCTGCGGATGGCCCAGATAAATAGCGCCATTGACTTCTCCGCTGCTCATAAGCGGCGAAGCGATCATCGAGCACGAACCTGTTTCTCTCATAAAAATCGATTCCGTGCCCGGTACGCTGCAATAATCGGACATAATAATCGGCTCCTTGTTCCGGTAAATCAATCCGGTATAGCCTTCATTTTTGTCGACCGAACCGCCATCCAGCGCGGGAACGTTCCCTGAAACGATTTCGAATCGATCGGTTTTCGGATTCAAGTACAGCACGATCACATGCTCGGCCTTGAATACTTTCAGCAGCTCGCCCACCGCAAATTGAAATATCTCCTCCAGCTTCAGACTCTGGTTGAGCCGGTGGGTAATATTGTTGATCAGCCGCAGATCTTCATTGAGCATCTGAGACTGTTCATACAGCCTGGCATTTTCAAAAGTCCGTCCGGCAGCCTCTGCGATAATCATCAACAGTTCCAGATCTTCTTCCTCCAGCGGATAATCCGCCATAATGTGAAAAACACCATATATCCCCTGTTTGCCCATCAGTGGAAGCGCTGCTTCCATTTTATCGGAATTGCCATCTGTACCCGGATGGACAGCAACCGATACTTCACCAGTCGAAAAGGTACGTACACACATATCATCTGCAGAAGACTGCATCACAAGCGGCTTGACGCGTGGATTCCGATTCTGAGCGCCCTGCGATACCAACAGCTCGAATTGAACAAGCGGATACATCTGATCCACTATAGCGAACATCTCTGTAATAATCGCATCTACCTCGAACTTGTCATACATCCGCTGAATAATATGGAACAGTACGGTACGACGCTGTGCCTCACGTTCAATGACCGTCTGCGAACTCAGCATATCGGCGACAAACGTATATTCAAACCGCTTGTAAAATAACGACCGATAATGCATACCCAGCATCTCCAAATCATTTGCCGATACCGGATGGTCTGCTGAGGAAATACAGCCAAGCAGCACAAACAATGTACCCTTTGTACGTGTATACAGCGGACATGTGATGACCCCTGACGGTTCTGCAGATGATGTTGCAGCTGCTTCAGATTGCTGCCGGTCTTTGATAGACTGCTGGATCAGCAGCTCCTGGCCGGACAGCAGGCCCACTCCTCCTATATATTTACGCTGATGGTTCAGCAAAAACCAGGCAGAATGACAGACTTTATCAATCATCCGATTCTGCTCGTACCAGTCTTTGAGAGATTCTTCAAGCAATGCTTCAATATGCAGAAAATCAGATTCGCCGATATCTGCCTTTTGCAGCCAGAACGTGTCATCATTGACAGGCACCACAGGGTAGGAGGTATGCCCGGCTTCAGCGCGCCAGCTCTGCGCTGGCGAATTCCATGGATGGTCTGGCATAAAATCCTCCTCATCATTCGGCCTATTCAGCCGGTGAATATTAGATATGAATCATTTTCATTTTACAAGCAGACTCCACGGATTGCACGTATAATTCCAAACAACGAACCCGGAAAATTTCTCTTGGATTATTGCGTGAAAATGATTGACTTTATGTTTATATTCAAGATATAATTTATTCTTGATGAAGAATGGATAGATTCTGATTTGGGCGTAACGTTGTTTCACCCTCACGCTTATGGTTGCTGACAAGACTGCGGCTGAACATTCCTGTCAGTAGTGTGGTTTTCTATCCTGCCTCACGACAAATCATAAGCGGCAACTTGAATCAAAGACCCAAAGCCCCGTATTTTTATCAAAAACTATACTTTAATTACGAAGGAGCTTGCTATAAATGGCACGTTACACTGGTCCTAAATTTAAATTAAGCCGTCGCGTAGGTATTTCCCTGAGCGGCACTGGTAAAGAATTGAAACGCCCTTTCCCTCCTGGACAACACGGTCCTAACCAACGCAGAAAAATGAGCAACTACGGTATGCAGTTGCAAGAAAAACAAAAACTGCGTTTCATGTACGGTCTGGGTGAAAAACAATTCGCTACACTGTTCGAAAGAGCACAAAAACTGCCAGGCATCGCTGGTGAGAACTTCATGTTCCTGCTGGAAAGCCGTCTGGACAACCTCGTTTACCGTATCGGCTTCGCAAACAGCCGTCCAGGTGCTCGTCAACTGGTAGCTCACGGTCACGTGACTGTAAACGGTAAAAAAGTAGATATCGCTTCTTACTCCGTAAAACCAGGCGATGTAATCGGTCTTCGTGAAAAAAGCCGTGGCCTGACTTCCGTTAAAGAAGCTCTGGAAAACCGCACTCATCTGGTAGCTTATGTTGAGTTCAACGAAGGCGCAACAGAAGGAAAATACATCCGTCTGCCTGAGCGTTCCGAACTGACTCAAGACATCGATGAAAGACAAATCGTTGAGTGGTACAACCGTTAATCTTAACGATCAAAAACCGCCGGAATCTCCGGCGGTTTTTTTATGCTTTATATACAATTTTAATGGGGCTGGTTCGACAGATTCATGCTGACAATAGATTCTTTCTATTCTCGGCAATTGGCTGTTCTACCTGCCCCATTCTTTTTATTATTGAACTTTGAATTGTGAAACAACCGAATTCAGTGCATCGGATACCCGATTTAGTGATTGGGAAGACTGATTCAGCTCTTCCAGTGAACTCAACTGCATCCGCGAGCGTTCCAGCGCATTCGCTGCTCCTGTCGAAGACGTTCTGGCGATGTCAGCCAGCTGGCTAATCGATGCACTCACTTCCTCCGAACCCGCAGACATTTGCTCGGAAGCTGAAGACACCTCCTGCACCTCATCTGCTACCCGCTCAATATCACGACTAATAGCAATAAATCTTGCTTCGATCTCCTCCAGAACATGCAGTCCTTCATTTACCTGCATACTGCCTTCCTTCATGCCCTGCAAAGCAGCACGTGTCTCTGACTGCATGGCACTTACCTGGGTAGTAATCTGCCCTGCAGAAGAGCTTACGTTTTCAGCCAGTTTGCTAATTTCCGAAGCGACTACAGCAAATCCTTTGCCATGCTCGCCTGCACGCGCCGCTTCAATCGAAGCATTAAGGGCAAGCAGCTTGGTCTGTCCACTGATTTCCTGAATAATATCAATAATACCGCCGATCTGGATCGAACGTTCATCCAGAGAGTGTACGACTTCTCCTGCCTGATCCAAAGCATTTTTGGCTGTATGAATCTGCTGATTCAGTTCAGCCAGCTTGGCATTGCCCTGGCGGGTCTTGTGATCAATTCCCTGGGTCGCCTCGGATACCTGCTGTACCGATTCTGCGACACGCTGAATACCGATAGCCATCTCTTCCATGGCTGTTGTACTTTCCGAAGCAGCTACCATCTGGACTTCTGCTCCATGTTTCACTTTCTCCATCTGTTCCACGTTTTGCTGGGCTTCACGCGCAGCCTGGGACATTCCATCAGACAGATGACCTGCCGTCTCCTGCACGGTCTCGGATTCCTCACGCAGCTGGCTGATTACCGCAGAAGTTGATTTTAATACACGCTGGAATCCATCGGACATTTGCCCGAACTCATCCTGGCGATCACTGGTCAGCTCATTGGAATAATCTCCCTGTGCCATCTGATCACTCAACTGGCGGATTTTGCGAACTTCTTTGACCATACTGCGGTTATTCATCCACAGTGTGCTTAGAATAATCACAATGCCGATCAGACTGATAATACTGAGCAGCAGTAGCAGATCATTGGTAGGTTTTTGCACCTGTGCTTCAGGCAGCATAATCCCAATTTTCCAGCCGGTCTGTTCGATTGTATGGAACAGGAACTGCTGATCTTCACCACCGAGAGTTAGATTCATCTGTCCGGAAGCATTGCTCTGAAGCTGCTGTTCAAAGGCGCTGCCGGCAGCATTGGATACCGAGCTGCCTGTTTTCAAAGCCGGATTGCCGCTTGCCAGAATATTGCCCTCACGGTCGGTCAGCACAGCTGTTCCTCCCATACCTACATTCAGCTTGCTGACGATACTCTGAATATTGCTCATATCCAGATCCCCGGTCGCTACCCCGATCAATTTATTGTTGGCATCATAGATCGCCTGACCTGCTGTAATCATGGATACATTGAGCTTACTATCCACATACGGAGCCGAATAATACATATTGGGCTTGGCAGCTACAGTATCTGTATACCATGCCTGATTCAGATAATCATAAGCCGGATCATCGTATTCATTCGTAGCCGTAAGCTGCTGCCCGTCATGGTGTACATAAGAAGAACGATATTTCACTCCTGGAGCATACGCATCTGCTGCAAAAAATACGCCCAGTCCATAAGTAATATTACTTTGTTTAAGATCTTTTTCGATAATGGCTGTATATCTGGCTATATCAACATCGGAGCCGAGTTGCCCTGCTGTATTCGCAAATGAAGATACAAGCAGCGAATGGCTGGACAGCTGATTGTTAATATTGTCGGTTACATTGTTCAAAGAGTGGCTGACACTGTTGTTGATCTGTTCGTTCAGCTTTTGCTTGGCAAACTCATAAGAGATACCACTGATAAGCAAAAGTACAACAAATATAATAGGCATGACAGTCCACATCATTCTGGCCTGGATGCTTTTGAATCGATATTTGGTCAAATCCTTCTTCCTTTCCATGGTAGGATAGTTATCTAAATCCTTTTATCGACATTTTTGGATAAAATCTATATAGCAAAGTAAGCAGACCATAAAATATACATCGATATGGAAATCTGTGAGAAAGGGCTGGTATGTATCGCAGGTGATCTTCTTCAGTATGCAAATCATAGACAGAGCTATCCCATCGCGGCAGAAGAGAGATTTTTGCAGCTGGGTATGCAAATATACTTGCAATAAATCTGTCTGTAGCAAAAAGGAATAGAACCATGTTCTATTCCTTTTATTTAGTAGCTGCTGGAATGTATCACTTGCGAATCAAGCGGATTGAGGTCCGGATGTATCGGTCTCCGATTGTTCTGAATATTTTTCTGAGGTATTTTTTTCATGCTGTCTTTGATCTGTGTCTGCTGCGGACTCCACATCTACTTCATCTTGTTGCTGCGCCTGTTCCTGTTCATCAGCAAGCTCATGCTTATCGGACGAACCGGCCTCCGTCTCTGGATTGGCTACAGATGCAGGTTCTGTCTGGAACTGTGCAATCAGCTCATTCAGGGTATCCGAGATATGGTGCAGCGACTGGGCAGATCCTTCGAGTCGATCAAGCGCAGTTAGCTGCTCCACAGAACGTTTATTGGCCTGGCCTGCTTTGGATAAAGTATTTTTGGCGATATCCGCCAGATTTTCGAGTGAAGCTGTTATCTGTTGTGCACCTGCAGACATTTCTTCGGAAGCTGAGGATACTTCCTGGATCTCTGCAGACATCTGCTCCACATCTCCTTTGATTGAGTCAAACATCCGGCGTGTATCTTCCAGCGAGCTGAGTCCACGGGTCACGCGTACTGCTCCACTTTCCATTCCCATCAATACAGCGGCTGTTTCTTCCTGCATAGCGACAATCTGCGCAGTAATCATTTTGGTAGAGTCACCTACACTGGTTGCCAGATTACTGATCTCGGAAGCGACCACACCAAATCCGCGTCCTGCATCTCCTGCACGTGCCGCTTCGATCGAAGCATTGAGTGCCAGCAGTGTGGTTTGCTTGTTGATGCCCTGAATCACATCAATAATACTGCTGATCTGCTGTGCCCGTTCATTGAGCGAGCCAGCCATTTTACCAGCTTCGTCCATGACCAGCTTGGCTGAATCCATTTGCTTGACGACTTTGTGCAGCTGCTGGTTGCCTTCTCCGGTTTTCTGTTCCATCTGCTGTGCAGCACTGGCTACTTCCTGTACCGATTCGGCAATTCGCTGTACGCCCGCTGCCATTTCTTCCATGGCTGTTGTACTTTCATCCGTAGCTTGCAGCTGTGTCTGAGACCCCTGCTCCATATCTACCAGCTCATCCACATTATGCCGCGCGTCTACTGCAGTCTGTCTGGAATCATCGACCATATGCGCTGCAGTCGTCTGGATCAGGGAAGATTGTTCATCCAGTCTCTGGATTACCGCGCCGGTAGATGCGAGAATATGATTGAATTCCACAGCCATTTGCCCAAACTCATCACGGCGGCTCACTTCCAGCCGATCGGAATAATCACCCGCTGCCATTTTGCGGCTCAGGTTCATCATTTTGCGAATCTCACGAATCATGCCCAGATTATTCCACAGTATGGCTACTGCCAGTACGATCAGACTGATACCACCAATAATCAGCAGGGTATGCAGCATTTCGCGTGCAGGTTCCTGAATTTCAGCCTGGGACAAAACAATCCCTGTCTTCCATCCAGTTCCCTCCAATGTCTGAAAATACAAGGTGTAGCTTTGACCTGCCAGCTGAATAGAAGTTTGACCTTTATTTTGTGCCATTACATTAGCCAGTGCAGCTTTGTTCATACCATCTGCTCCGGTAAATCCACCGCCTGCTTTGATACCGGTCTCGCTGCTGGCGAGCACATTACCATTATGATCGAGCAGCAGCGCGTGGCCGATCGCTCCAATATCCATATTATTCACATAGTCGCGAATGCTGTTAATATTCAAATCCGATGTTGCGACTCCCAGAGCCTGTCCGGTAGCACTGCGGATCGTTTTACCTGCTGTAATCATCGTAATGCCAGTCTTTTCATCGGTAAAAGGCTCAGTATAATAGATCCGGTCAAAATTACCCAATGTGCCTGTATACCATGGCTTGCTCAAATAATCATACGCCGGATCATCATATTCAAAAGTAGCCGAAATATTGTCTCCTTTGCGCGCTGCATAGACAGAGTGGTATTTGACTCCGTCATCAAATGCATCGGCAGCAAAGTAAATGCCGCTGCCATACGTCATTGCACTCAGCATCGTCCAGCGTTCGGTAAGCTGGGCATAATCATCCATATTCATTGTTTCATGAGCCTGCCCGGCTGCAGCTGCCAGTGAAGAAGCAACGGTCGAATTGTTGGTAATCTGCTCCTTGATGCTCGCAGTCACACCATTCAGGCTGCTGGTCGCCGTATTATTCATTTCTTCATTAAGCTTTTGCTTGGCGAACTGGTAAGAAAGCACACTAATAAGTACCAGCACGATCAGCACAATCGGCAATAAGGTTGCGAGTGTGCGCGCCTGGATACTTTTAAATTGAAAACGTCTCACGATAATCCTGTCTCCTCTATTATGTATTCAAATTAACCCCACAATCTATATATATATATCGGTTTACTGCTTCTATAACTTTAGAACTATATTCATACAATTATTGTTCATGCAATATTTGTGTTAAGAAAGTGTCTACAGGTTTTCTCACTTAAAAAAACTACACAAAAAATACACGCTCTTTTCACCTGTGGTTCCGTGAAAAGAGCGTGTATTTAATGTGCTAATTAGCAATATTTAATTAGGAATGCGTGTACTGTTTCAATAAATCAGCTGGTTTTCAGTTTGGCAAATTTGCGTTTACCGACCTGTACGATATCTCCATCTGCGGGTGTGATCGTAGCATTCACGTCGTCGATTTTCTGTTCGTTGATTTTGACAGCACCCTGCTGTACACTGCGTCTTGCTTCGCTCTTCGAAGAAGCAAAGCCCAGATGGCTGATCAGGTCGATCAAACCGATACTTCCGTCTGTGAGCATACCTTGTTCCAGAGTTACTTCCTGAATATCATCCGGCAGTGCACGCTGCTGGAATACGGTAACAAAATGATTTTTCGCCGCTTCTGCCGCTTCCTGGTTATGGTACATACGAACATAAGTATGAGCCAGATTCATTTTGGCATCACGGGGATGTACACTACCATCTTCCAATCCTTTGCGCAGTGCAGCCAGATCCTCATTGGAAATGTCTGTAGTCAGCTCGTAGTATTTCACCATCAGTTCATCAGGGATACTCATTGCTTTACCGTAGATTTCATTTGGCTCTTCATCGATACCGATGTAGTTGCCCAGACTTTTACTCATCTTCTGCACGCCGTCCAGACCTTCGATCAGTGGCAGCATAATGGCTACCTGCTGCTCTTTGCCGTACTCTTTTTGCAGTGTACGACCCATCAGCAGATTGAACTTCTGATCCGTACCTCCCAGCTCGATATCACTTTCCAGTGCCACCGAGTCCATACCCTGCATCAGCGGGTAGAAAAATTCATGAATACTGATTGGCAGTCCACCCTGGAAACGTTTGGTAAAATCATCCCGTTCCATCATGCGTGCCACGGTAACTTTGGCAGCCAGGTTAACAACCTCTGCAAAGTTCATCGGACTCAGCCATTCCGAGTTGAAGTATACTTTGGTCTGCGCAGGATCAAGAATTTTGTTGATCTGCTTCTGATAAGTCTCTGCATTATGTTTGACCTGTTCTTCGGTAAGCTGTTTGCGTGTCTCGGATTTGCCGGTAGGGTCACCGATTCGTCCGGTAAAGTCGCCGATAATCAGCTGAACCATATGACCGAGTTGCTGGAACTGGCGCAGCTTTTGCAGTACAACGGTATGGCCTACATGAATATCAGGTGCAGAAGGATCAAGACCCAGCTTCACCGTCAAAGGTTTACCGGTTGTCACGGATTTGATAATTTTGCGGCGTAGTTCATCCTCCGGTACAATCTCGGTTACGCCGCGCCGGATTACGCTTAGCTGACGCTCCACTTCGGCTTGTTGATCTGGTGTTAATTCTTCCCATTTTGTCATCATAATCGCTCCTTTAAGTTGCCTTCTTTTATCCTGATTCATCGGTTCCTGACAGGACGGACAGGCTTGCGATATCCTAAATGAATGCAAAAAAGACCTGTCCGCCCCTATAAAGGGACGAGCAGGTCTCGCGTTACCACCCTAATTAGAATCTGATCTATTATTCATCTCTCGGCTGCTATCATGGCAGTACCGATTCTGAGAACAATCATTCATGATTCTCACTTCATTATTCATAACGGAATATTCTATTCCGGTCCTGGCTTCTGTCTGCTCCCTACCCTGATCGGGGTTAGGTATACATTTTTCACCGGACGGCTCCAGACCTGTAATTCAAAGGAAGTCCTCTCCGGTTTGCACCAACCACCGGCTCTCTGATTCAGGATCATCTTCACTTCTACTGGGTGTCTTTCTCAGCCTTTGCCATATACAATTGTCTGATATTGCTGTAAAGATATTACGTTTATATCACACTCATACAGTCAAGTCAACGCTATAACTTCCGACTTTGTGCCTATCCGCTGCTTATCGGTCGTAAGAAACTGATTGCACACTCATGTTTTATGCTATAATAGTGGCTGGTAAAAGGGGGAAGAATCATGGCTGAAAAGAAGGACATTCGTCCAACAAAAAAACCTGACCGTTCCACCGGTACCCGCTCCCGGGGCCGCAGGATCTGGACAACCATCAAGTGGATCTTGATTGCAGGCTTTACCTTCTGCCTGTTCGCTGGTGGTATTTTGCTGGGCTACGTCTCTTCCATTGTAAAAGATGAACCGGTACGTTCGCGTGCAGAAATTGTAAAGTCGATTGATGAAAATGCGGTAACCGGCTTTGCCTATTTTAGTGACGCTTCTCCAATAGGTCAGCTCAGAACCGAGGAAGACCGGAGACTTGTTACGTTTGACCAAATTCCGCAATCCGTTATCAATGCTATTATATCCATAGAAGACAACCGGTTTTATGAACATATGGGTGTGGATATGAATGGTACACTTCGCGCTGTCAAACAGAAAGTGCTCAATGAGTCGGTTCAGACAGGCGGCAGTACGCTCACCCAGCAGTTAGCGAGACGGGTATTTCTGAGTGCGGACAAAACCAATGACCGTAAAATCAAGGAAATGCTGTTGTCCATGAGAATCGAGCGTTTCCTGACCAAAGATGAAATTTTAACAGCGTATCTGAATAAAATGCCTTTTGGTAAAGGCTCCAGTGGATACAATATTTTTGGTATCAAAGCAGCCGCCAAAGGAATCTTCGGGATTAATGATCTGAATGAAGTCAATATTGCAGAAGCTGCCTATATGGCGGGTCTACCCCAGCTTCCAAGTGCCTATTCTGCATTTAACAGCGGCGGCAGTTTTAACGAAGCCGGTTTTAATCGGGCTGTAGAGCGTCAGCAGCTCGTACTGAAGCGTATGAAGGATCTGGGTAAAATTACCGATCAACAGTATCGCGAAGCACTGGATTTTGATATCAAAGGTGCTCTTGCCAAGCCGACAGCCAAAGCCTATTCTACGTATCCGTATCTGATGATGGAGACAGAGCGGCAGGGTGCACAGATTCTGCTGAAGCTGAATAACCCGGATCTGGATAAAGCCAAAGTTTCTTCCCAGGAATATAGTGAATTGCTGGAAGAATCGCGGCAAAAGCTGCTTACCGGTGGCTACCGTGTGTATACGACGATCAACAAAACGGTCTATAACACCATGCATGAAATTGCAGCGGACAGCAGCAATTTCTCACCTGACAGCAGCAGCAAAGGAAAAGAACAAACGGCAGCAATGATGATCAATCATAAAACCGGAGCGATTCTGGGCATGATTGAAGGTCGCAGCTTCCAGGAAGAACAGATGAACTATGCGACCCAGATGACACGGCAGCCTGGCTCCACCATGAAGCCTATTGCCGCCTATCTGCCCGGCCTGGATTCCGGAGCTGTGCAGCCGGCCAGTATTCTGGACGATGCGCCGCTCATTATGGAAAATGGCAGCAGGGGCTATCATATCCCGGGTAACGCCAATGGACGCTATCAGGGTCTAGTTACTGCACGTACAGCACTGAATGAATCGCTGAACCTGCCTGCCCTCAAAGTGTTCAACCAGAAAGTCGGCATCGCCAAAGCATGGGCATTTGCCAAAAAGCTCGGTATTACTACGATTACCCAGGATGATTATTCCGCTCAGACCGGCGTGCTCGGCGGTTTGAAATACGGAGTAACTGTCGAAGAGCTCACCAATGCATATGGCTCTATTCCGAATAATGGTGTATTTAATGATGCTTATATGATCAGCAAAATTGTGGATCCGTATGGCAATGTAGTCTATCAGCATAAACCAGAACCAAAACGTGTCTATTCCAAGCAGACTGCCTATCTGATGACCGATATGCTGCGTACCGTTATCTCGGGTTCCGATGGTACAGGTCGTTCTCTGCAAAGCCTGTTCAACAAATACGGCAAAATTCCGATCGCCGGTAAAACAGGTTCTACCCAGAATTATGCGGACGTATGGTTTATGGGCTTTACGCCGGATGTAACACTTGGCGTATGGGCTGGTTATCGTGAGCCAGTCAATACACTGTCCGAAGACGGCAAGAAGCGTGCCCGTACACTCTGGGCAACGATTATGAACCGAGTAACGGATAGCGATCCAGAGCTGTTCAAAACCGATTCCTTTACCAAACCGGATGGCATTGTTACCCAGACCGTATCGGGTTACAGCGGCAAGCTGCCGACCAGCGCTACACGGCGATCCGGCAAGCTCGTTACCGATATTTTCAATGCCAAGTTTGTACCCAAGGACTTTGACGATGGTGTATCCTATGCCAAATATATTACCTATAACGGTGTCAATTATATTCCGCAGGACAGTACGCCGGATGATATGGTAAATCAGCGAACTGTCGTCAAGCGTGAGATGCCTATTTCACAGCTGATCAAGGATCTGCAAAATGCATTGTCCAAGTCATCTGGTACGAGATACTCATTGAGCCATTATTTGCCGGAAGATGCGGGTGCAGATGCGCCGACAGCTGTAGATCCGCGCAGAGACGATGGCAGCGCGCCAGCAGCTCCGAGCAATGTACGTATCTCAATTAGCGGCGGCAGTGCCAGCATTACCTTTAACTCCAGCGGTTCGGCAGATGTAGTGGGCTATCGTCTCTATCGTTCCACTGGTGGCGGATCGTATCAATACCAGAAATCGATCCAGCTGGGCAGCAACTACTTCAGCTCCAGTGTACCGGGTGACGGTGCTTCATCCTTCTACGTTACTGCCGTGGATGTAGGCGGTCATGAATCGTCTTCCAGTGGTGCCGTGAGCTATAGCCCTGTACCTGTACAGGAAGAAGTCGTTCCGGATGATCAACCGATGGAAGGCAGTGAACTGGGTTCCGGCTCCGATGATGAAGAGCAGCAGGAAGAGAATGATACCGGCGCACCGGATAGTCCTTCCTCGCTTAGCGTCAAGTCGGGCGGCTCGGGTATTGCCGATCTGACCTGGAGAGCTCCATCCAAAACAACGACAGGCTACAAGGTTTACTTTAGCCATTCGATCGGTGGCCCGTATAGCCTGATCGGGGATGTCAAAGATCCTGTATATCAATACAATACAGGATCGGCAATCAGAGGATTCTTCTATGTGGTAGCTGTAAATGGCGACCAGTCCTCCAAGCCTACCTCTGCAGTAGCCTATAGAGAGTAGTCAGAATGATAAATATAACCAGATACAAGATGGCTTCGCTGTATATACTGGTGTATTTTATAGAAGCATAAGCAACTTTGTTCTAAATGAAAAGCGCATGACCTGGAAATCAGCAGATTCCGGGTTGTGCGCTTTTTTTGTTAGTATATACTGCTAACTGCTAACTGCTAACTGCTTGTATGGCGATCACTCTAGTGCTGCAACTCCAATAAAATACAAAAACCTCCTGCTCTCA
The DNA here is from genome assembly GCF_001421015.2 of Paenibacillus bovis. NCBI lineage: Bacteria > Bacillati > Bacillota > Bacilli > Caryophanales > Paenibacillaceae > Paenibacillus > Paenibacillus bovis. Next base: position 4,153,201 of record NZ_CP013023.1, read on the forward strand.
ATAGAGACAGGAGGTTTGATTTATCTTAATCAGGTGTATAATGGCAAAATTAACGCTGATTTACGGACAGACGCAGAATGGTCTCATGAGGCAGGATAACGCGAGGATTGTCCACGTTTTCCTTTTTCATCAGCTTGGTTAGCAGACGCATAGCTACTGCACCCAGATCGTACATCGGCTGCGCAACCGTTGTCAGCTGCGGACGTACCATGGATGCCATACGAATATTATCGACAGAAATGACAGAGAAATCATCTGGCACTTTTAGTCCCTCATCCTGGATACTGTGAATAGCACCAATCGCCATTTCATCAGTTGCCGCGAAAATAGCTGTCGGACGTTTTTTGAGCCCGATAAAGTACTTCATCGCTTCTACGCCGGACTCGTAACGATAGTTGCCGATACGTACCCAGTCTTCTTTGTATTCGATATTAGCGGCTTCCAGTGCTTTTTTGTATCCCTGGAAACGGGCATAACCATTCGCCGGGTCTTGCAGTGTGCCGCTGATCATCGCGATATCACGATGTCCGTGACGGATCAGTGTATTTACTGCATCAAATGCAGCCTGTTCATGATCGATATCAACCGAAGGAATAATACCTTCTTCGTCGCGTGTTGCACACAGTACGATAGGTACCGCAGCAGTCTGGAATGCCTGCAGATGATCTTCGGTTACGGTTCCACCCATGAACAGCAGACCATCCACCTGTTTCTCCAACAGAGTGTTCACAACGCGAATCTCTTTTTCTTTTTTCTTATCCGCATTACATAGGATAATATTATAATGGTACATATTGGCGATATCCTCGATACCACGAGCGATTTCGGCAAAGATTGAATTTGAAATATCGGGGATAACAACACCTACGGTTGTTGTTTTCTTGCTTGCCAATCCACGCGCTACGGCATTCGGGCGATAACCCAGACGTTCAATCGCTTCATAGACCTTTTTGCGGGTCTGTGGTTTGACGTTGGGATTATTATTTACTACCCGGGATACGGTAGCCATGGATACGCCAGCTTCGCGTGCTACATCGTAAATAGTTACTGTCACGTGCCTTCTCTCCATTACCAATAAATTTTCGTTACATTTTCAACATTTTTCTTAATTTTTCAATTACGTTCATGATACGATAAAACACTATGGTATGCAATCATATGAAATGATGCTCAGGATAGTGCCTCACGTAATGCGCTTGAAGTAATACGGGAATGCGATGTATTCCATACCGGTTCTCCGTTTTTGATCAATATAGCCTGTGGCGATTCATGCTTGAGATCCAGTTTCTCTGCTGCCGCATTGGAAACATCACGATTCTCTACTACATAAATCAATCCGTAATCTACCTCTTCGCTCGGACTGCCACCAAGGTAAGATTGAAATTCACTATATGCGCCTGCACTAATCGGACAACGGGTACTATGTTTAAATACGAGAAGTGGTCTCTCTGCAGTGTGGTCGAGAGCTTCTTGTAATTGGTCGATCGTTGTCAGTTGATTTACATTTGTCATTATCCACACATCCCCTTTTTTGCTATCCAGAATGTAAGAACGTTTTCATGATTAACTATCATAAGTATCTTACCAAAAAACGGCCGAAAAATCTATTTTTTTGTCATTGTTACCGCTTTTTTCGGCTTCTACGCTTGAAAGTTACTTTCATGAACATTCTCATTTCAATTTCATGGAATATACAATTATAAGCAATTATATCTATTTATCCTTAACATCAGGTCCCTGAAACAATAAAACAACTTTTATTTACACTACTTTTTGATTGCTTTTTGTTATTTTGCTACAATATAGCCCATAGCAGCAGATTAATGGACTGAATCAGGCTATTATTTTTAATCCAATACCAATTGGTAAAGAAAGGAAGTTCATGATGAGATTAGCAGGCAAAAAGGTTATTGCTCTGGTTGATGAAGAATTTGAAGATCTGGAATTATGGGTTCCGGTATATCGTGTGCGCGAAGAAGGAGCTGAAGTTCATCTCGCCGGTGCGGAAAAAGGCAAAAAGTATATCGGTAAATATGGTGTACCTGCCGAAGCGGAATACAGCTTTGATGAACTGGATAGCGCCGATTATGATGGTATACTCGTTCCCGGAGGATGGGCGCCGGACAAACTCCGCCGTTATCCCAAAGTACTTGAACTGGTGCGCGAGATGCATGAAGCACGCAAGCCGATCGGTCAGATCTGCCATGCAGGCTGGGTATTGATCTCGGCGAAGATTCTTCAGGGTGTAACCGTTACCTCTACACCGGGTATTCGTGATGATATGGAGAATGCCGGAGCTATCTGGAAAGACGAAGCAGTAGTCGTTGATGGACATATTATCTCGGCGCGTCGGCCGCCGGATCTGCCTCCTTATGGCAAAGCATTCTGCGATGCACTTGCAGGTGAATAAGCGTCTTTAGACACAAATAACCGCTCCTGTATGGGAGCGGTTATTTATTTTATATATTATTGCAATACTATCAGGATATTGGAGAGCAGGCCAACTGCTCGTCTGCAGCAATCAATTCGTGCAGTGCCCGGTTATAACTGCTCATCCCCTGCTCGATTTCGGCCGCTGTTTTGAGCTTCATCCAATGAGCAGCTTGGTGCGCAGCTTCGGTTGATGAAGTGTGCAAAATAGATTGCTTAATGCGCAGCAGGGATTGTGGTGACATACTCAGCTGTCGTACACCGAGGTGCATCCAGAACGGCAGAGAGCGCTCATCTCCAGCCATTTCTCCGCAGATACTCACTGGAATGCCGCTGGCACGCGCTGCCTCGACAGTCGTCCGCAGCATACGCAGTACAGCAGGATGATAAGGATTATACATATGCGCGATATGCTCGTTCATCCGGTCTACCGCCAGCACATACTGTACCAGATCGTTACTGCCGATACTGAAAAAGTCGCATTCCTCTGCCAACAGATCGGCAATAGCTACAGCTGCCGGCACTTCGATCATAATCCCTACTTCGATATCGGAATCATAATGTATTTCGCGCTGATCCAGTTCTTGCTTAGCCTGCTTCAATGCTTCATTCGCCCGGCGCAGCTCCTCCAGTGAAGAGATCATGGGATACATAATTTTGACTTTGCCATACGCACTGGCACGTAGAATCGCACGCAGCTGGGTCCGGAACATCTCCGGATGATCCAGACAGATACGAATCGCCCGGTAACCGAGAAATGGATTTTCTTCTTCTGGTAGTTCAAAATAATCAAGCTCTTTGTCGCCACCAATATCCAGTGTGCGAATAACTACCGGCTGACCTTTGGATTTCTCCGCTACCATTCGATAAATCTCAAACTGCTCTTGTTCTTCTGGCAGGGATTTTCGATCCATATACATAAATTCGGTCCGGAACAGCCCTACGCCTTCGGCTCCGTGATTTAGTGCAATATCCAGCTCTTTGATTGAACTGATATTGGCAGACAAACGCATTTTCACGCCGTCTGCAGTCACCGGCTCAACCGAAGTGAGCAGTGCCAATTGGCGCTTGCGCTGTTGCTGTTCGGTACGCAGGCGCTGATAGGATTCCACGGTCTGCGCGTCGGGCTCTACATATACTCTGCCCTGATCGCCATCTACTACAACCATTTCTCCTGTCTGGATCAAAGATTCCAATTCATTCTCCAGTCCCGAGACGAGCGGGATTCCCAGGGCACGTGCCATAATCGCCGAATGAGATGTTTTGCCGCCCATCATCGTTACGATACCCAGCACATGCTGAGGATTGAGATGCACCAATTGGGAAGGAGGCAGCTCCTTGGCGACCAGAATATAAGGCTGTGTGTCAGTGGGCAGTGTGACTTCCGGTGCACCAAGCAGATGCTTGAGCAGACGATTGCCTACATCCTTAATGTCGGCTGCCCGTTCTTTCATATATTCATCATCCAGCAGATCGAACATGGTGACAAAATGATCCGTAGCTTCCTGCACAGCCACTTCGGCTGCCTTGTACTGGCGCTCGATCAGACCCCGGATCTCATTCATAAACTCGGGATCTTCCAGAATAGCAATATGTGCATCGAAAATGCTGGATTCTTCCGGACCCGCAATTTCCTCGAATTCATTTTTCATCGATTCGATCTCGTGCTTGGATGTGCGTATTCCTTCGTATAAACGTTCAAACTCCTGGGTCAGATCGACCGTATCCAGCTTCTGATCGGGTACATCCCATTCCCAGGTAGGCAGTACAAATGCTTTTCCAATGGCTACTCCTGCAGCAGCCGCAATTCCCTGAATCATGCTTTTTCCTCCCCACCGTTCTTATCATGCAGTACGACCGACATTACTGTACCCTGTCCTTTTTTCACCTGTTTGAATGGAGCATAGCTCCAGGATCGTACACGGTCAGGGTTGGTAATAACCATAGGTGTCGCAAGAGACGGTGCGTTTTTTTGCAAGGTATCGAGATCAAACTTGATTAACAGCTGTCCGGGTTCAATCACATCTCCGGCAGCAACATAAGCTTCAAAGCATCCCTTTTGCTGGGATGTATCAATTCCGATATGAAGCAGAATCTCCACCCCTTCTACGGTTCGTATCCCCAGTGCATGCATGGTTGGATACATATGAATAATTGTACCTGCTACCGGTGCGACCAGCTCGCCGCTGTCAGGAACAAAAGCTACCCCTTCACCAACCAGTTTACCGGCAAAAATCTGATCCGGCACTTCCGCCAGCGGAATCATGCGACCCTGTACCGGAGCACAGAATTTTACATGAGACAGATCATGTTCCATCAGCTTGCGGATTTCTTCACGGATCAGCTCGGAATACGTACCAAATACAATCTGTACATTGCCTCCACCCAGCTTGATCAGTCCGGCAGACCCCAGTTCCTTGAGCGCCCGGTTATCCAGCAGGCGGTCATTGACTACGGTGAGACGCAGACGGGTAATACAGGCTTCGACCTGTACAATATTGTCCTTGCCGCCCAGTGCCTGCAAAATAAGCGGTGCCTGATACGGAATATTCCCGACCCAGTCGCCGAGTGTCGAGGCTTCCTCGCGTCCGGGCGTCGGAATGCGGAACCGCCGAATAGCAAACCGGAAAATGGCATAATAGACCAGCGCATAAGCGATACCAATCGGGATCAGCAGCCAGGCGTTGGTGGATAAATGATAATTGAGCACATAATCGATTACACCCGCAGAATAAGAAAATCCATGGTGGATATCCAGCGCATACGTAATCCACATCGCCAGCCCGGACAGGAAAATATGAATCATGAATAGTCCTGGTGAAGCAAACAGGAACGCAAACTCAATCTGTTCGGACACTCCTGTCAAAAAGCAGACAAGAGCCGCCCGCATAAATGTTTTACGGACTTTGGGTTTGAGATCTTCTCTCGCTTCATGAATAATAGCCAGAGCAGCTGCAGGCAGCGCAAACATCATCACCGGATACAATCCGGCCATATAGATACCAGCCGTCGGATCACCACTGAAAAAGCGCGGCAGATCGCCCTGCACAATATCTCCATGTGCTTCATAAGAACCGATCTGGAACCAGACAATATTATTAAGCAAATGATGCAATCCAAAAGCCGACAGCACGCGGTACAGTGCTCCGTACAGAAACAATCCCAGACCGCCCATCGTAGATAGCACCCAGGTCAGCCCATTAAGTACATCCTGAAGCAGTGGAGCCATCCACAGCATCAGACAGGCGAACAGGGAAGAGAATAATCCCATAAATAAAAGAACAAAACGCGATCCGCCAAAAAACTGGATCGCTTCAGGAAGCCGCACATTTTTGAATCGCCTGTAGGCTGCTCCGGCAATAACACCGATAATAATGCCGATTAATGTGGAAGGCTGGATTAATTCACTGCTAAAATGTCGAATAACATAGTCGTACAACGCCATACCGGCAAATGCAGCCAGACCGGCGGGTCCTTCCTGATTGGCAAGTCCCAGCGCGACGCCTATCGCGAAAATGAAAGGTAAATAGTGAAAGATACTCTGTCCTGCTACAGTAGCGACTTCCGAGATCACGGGTGCGCCCCATGTATCCCATGGCAGTCCGCCAACACTGAGCAGTATGGCTGCAGCTGGAAGTACCATCGTTGGCAGCATAATTGCCCTTCCGAACTGCTGCAGGGAACCTAGCCAGTTCAACGCGCCTTCCCCCTTCCTATACCTGATGGTACGCTGTTGGTATTCATTTGTCAAAGCTGTTTATACATTTTGTGCACCTTGTTTTCAGCGCAACGGAACAGACCTCCAAAAGAGCCGCATATCTGATAATTTTATACTATTTCATATTTTGTATCTATCCAGATCCAAAGCAAAAATGCACCCCAAATGCGTACCGGATCACCTGAAAAGGCGTCCCATATTCATTGTAAAGGGTGCATTCCAAAAATGATATGCGATTGGCTGTATTCCAGCTTTTCTTATTCTATCATCGACAAACATGACTGCCTGGTTCAAGCTGATCCTACCGGAATACAAAATGCAGACAATCAACCCGGACCTAAATGCAAACTTGGCAACTAGCTGCGAACCGGGCGCAAAATAGCTTCTTCGACTTTGATACAGCGGTCCATAATGATATTCATCTCATGCTGACGGGCAATCTCGGCTGCTTCGTCGCTGAATACGCCGAGCTGCAGCCAAAGCGTACGAGCATTCACCTCTGCTGCTTCCTGGGCTACTTCGGCACAGAACTCACTGCGGCGGAACACATTGACCATATCGACAGGCTCCGGAATATCGCGAAGGCTGGCATAGCAGGTCTCGCCGAGGATCTGCTGACCGGCTGCCATCGGATTGACCGGGATAATGCGGTAGCCACGGCTTTGCATGGCTCCTGCTACCATATATGAAGTGCGATCAGGCTTGTCCGATAGCCCTACAACAGCGATCGTACCTACCTCTTCAAGTATTTTCTTGATTTCTTCTCTGGAAGGATTCTCAAAAGCCATCCTGTCCGCCTCCTTTATTACATGGGATATTCAACTCTATACCCATTCTACCTGGGCACCAAGCGCCTGGATATGATCAAAGTACTGCGGGTAGGACTTGGCCACATGATGGGCATCCTGAATACGAATCGGCGCTTTGGCGCGCAGTCCGACAATCGACAATGCCATAATGACACGATGATCATAATGCGCATCGATCGTAACGCCACCTTCAACGCCTTCCGGACGGCCATGTACGATAATTTCTGCCTGCTTTTCCTCTACATGGGCACCGGCTTTGCGTAGTTCGTTCAAATAATCGGTGATACGATCACATTCCTTGTAGCGCAGATTCTCTACATTATAGAAACGTGAAGTTCCTTCGGCAAATACAGCGGCTGCTACCATCGCCAGCACAGCATCGGTAGCAGCATCGCCGTCGAACTCTACTGCTTTGAGATGACCATTACCCTGTACATGCACAATATCATTCTCATGAGTAAGCGGTACTTGCATCATTTTGAGTACATCCACTACTGCTTTTTCACCCTGCTTGCTCTCTACAGGCAGACGATGAATGGTTACATCGGACTGGGTTACCGCTGCAGCAGCCAGCACAGCTGCTGAACCAGGATAATCTCCCTGTACAGTATATTCCTGGGCTTTGTACTGCTGACGCCCCGGTACACGGTAGTGCATCAGATCCTCGCTCGCTTCGATAACGATACCTGCCTGGGACAGCACTTCAAGCGTCTGTCCAACCACCACTTTGGATTTCAGATCATGCAGTACCGTAATTTCACTGTCTTCTGCAAGCAGCGGGGTCAGGAATAGCAGCGCACTCAGATACTGGGAGCTGACACTGCCGGAGACGGTAATCTTGCCGCCTTTGGGCTGTCCGCCGCGAATAGTGATCGGCAGACGCCCCTGCTGATGCTCTACTTCTACACCCAGCTGACCAAGCGATTCGATCAGATCATCATGTGGACGTTTACCCAGTGAATCTGGATATGTATTCACAAATGTCACTTCCGGACACAGGGCTGCAATCGCCATCAGGAAGCGCAATACCGCACCAGCGTTGCCTACATTCAGTTCCTTGATGTCTTTGGGACGACTGCCAAAACCGGTGATAACAATCTTTTCTTCGTCTTCTTCCAGTGTGGCTCCCAGATCACGGATACAGCGGCGCATCGCATCACTGTCTTCACTGTGTGCTGGGAAATGGATCGTACTGGTACCTTCAGCCAGAGCGGCAACCAGCAGGTAACGAGTTGTATAGTTTTTGGAGGATAAAGCGCCAATCTCTCCTTTTAATACGGGGGTAGGGGTAACGATAACATCCATGATTCAGTCTCCTTATTTATACAAAATAATAATCGTATGACGAAGCTTAAATTGCTGCCAAAACAGCTATCAAATTGACAGTACATATGATGCTCGGTATGATGAACACAGATCATTTTAATTTTTAAGCAGTGCTATTATCTGCTCTTCATAATTATTCCACAACTCAAAGAATAGGGGTAAAACATATTATGGCTAACGAAACACAGATTACAACAGACGAACTGCGTCAGCGGTTGGCGGATGGTGAAAAACTGCAGCTGATCGATGTACGCGAGCATGATGAAGTTATTTATGGCATGATTGAAGGTGCCAGACATATTCCAATGAATCAGATTCCCGGCCGGATGGAAGAGATTGATCCGGATGTGCAGACTGTTCTGATCTGCCGTAGCGGTGCACGCAGTGAACGTGTGCGCGAATATTTAAATGAAAATGGCTATGATAACTGCCTCAATATGTCGGGCGGTATGATTGAGTGGATGGAAGGCGAATAAGCCTTCCTCTTTTTTATGTCAGCCTTCAAGCTGCAGCTATTCTGGCCCTTCTTCAAGCATACTGTATACACAGACTGCATGTCCTTCGAACACTCCTCCATCATCAAATGGATACGAACTGCTGTATCCAGCCAATCTATCTGCCCTGTAAAAGAATGTTCACCACGGATTCATGTTCCTAATACGAGCATCCACCCTAATGAACTATACTCCTTTACTTCAACCCTAAACATTGTTCACTTCCATGCCTAAAACCTAAAAAGCTTAGACGCGGTAACGTGCTAAAACATGAGAAACGACTTCTTCCGGGGTTAATAACGATGTATCCACCGTGACATGGGCAAACCGATAAGCATCCTTGCGTTCCTTCATAATGGTCTGCACACGCTCCCTTGTATCACCTGCAAGCAGTGGACGATTATTATCGCCTGCTACGCGTCCTACAATATGGTCCACATCAGCTGTCAATGCTACAACCAGTCCTTTATCCAGCATAATGGCACGATTCAGCTCACGCAATACGCATCCGCCTCCGGTAGAAATAACCTGACCGGTTGATTGAAGCATTTCGTCCAGCACCCGGCTTTCCAGATCGCGGAAATAGGCTTCGCCTTTGGTACGGAAAATCTCCTGTACCGATATTCCTTCCCTCTCGGCAATGATCGTATCCATATCCACGAGCGGATAGGATAGCTGCTCAGCCAGCAGCGTACCTACGGTCGTTTTGCCAGTTCCCATCATACCGACAAGAATGATATTGGCATGCTGAATTTCACTTTCCTGATGCAATATGCACACCTCTTTCAGCATCTATTTTATTCCACACATCATACCATATGGGGGAAAGTTTAGACAATCCTTTAGAAGGTGGGGGGTGAGGGATGGATCGTTGCAGATCGCAGATGGACCACTTCGGGGAGGAAAATGCCTGCGGCCTCCGGTGAAGAGGGGAGTTTTGACCGAACAGGTAGGGATGGGGGTAAAAACTCCCTCTTCCATGTCGGCCTTATGGCATTTTCCTCCCCTTCGTTCCGTGCGATTTGCAAATATCAAGTCCCTCACAAATGGAGAGTGGGCAATTTAATAAAAAATCCCCTCTTTCTGTTTGATAGAAAGAGGGGGCTTTTATTAACCATATCAGAGTACTGATATTTATTAATTATTCATTTGTGACTGGACAGATCTTTGGAAAATGTACAGCGGTTAAATGGATTATTGTTCTTTCATCCACTCGTAGTGGAATGTGCCTTCTTTGTCCACACGTTTGAAGGTGTGAGCGCCGAAGTAGTCGCGTTGTGCCTGCAGCAGGTTGGCTGGCAGACGCTCGGTGCGGTAGCTGTCAAAGTATGCCAGTGCGCTGGAGAAACCAGGAACAGGAATACCATATTTAACTGCTGTAGCTACCACTTCACGCCATGCATCTTGGTAGTTTTCAACGATGTTTTTGAAGTAGTCGTCGAGCAGCAGGTTTTTCAGGCCGCCGTCTTTGTCGTAAGCATCTTTGATGTTTTGCAGGAAGCGGGAACGAATAATACAGCCGCCGCGGAAGATCATGGCGATGTTGCCGTATTTCAGATCCCAGCCGTACTCGTCGGAAGCAGCACGCATTTGTGCGAAACCTTGAGCGTAGGATACGATTTTGGAAGCGTACAGTGCTTTGCGAATCGCTTCGATAAATTCGGCTTTGTCACCGGAGAAGCTTTCTGTTTTTGGTCCGCTCAGGATTTTGCTTGCGGCTACGCGCTCTTCTTTGATCGCGGACAGGAAGCGTGCGAATACGGATTCGGTAATCATGGACAGTGGCACACCGAGATCCAGTGCACTTTGGCTCGTCCATTTACCTGTACCTTTTTGGCCGGCAGCATCGAGGATTACATCTACCATCGGTTTGCCGGTTTCTTCGTCGTATTTGGTAAAGATATCAGTTGTAATTTCGATCAGGTAGCTGTCCAGCTCGCCTTTGTTCCACTCATCGAAAATGGAATGCAGTTCTTTAGTGTCTGCACCAAGTACAGAAGTAAGCAGGTTATAAGCTTCACCGATCAGCTGCATGTCGCCATACTCGATACCGTTATGAACCATTTTCACATAGTGGCCTGCACCGTCCGGTCCGATATATGTACAGCAAGGATCGCCGTCAACATGTGCAGAGATAGAAGTCAGGATCGGTTCAACCAGCTTGTAGGCACTTTCCTGTCCGCCTGGCATAATCGCCGGGCCTTTCAGTGCGCCTTCTTCACCGCCGGATACGCCAGCTCCGATGAAGCGGAAACCTTTGTCTTCCAGTTCTTTGCTGCGGCGCTGTGTATCAGGGAAATGGGCGTTACCGCCATCAATAATAATATCGCCTTGATCCAGATGTGGAACCAGCTGTTCAATGGTAGCGTCTGTAGCAGGACCCGCCTGAACCATGATCAGAATTTTGCGTGGAACTTCCAGAGACTGGACAAATTCCTCGATTGAGAACGTACCAACCATATTTTTGCCTTTGGCTTCTTCCATCAGGTCATGCGTTTTTTGCGGGGAGCGGTTGAATACAGATACGCTGAACCCTTTGCTTTCGATGTTAAGAGCCAAGTTCTTACCCATAACGGCAAGACCAACTACACCAATTTGTTGTTTGGACATTTCTGGTTCTCCATCCTTTACTACAATATTTTTTATTCACTAATCTGTATAATCTCAGTTGAGTCAATTCAACATTTTACATGTTTTATGGATATAAAGAAAGTCTAAAGGCGTGATCCCATGAAAGTTCATAAAAATGTTGAATTTTTTACGTAAAATTCAAACTATTTTTACGAACCCCATGCATATCACGCCTCAAACTTTACTTTTCCAAGCGTACAAGCTCAAAACGAAGATTTTCCAACACTTTTTTGCACTCTTCTACTCGCTCGGTATCGCCTGCCTTGATTGCTTCGTTCAGCAGATCCAGCGATTCGTCTATCTTGCGCTCGGTCGCTTCAATACGCTGCTCGCCTTCGGTTGACATATACAGGGCATTGAGCGATTCACGTGTCGGTGTCGATTCTTTTTGATACAGAATACGCTGTTCAAATCCGGAAATCTCGACCATACGGATTACTTCGCCAAACAGTATATTTTCCACCAGAATCTGCTGATCCCGGAACCGCTTTACGATCGCATGGCCCTTGGTATCACCAATCAGCTTTTCCATCCATTCTGCCAAACGTGCGTCATGGATACGATAATCACCGATCAATTTGTAGCCTTCCTGAGTCTGCTGAAAACGCAGCTTCGTCATATGATCATCGGTACGGATCGATACGATAAAAGAGTCTTCTGTTTCACGCCAGTACAGCGAATAACCCTCTTTGATCAAATCGCGGATCAGGTTCTGAATATCCCGGCGTTCAAAACGAAGTTCCAGATTGCAGTATTCCACTTCATAGCTCTTGTTCATGGTAGTCCCTCCTTTTCCCTGTATTATTTATTGGTATAACTGTTCATGTATAAACGATCCATTCTGGATATTGTGCAGGTTTAAATGGTAGTAAGATAAAAACGGAATATGAGAATAATTACTGGTTTGACTTGATTATTTTTACCCGTTTGCAGGATCATCTAAGCAGTTAACAACTCAGACACATGTAATCTTCATGAAATATGTAGTGAATCCTGTGCTATAATTCGGCTAGAAGTGGCAACTGTCAGAAAGAGAGGCTTTTGAAAATGAATTCGACTGTTTTTCCGGGGTTCGATACCCGTGATTTTGAAGTATTCTCCATCGATGGACTGGAGCCGCGCATGGAAGCGTTGATCGAACGAGTCCGTCCGAAGCTCACTATGCTGGGTGAGATGATCCAGTCGCATCTGTCCGCTCTGAGCGGCGAAGAAATGTATGTGCATGTGGCCAAGCACGCACGCCGTACGGTTAACCCTCCCAAAGATACATGGGTGGCGTGGGCAGCCAACAAGCGTGGCTACAAGGCTTTGCCTCATTTTGAAGTAGGCATGTTTGGCAGCCATGTGTTTGTAGTGTTTGCCATTATTTATGAGAGCCCGCGCAAAGTGGATTTCGGTAAAGCAATTGCTGAACATCTGCAGGAAATCAAAAAAACCGTACCTGATCATTTCTATTGGTCGACTGATCATATGTCTCCACAGGGCACCCTGCAATCTGACATGGATGATCAGCAGCTGCTGGCAATCGGTACCAAACTTCAAAACATCAAAAAATCCGAGGTTGTCTGCGGTCTGCGTATTGCCAAAGATGATCCGCTGCTGGGTGATGGCGATGCTTTTGTTCAAAAAGTGGAACAAACCTTTGAGCAGCTGCTGCCCCTGTACAAAATGGCTTTTGCCTAAACCAGCTCCAAACCCTATAAAAGCAGGATCGAAAATAATATATTCTGTACTCCTATCTTGTACATGGATAGACAGCAAGTACAATGTATGACCAACCCTTTCTCCGTACAAATACTAATCTGTTCATGACTAACAGCCCTTTTTCCAGCCTTCAAGGCTCCGGGAAAAAGGGCTGTTGCATTTGGTTAGTCCATGTTGAATGTTTATATTATTTTTTTATTATTTATACATCTAATCGATAACTTTGTTTGTTATACCTGTAAATGATTTTTCTTACTGCTCTACTTCAAATCCGGCCGATGCCTAACCATCACCCAGTGAATAACGAATAAGCATACCATCGCCATAGCACTTACAAAAAAAGGCGCCTGCGGGCTAATAGCATCCCATAATTTACCGGAGACAAGCGGACCGATCACCAGACCGGAGCCCTGCAGCGTAAGGAACAATCCCCATACGGCTGCCTTTTCCTCAGCAGGTACCAGATGGGCCAGCAGCGCATTCCAGGCGGGCAGAATCATCGCATAACTAAATCCTGCTCCCAGCACAAATATCCAGATCCAAAATAGCATACGGGTCGAAGCCAGTCCAATAAGTGCCATAGCTGCTAGCAGAAATCCTGTTCGCAAAAAAAGACGGCTGCCCAGACGATCAATGAATTTCCCGGCCGGAATCAGCCCAAGTACGGTGACAGCTCCTCCACCGATCAGCAGCGCATTGAAATACGCAGGTGTCAATCCCAGCTCGCTGACTACATACAGCGTAATAATCGGCGTGAGGATGCCTAGTGCAAAAGATTGCAGAAATAAGGCCGGATACAATAATGGATGAATATGAAGCGAACGGATCAGCTTTATATAATAGTGGATTTTCCCTACGTGCTTGCCGCTTTCTTCCGGAGTAGTCACTTGATCTGTCTCTGAAGCTTGCGATTGCAATCCGGACAGTTCCTGCTGCTTTGAGGGGCTATCGGTAACGTCTGGAAAGGATGGTTTGCGCTTTTTGCCTGGCAAACAGAGTGCGACAGCAATGACCACGACCATACCAACAAGCAGGACATGGAATATAAAATCGTAGGAATCGCGGCTACTCAGCCAATTGACAATGACCGGCCCGAGTCCGGCTCCGCCCAGCGAAGCGATCTCGATAATACTCATCGGTGTGCCATAATGGCCATTGTCACTGGAGAGATCCGTAATCTTGGACATGACACAGGGCCAGAGTGGGGCGCTGCCGATTCCCATGATGGCGCAGGCCGTAATCAGCCAGCCGGTATGCTGTACCGTCGCCATGATCCATACCGCCAGCAGCACAAGTATCATTCCCAGCGTCATCGTCACTCGGAACCCCAGTCGTTCTGCCAACCAGCCCGCCGGACTGCGCAGCGCATTATCCCCTACATATTGAAGAGCGAATGCCAGCCCGATTGTAAAAGCAGGCAGTCCGAGCAGATGCCCCATATACAGAGGCAGCAGCGTAACCAGAAGCCCGCCTTTTACAAATTCAACAAGAAAAATAAGCAGCCACAGACAGATAAAGTTGAATCGATGATTGCGTTTGGAAAAATGAAGATTGTTCGAATGATTGGTAGTAGCCGACATGAAACTCTCCTCTCGGGCTGACCTGGTAATAGACTATATTCACTCTTCTGTCTATCCGCTGCTCCGATCCTCAGCCAATAATAAACAGTCATTTTAAATTGGAATGAAACTGGAAAAGAATTCATGATTTGTCGGAATAGGCATATGTATTGTAGCACGGGGCAATTAGCCGTCTGCAACTCTCTCTCAAGATAACTATTGCATTCCCCCCTCATTTTGCTATACTCATTTTTGTTTGGTTTTAAAATGTTTACCCATATTCCACCTTTAGAAAGGTTGTGACAGCTTCGATGGATCATACGCAAACTCCGCTTTTCACTGCCCTTAAGCAGCATGCGGCAAGCAATCCCGTGCAATTTCACATTCCGGGACACAAAAAAGGACTCGGCAGTGATCAGGAATTCCGAGAGTTTATTGGGGATAATGCCCTTTCTATAGATCTGATCAATATCGCACCACTCGATGATCTTCATCAACCGATGGGTGTGATCGAACAAGCTCAAAAGCTGGCTGCCGATGCATTCGGCGCAGACTATACGTATTTCTCCGTACAGGGAACCAGCGGTGCGATCATGACGATGATTATGACCGTCTGCTCACCCGGCGACAAACTGATTGTTCCACGGAATGTACACAAATCGATTATGTCAGCGATTATCTTTGCAGGAGCCAAGCCGGTATTCGTTTCTCCGGTACGTGATGAGAACCTGGGGATCGATCATGGCATTACTACCTCTTCGGTACGCCGGGCGCTCGATCGTCATCCGGATGCCAAAGGGGTACTCGTGATTAATCCGACGTATTTCGGCGTATGTGCCGATCTCAAGGAAATCGTCGATCTGGCTCACAGCCGCGGCGTTCCGGTACTCGTCGATGAAGCGCATGGTGTACTGATTCATTTTAATGAAAAGCTGCCGGTATCGGCTATGGCTGCCGGTGCAGATATGGCTGCTACCAGCGTACACAAACTGGGCGGCTCCATGACCCAGAGTTCCGTACTGAACGTTAATGTGAAAAATGGTCATGTGAACCCGCAGCGGGTACAGACGATTATCAGTATGCTGACCACCACTTCGACATCGTATATTTTGCTCGCTTCGCTGGATACATCGCGCCGGAATCTGGCACTGAATGGACACGAAATGGCTGAGCGTACGATCGGACTGGCTCAGGAAACACGCCGCAAAATCAATAAAATCGAAGGACTGTACTGCTTTGGCGAAGAGCTGCTCGGCGGCGAAGCAACTTTTAATTATGATCCGACCAAGCTGACAATTCATATTCGTCATCTGGGTATTACCGGTTATGATGCAGAGAACTGGCTGCGTGACCATTACAATCTGGAGATTGAACTCAGTGATATGTACAATATTCTCTGTCTGGTGACTCCGGGTGATACACAGGATAGCGTGGATACGCTGATTCGTGCTCTGACCGAGATGGCTACCGAATTCTATGGCAGCGGCCGCGAGATCAAGGAATTGGTCGTGAAGATTCCCGAGATTCCACAGCTGTCCCTGACTCCACGCGAAGCCTTTTATGGAGATACCGAGACCATTGCTTTCGAAGAATCGGCAGGACGGATTATCGCAGAATTTATCTATGTCTATCCGCCGGGTATTCCGATCCTCCTGCCGGGTGAAGTCATCTCCCAGGAGAATATCGACTACATTACCGACCATGTCAAAGTCGGTCTCCCTGTCAAAGGCCCGGAAGATCGCAGTGTACGCAATGTCAAAGTCATTGTAGAAACAGATGCTATTTTCTAAAAAAATGTCGTTCTGATAGTGTGTAACTGATATATATTCTAAAATAGAACAAAAAGGCGGCCTGTTTATGCAGGTCGTCTTTTTGTTATACTCATTTACTTTGCTTTTCGATACATGATGATACAAAAAAAGAGTCCTGCTCCGCAAAGGGACAGAACTCTTTTCTTTATGATGCAATACCGAATGCTGACAGTAGAACTGCCAGCCTATAGAAGATTACTCTTCAGATTCTGCAACCAGCTCGGCATATGCCTGCTCTACCGCTTGCCATTCTGCTTCGTCTTCGATATTTTCCAGTACCATACCGTCTTCTTCTTCTTCCAGACGCATGATATAGCCATCCGCTTCCGGATTGCCACGCTCCAGCAGTAATGCATACAATTTCTCGCCTACATCAAAAGTCTCAACGAGTACCATTTCTACATCGTTGCCTTCTTCGTCTGTCAGACTGAGTACAAACTCCTCATGCTCGTGATCGTGTTCATGATCATGGTTGCAATTCTCGTCGTGTACATGTTTATCGCTCATAGGATAACCCACTTTCGGTATAAGTTTGGATGATATCTTTACGTTTGATGGACCTGCCAAATCCGGACAGTAGCTCCATACTAAAAATAACACTTGTGTATCGTACCACTTTACATCGTACAGGTCAATTGAACCATTTACATGTTCATTTATACGATTCCCTTATTGATTCAGCGCTGTTATAACCTTCTCGGAGACCAGTACATAATCGCTGGATTTGGACTTCTTCATATAGAAGCCAACCTTGTATTCACCGGATGCTGCGAAGTTATAAGTGAAGTCATACGTACGGAACCAGAAGTTATCTTTTTGCTGGGTAATATCCTGACTCTGAATATCTTTTTGGCTGCCGGAAGGATCGGTAATCGCTACTTTCACTGCAGCAATATCAGTCTCCAGATTATCGACCTGGGTAAATACATTAAATTTGAGCTTGCCTTTGCTTACATTGCCGAAGGCAGTATCCCCTTTGAACAAAAAGATATGTACATTCGGTTTATACAGCTTTACCGTTTTGGCATCATTATCATAATCAACCAATCCGTCCATTTCACGCAGAGGCACATACGTTTTGCCATTGATTACATATGAACCGCCATCTACTTCATTTCCGTTAATCCAGACCCGCACCTGCTGATAAGCGGAATCTGCAAACAGAACCGAGCTTCCCATCAAAAAGAAAGCCAGTGTACAGGCAGCTACCCTTTTCCACATCATACGTTGCCCCTCCTTCAAAATGTATACTAAACAATCAGTAACATACTCATCTTCCATACATGTATACTCTTCAACTCTGTATCAGTTGCGGTAAAAAAATTGTAACCTTTTGATCTTTTGCACTGCTGTATTCTGCAGCGAAATTTAAGGGAGATAAGAGCATTTCCATTCCCGGTCCTGCTCATGGTAAAGTGATAACAGAACAGGGTAATAAGCATGTAGCAAAAGTGACCAGGCTGGCTCCAGATCCATACTTTGACCAAGAACAGGAGGATATATATGTCAATTGAACTACAGATGCTCGGTACTGGCAATGCCTTTGCCAAAAAATATTACAACAACAATGCACTGGTACAGGCCGGAGATTATACGTTAATGATCGACTGCGGAATCACCGCTCCTGCGGCGCTGCATGAGCTGGGCAAAGACCTGAATGATATTGATGCCATACTGATTACACATATCCATGGCGATCATGTAGGCGGACTCGAAGAACTGGGCTTTCGCGGCAAATTTGTACATAACCGCAAGCCAGTACTGTATATTGCCAGTACGCTGATTCGTCCGTTGTGGGAGCATACACTGTATGGCGGTATGAGTCAGGAAGGCATTGAACAGCTGGAAGATGTATTTGATGTCAAACCGCTGGTAGCCGACCAATCGGTTCAGCTCGCTGAAGGACTAACCGTCGAACTGATACAAACTCCCCATATCGAAGGCAAAAACAGCTACTCCGTGTTGATCAATAATGAGATTTTCTACAGTGCCGATATGAAGTTCCATTCCGATCTGCTGGAACAGCTTGTTCATGATCGCGGTGTCAAACAGATCCTGCATGACTGCCAGCTGCATCCGCCGGGTATTGTCCATGCTACGCTGGATGAGCTGATGTCGCTGCCCGAAGCGGTGCGTTCCCGGGTGAAACTAATGCATTATAATGACGATAAAGACGACTTTGAAGGCCAGACAGCAGGTATGGAATTTCTGGAACAGCATCGTATTTATCGCTTTCCCGAATAACGGTCAGGCTGTACAGTGAACTACAGCGAGCTACAGTGAGCTACAGTGAATTGCAATGAGTTGCATTGACTTGTGTTGATCTGTATCGAGCTGAATTGAGCTGTATCATTGCATACTACTGCGTATAGATACTTATTCATGCCTGATATCACAAGTCGGCCAGCCAGCATGGGATATATTCTTTTCAAGTAAAAAGCTGCTTTCCCGGTTGATACGCTAATCGGAAAAGCAGCTTTTTTCTGGTATTCATTCCTATTTATACGCTTACCAGATAGCTGCAGCTATTAGATATAGCTGTTTAGTAGGAGCAGAATGATCACCTGTCAGTCTACAGATCCTTGATCATGCGTACATGCGGAATGCCAGCATCATCAAAAGGCTCTGCAGAAATCGTATGATAACCCAGACGCTCATAGAATCCTTCGGCATGACACTGTGCATCCAGGATCGCCCGGGTATACCCATGACTGCGTGCACAGTCTTCTATTCCGTTCATCAGGGAAGTACCATATCCACCTTTACGGTAATCCGGCAATACGGCCACTCGCTGTATTTTAGCAGAGCCGTCTGTATAGGTCGTGATTCGTCCCGTAGCTACCGGCTGACCCTTTTCCAGTAAAAGAACATGACAAGTACTGCTGTCCAGCCGATCATAATCATCTATTTCAATATGCTCGGGCACATTCTGTTCTTCAATAAATACTTTACGCCGAATAGCAAAGCACGCATCCAGCTGCTGCTGATTCTGAACCTCTATTATTTCTCTTGTCATCTCTGTCTTCTCCTCCACCCGGTCAAACCAACAAACGGTCGATCCATTGTTCTGATTTTTGTCATTATTGTACCTTTTATTGAAAGAGCTGACTACTATGCGGATCGTCCGTGTACAGGCAAACGGCCTCCTCCCATAATGGAAAGAAGCCGTTTGATCGAACGATTAGCCGTTATACTCGGCATGAAGACGGTTCAGTTCCGCGATATCGCGACTAAGCATTTCTTCGGTATATTTGCCCTGTCCGAATCCGATCATTGCACGCAGCGGCATATATTTGATCATCGCCAGCAGCAGATCCTGGCTGTCTCCCATCATTTCATTCAATCCGGAGCGTTCGGCAAACTGCTTGGCCATATCAGCCGTTGCCGGGTTGGCTGCTACATCGCCGATCGTCGTATTGCGGTGAAACGTAACCGGCAGACTGACTGTTGATTTCACTTCGATTGTACTTTCCAGACGAATATCACGGGAAGAAGCTCCGATACGGATCGCAAACATACCGGTCTCCACATGCCAGTCTCCAATATTCACATTGTAATAAGCAAAAGCACGCTTACCCAGTTCGAAGGTAACTTTCCGACTCTCTCCAGGCTGTAGATTGACTTTGGCAAATCCTTTCAGTTCCTGCTGAGGCCGAATTACTGTGCTCTCTACATCATGCACATAGAGTTGTACAATTTCTTGCCCCGCAACCGAACCTGTATTCGTGACAGTCACTTCTACCTTCACGGTATCTTCGTCTGTACAGCTGGACGTATTTACGGTGAGATCGCTGTATTCAAAAGTGGTATAACTCAGTCCATATCCAAAAGGAAACAGCGGTTCGATCTGCTTTTGATCATAATAGCGATAACCTACAAATAAGCCTTCACGGTACTCGACACGATCACCTTCACCCGGAAAGTTCAGGAATGACGGATTATCGCTCAGCTTCACAGGGAACGTCTCGGGCAGCTTGCCGCTGGGACTAACCTCGCCAAACAACAGATCGGCAGCTGCACCGCCTCCAGCTTGTCCACCCAAATAACCTTCCAATACTGATTTCACCTGGTTAAGCCACGGCATCGTTACCGGCGAACCGTTACTGAGAACTACCACCAGATTGTCCTGTACATCCGAGAGCGCTGCGATCAGATGCTGGTGATTATCCGGCAAATCCAGATGTTCACGATCATATCCCTCGGATTCATAACGATCCGGCAGGCCGGTGAACAGAATGACTACATCGGCTTCGGAAGCGATCCGGACTGCTTCCTGCACAAGTTCTTCTTTTACTTCATCACTGTCCAGATCATAACCGGCTGCATACGTAATCTCGGCCTGATCGCCTGCAAGTATACGGATTTCATCCAGCGCTTGATCCAGATGGGTCGGATTAATATGAGAGCTGCCGCTGCCCTGATAGCGCGGCTTAACGGCAAATTCACCGATTACTGCAATCTTTCCTTCTTTGCGAAGCGGCAGCAGATGATCTTCATTTTTGAGCAGTACCATACTTTCACGAGCAACCTCACGAGCCAGCTGGTGATGCTGACGGGAATCAAAGGAAGCTTCTCTTTTCTGTGCTGCAGCCTTGAATACAAAATTCAGCAGGCGCTCTACCGCTGTATCGAGCACAGATTCCTCCAGCGTTCCCTGCTGAATAGCAGCTACAATCTTGGAATCTCCGATCCCTGCACTTGTCGGCATCTCCAGTTCCATGCCTGCCTGCAGTGCAGCTACACGTTCATTCACCGCTCCCCAGTCCGATACAACGAATCCTTCGAATCCCCATTCCTCTCGTAAAATGCGGGTGAGCAGTTCCTGGCTTTCTCCGGCATATACACCGTTGATTTTGTTGTAAGAGCACATTACACTCCATGGCTGTGACTGTTTCACGGCTCCCTCAAAGCTGGCCAGATAAATTTCACGCAGTGTGCGTTCATCCACGATTGTATCTACCGACATCCGTCGGGTCTCCTGATTGTTAGCGGCAAAATGCTTGAGCGATGTTCCTACTCCCTGACTCTGCACACCCTGAATATGACCTGCAGCCAGTTCCGAGGACAGATACGGATCTTCGGAAAAGTATTCAAAATTACGTCCGCATAGCGGAGAACGCTTGATATTCACGCCTGGTCCCAGAATGACCGCTACCTCTTCTGCCTGCGATTCTTGTCCAAGTGCTGTCCCAACCCGGTGCATCAGCTCTCTGTTCCACGAAGCCGCCATGCCTGCTGCTGTAGGAAAGCATGTCGCCGGTACGCTATCATTCAGGCCCAGATGATCTCCTTCTGCATCCTGTTTACGCAAACCATGAGGACCATCTGTCATCATAACAGACGGAATATCCAGGCGCTCAATAGGCTGTGTATGCCAAAAATCAAGCCCCGAACACAGGCTTGCCTTTTCTTCCAGTGTCAGTTTGGAAATCAGTTCCTTGATCGAATGTGATGAATTCATATATACCTCCTGCGTATTCAAATGAAATAAAGTAAAGTCTGCCAACAAAAAATTATTGCCTTGCCTATAACAGTTACTCTTTATTCACTTACCCCTTATTAGCATAAGGCCAACGAATTTTTGTGTATGGTAAAATCCACAGAAAATTGGTACGGTATCCAAAAATAATAAATGAAATCGCCTAATACGATACCGATACGTTGCATAGTTTTCATCAAAATCATTTTAATTTAACAAAAGGAATAGATTGAAAAAGAACACTTGTTCGTATATAATAAGAATAAATAAGAGAACAAACGTTCTGATTAGAGGGATGATTATGCTAGCCAAACATATTGGAGAATTACTTGAAATTGTATATATGGACCAGTCCGGCAAACTGTCCCAGCGGCGGATTGAGATTAAGCGAATACGCAATGGCCTGGTATATGCGGATTGTTTGCGTTCGGGAGAACCTCGTACATTCCGGGAAGAGAATATTCTAGCCTGGCAGCCTTCCAAGGCGATCAGACCCACTATTTCTGTTAAACAGCTGGCTGCTGCTTCGGCCACTCCGGTTGCTGCCAGATCGTCTTCGTCAGTGACTGCTTCCCCTTCTACCTTCACTGCTACTCTACAATCTTTCACTTCTAATGCAGCACACCAGCATCAATCAGCGACAGCGTCCAGACATTCTTCGTCTTCGTCCAAATCATATCGCAAGCACAATTCCTATACTTCCCAAAAATCACGTACCCAGGTGGTTTCTCACATATCCTAATCTATCCCTGATATCTGACTGCTCTATGCCAGCGCTATAATCTATTCATACTATTATTCACACGATCAGGTAATCTAACCGCTTTCATCCAACTATCCACCTATTCGCGCATACTCACAAAAAATAGCGGATACCTCTGCTTCAAGGTATCCGCTATTGGAATAATTGCTATTGATTCAGGTCATTGTCTCTGCTCAGGATAACAAGCTCATCAGATGCCGGTAATCCATCATTTCTTCCGGGCTCTCTGCGGGTACACCAGATTTGACAAAGTTCATCTGTCCGGTGCCATCCCCGATCTGGCCGCATTCCTGCAGAACATGCTGCAGATGTCTGGCTGTGCCATTGCTTCCATCGATAATATCGACTTCCTCGGGGAAGAAACGTCGCAGGTTACTGCGGAAATAAGGAAAATGTGTACAGCCCAATACTACAGTACCGTACTGGCGCAGATCCAAATCCCCCAGTGCTTGCTGCAAATAAGGAATGACGTCCTCATCTCCAAACTTGCGCTCCTCCGCCAACTGTACCAGACCGGGCATTGGTACACTTTCCACAATATCTTCGGTATCGATACTTTTGACCAGATTATGGAACTTCTCTTCATTCAACGTTAGCCGGGTCGCCAACACCAATACTTTTTTATGCTTGATAATACTATTCTGCACTGCAGGTTTGACAGCCGGTTCAATCCCGATTACCGGAAAGTCATATCTTTGCCGCAGATCTGTTACAGCGATACTGGTCGCTGTATTGCAGGCGATCACGAGTGCCTTGATATCCTGAGCAGCCAGATAATCTGCAGCCTCGATCACATACTGCCGGACTTCATCCTTGGACTTTTCTCCATAAGGTACATGCCGGGTATCCGCATAAAATACATAATCTTCGTTCGGCATCAGCTTTAACGCTTCATGCATCACGGTCAAACCGCCAACACCGGAATCAAAAATTCCTATCTTCACTCCGTTCACTCTTCCCTCTGTCCATTCACGATATGTCTTGTCTAATCATTTTGTTATCTATATCTGATTATAACTTTTTCGATTCCATTTGAAAATAAAAGGAGATTGGCGCATTAGCCTTCGATAAATGCCGCAGCTTCCTGCAAGAGCTGGTTAAAATGGGCCGGATAATCGTGACCCAGACCGGTTATATTTTTGAATACATATGGAATACCCTTGAAGTCCAGCGCTTCTGCCAGTTCCTGTGCACCAGGCAGACATTCTTCGTCACTCTCGCCGCAAATCATATACAGCTTCACGCCATGCTCTTTCCAGGCATTCAATCCCAATTCCCATTCTTCCCGATCAGGCATCCAGGGAGCGACGAGGATCAGCCCTCGTACACCAGATGAATATTCAGCCGCTGTATTCATTGCCACTCTGGCACCGGCAGAAAACCCTGCCAGAATAGGTCTTTTACCGGAAGGCAACGCGTTTTCGGGCAGCAGACAATCCCGAATCTCCATTTGCGGATTATCGATACGAACGAGCTCTTCCATGGACTGCTTGAGTTCTTCCATTCCGGTATCGATATCCACCCAGTCATACGCTCCTGAGAACTGAATCTGGGAAGACTGGAGCAATGCCAGCTTGTAGTTTCGATCGAGCAGAGAGCTCCAGTAAGGCTGCACGATATCCATATTCTCCTGTTCTCCATGCAGGACAAAGATCGTATGGAATGCAGTTGCCGGCTTTTCCTGATCAGGCAACACAATATTCAGCTTGGCACTATTTTCGGTGAGAGCCTGCGCTTCGCGGACCCGGCAGATTCCAATCAGCCGCTCAAACTCGGGATCGTGCCGCAAAGGCTCCAGCATTTCTTCTTCCATCAGGTATTCCGGAGAATACCAGTACTCCTGCTGCTCTATCGCTTCCCGGAGTAATTGCAATGCTTCCTCATGCATATCTGCAGCCGTAGCCAGACTATAGCGCAGATTGTAGATCTGTGCCGGATTGCCGACCCCATCCGCCTGATGCTCTGTTATAAAATGATACGCTTCTGCGCTTCCATGCTGTTCGTAGATTTCCATTGTCCGATTAAGCAACCCTGTATATGTAAACTGCGCCATGGGACCTCCTGTATAAATGTAGTGGGTTCGGGCCCCTGTCTATTCTGCACATACGGCCCAAATAAAGCAAGCCTCTCGCAAAAGGCTTGCTTGGTAAAAGCGTAACGCTGTATTCATATTAATATACAGTCCCCGAAATAAACAATAGCAGCTTATCTATCGAGGGATATCATTGATCTCCTGCATATATTGTATATCCGTTGTTTATACAATTGAATCAGTTCAGCGGCTATCCTGCTTATTTTGCAGACAATTCTTCGCCGGTAACCCATTTATGATTCCGGACAGGCTCTCCGCCGTTAGTTGGTGTATAGTCGACCATATAGACGGTAGTCTGCTGCGCCAAATCAATAGTTGCCTGAGCGCCTTTCATGCCTGGCATATGATCTGCATTCAGTATTGCCTTGCTTCCCGGCTTGAGTGGAGACTGACCGGCATCCTGCAGTTCTTCATGAATAACCCACTTATGATTCTTGACCGGTTCTCCTCCCGTAACAGGCGTATACGATACACTGTAGACTGTTGTATCATATGCTCCTGCAATCGTAGCCTGTGCACCTTTCATACCCGGCATATGATCCATATTCATTATAACAGTAGTTCCTACTGGAAATTCAGGATTCTGGGCAGTTTGCAGACCTGCTGGCAGTTCCGCAGAGCCGGAGTGATGCATCTGTCCGCCGGCAGTCTCATTTCCCATCGCCATGGAATCATCAGGTGCCGTTTCACCTTGTACAGTATTTGATGCATTTTTGTCGGTTGCAGCAGAATGGGTTGCATCGCTATTGCTGCAGCCAGTCATAATAAGCAGTGTAACGATTCCGGCAGACATTAGCGCTTTTCTCATAATTTCATGCTCCTTTTTTGTGTTTTATTTTTCTTTTAATACTTTGTATTTCCTTACCCCTCTCTCTATATACTATACCCCTGTATGGTATATTGAATAAAATAAATATGAATATACTTTGACAATCCCACCGCTAACTAGGCAGATTAGTCTGACAATATCAATATTCAGCACTTTAAATATAGTCAAATACATATTCTAAAACATACTTGCATTGCATACTTAGATACCATATCACAAAAAGAGTACCTCTCTTTAAGCCGGTACTCTCATTGTGTCTTTATGATGATTGTGTCAGGCAATCTACAGGATTCCGTCAGCGATTCTACTCACGTATTCCAATTCAGCTCATCTTCTATGTAATCTTCTGGCCCTTTGCCTAATCTTGGTATCCGGTTAGCAATAATAATACCGTTTCGCCAGACTTGGCTCGACCAGGTATTCGGCTTTCAGAACCTGCTGCAGGCGTACACGACCGGTGACTCCCTGCAAGCGTCTGTCCTCCTCATGTTTCAGGCGATCAAGATCGAAGATACGCAGCCAGCTCTGTTCCTTGGTTAGCGTCGAACAGCCCGTCCGGAATTCCTCCCACTCTATGTGATCCACCGCATTAAATGTATTATTTAATACCGAATGCCATTCTTGAAAATCCGACAACAGTACATTCAGCGGATGCAGAGACAGCGTCAGACACACGCATTGTTCGCGGCCGGTAAAATGATTCAGTTGCAGCAGATCGGGCTTTTCTTTCCATACCCATACCGGATAGCTGCCATCATAAAAAGGCAACCGTTCCGTCATCTGATCCATCATCCAGTGATAAGCTTCCGGATAGGAGATATGATCGATATGCCCTTCCAAAAAGCCTGTCTGCTGAGCTTGCTCCCAGGCAGACAGGGACTGTATCGTCCAATATTTAGATGTCGAAGCAGCAGGATATTTTCTTTTCATTATAATTGCTCTCCTTTCCTGCATAACGATACGGCGCAATCCTATATGTATCCACCGGCAGCCGGTAATTGTATCCGATCAGCTTGGTTAGTATAGCAGACTTGTTCATAATCTATGTATCATAACAAAAAAAGCAGCAAAATTTAAGTGCAATCCGGTCTCCCCTTCATTTACACCGAAAGACTGGCAATAAAATCAAAACGTGCAGCCCGATATCTGTTCGATATCCAGAACTGCACGTTGTAGGTTATAGGCATGATCTGTAGCCAGGATATAATCCATGGTTACGATGCCATATTAGATGATTGTTTTAGTTGGCTTCCATATACTGACTAAGAAGCTGAGTCACTTTGCCTCGTACAGCCAGATCCGAGTTATCACGATTTTTAACGATTTGACTCACTTGCATCATAAAGGAATCCATTTCGTTCTCTATGTTAAATTCATACTGTTCGTTTCTGTTTTCCACGTTTCTCATGCCTCCAAAATTGTAAATTCGTTGTCTATCTAATATCACCCTCTGACTGTAAATTTAAAACAGTAATTTGTACATTTTTTTATTTATTTTCAGAAATAATTCATTACATGCTCTGGATAAGGAAGCTGAGAACATAAAAAGCCCCATGCCATTCGGGGACAGGAGCTTTTTATCAAGACAGGAACTTTGTGTATAGGTCAGGATGTCAAAAATGATTGCTGACTTCCTCTGACTTCCTGACTTATTTTCCTGACCCACTATAGTTAATGTGTTTATTTTTGGTGTTTAAGCTATACAGCTAGCTGACCACTACCCTGTCAAGATAGGGGTCAGCTGGATAAGGTGTAACCGCACTAAGTATGCAATAAGCTAACTGTATTCAGCCGCTGTATTTATCAATCTTCGGCAATATCAGCGCGCAGCGCGCTGGCAATCTCGATCATTTTGGGAATAACCGCTTCATTCATGCCGGATACATACAGATCACCATCAAAATGGCGGAAAGGAATCGTAGCTCCTTCGATCTCCCAGAGGAAAAAATCTCCTTCGATCGACATTGTAGTTTCTCCTTTGACCGTGAAGACCGGTGTATATACGATATCAGGATGCAATTCAAAATAAGCTTTGCATTCTTCAAGCGTGATCGGTTGCTGTGCTCCATCGCCCTGCTGCATTTCCCGGGTAATTCGGTAACGCTGACCCATATTGTGTTAGCTCCTTTACATAAAAGACTATTGTTTTGCTCTAATTTCAAACTTCAATTATACACAAAGCCAAAAGCCCTTGCTACTAAAAGCCTATAAAATATTGTATCCAGAATCTTGAAAACTAGGAAAGTGCGTCAATAGCAGCCTGGATATACGGCGGAATCGGCTGATTCTCTTTTTCGATACGGCGTCCAGCATAAATGATCAGCTGTCGCTGATTTACAACTGGATAACCACCGGCATGTTCACCACGGTATTCGATCACCGTTCCTTTTGCTTCTTTTTGAGCCATTTCGTAATTATCCAGTACATGAAATACTTGTTCTGCTGTACGATCAATATAAGCATACGCTTTTTCGTCCATGCCGTTTACCTCCGGGTATTATTCATTTTTAACGATGCATTCAATTGTTGCTCGTGTAATATTATTACAGATATTGTTCCCGTAAACTCATTACAGAAATCGATCACTGTTACTTCGTCAAGTCTATATTCTACTGTATAATGATCCAGATTATGATGGATAGGTTGGAGTAGCTTCCTTCATTCTTTTAAAATATACATAATTAAATAAACATCTAGCTGTCGGTAGGATTATAACAATATCCCTTATTCTAAATCATAATAATCAAAATGAGGAGAACCACTCCGTGGTCTTCAGAAATCCAGGTGAACTTTATGAATATAGAAATCAAAAACGTGACTCCAGCCAATCTTCTGGCTATTCTGGCATTGCGTGTTGCTCCAAATCAAGCCTCTTATATCGAGAATACAGCTCAATGTCTGGAGGAGGCGAAGGAATGCTCCTTTTACCAACCAGCGGGGCTGTATGCTGATAATGCACTTGTTGGTTTTGCTATGTATGGCTGGTTTCCTAGTGAAGGAAATGCAGGACGAGTATGGCTGGATCGCTTTCTGATTGATGAAAAGTATCAAGGACGTGGACTGGGTACGATCATGCTAAGTGCATTAATCGATCATTTGCAAGGTCTATACGGTTCACCCGATATTTATCTAAGTCTTTTTGAAGATAATAAAGGTGCACTGTATCTATATGAGAAATTCGGATTTCGATTCAACGGGGAACTGGATATTAATGGGGAGAAAATTATGGTTAGAAGTGAATCTACCAGCATGTCTAACCAATAGATCTAGAGGAAAAAATACGAAGATTGAAGCTATCCTATAAGAAGACAGAATAGACCGTCTCCATTCTGTTCTTTATGAATCATGGATCCCAATTATTTGCTTTATAAAAAAAGAAAAAAGCCCTTGATATACAAGGACTTTCTCGGTATGACCTGTAGTGGGATCGAACCACTGACCCCTACCCTGTCAAGATAGTGCTCTCCCGCTGAGCTAACAGGTCGTATAATAATCACAAGAAGTAATATACCAAATCGCATCAGGACTGTCAATATCTAACTTGCTGATCTTCAAACCCGGATAATCAGAGTCATTATTCCGTTATCCGGCTGAGATCGCCTGTCCGTATAAACAATAGGCGGAATGTATAAATCCTGTAACGATGTCTGCAACCCAGCTATCTCCATTTGCCGATCCTGATACTGCCTCGTATAGATGCAGCTGAATCTGCAGCTTATCGCAATCATCAATATTGTGTCCAGTACGAAGCATTCTCTGAGCGCGATACCGCTGTTCGTGGCTGTCTGGTTTGACGCTCCCAACCCTCGATCATAACCAGAGTCCCCAGGTCCTCTTTGTTATCCCAATATATGTAATTCTTATTCTCCAGTGCAGTCAATATATGTACCAATTCCTCGACTGAGCGATATGTCATGGCCGACAGTTCACGCCAGTCAGGCATCCGGCGCTGACGGGCAAAATAGTTATACAGCACACGCAGCAATTTCCTCTCCTGATCATCCAGCATTGTTTTCCTCCTTTTGATTATCAGAACTCTTAATTTCACACAAGAACTTATGTTCCTACATCTTAAAAGGCTTATTGCTTTTTGGCAAGGAAAAGATTGTTATTTTCCTCTATGGCAACAAAAACCCCCTGCTTTCTTGCAGCAGGGGGTTGGAATTTTGGACTAATGATCTACAGACGTACCAATACTTATTTTGTTTATAATAGCTATCTTACTTGGCAGCTGCGACATCTTTGACAGCTACTGTTACCGAAGCACGTTTGCCGCCAAAATCAGCTTTGATCGAAGAAGAGCCTTTCGCTACTGCTGTAATATTGCCTTCTTTTACAGTCGCTACCGTTACTTTGCTGGTGGTCCAGATTGCAGCTTTGGTAACATCCACAATTTCGCCGGTATCGTACTCAGCTGTCAAGACTACTGTCTTGGCATCACCAGTAGTCAGCTTCAGGGATTTCTCGGAAATCGTCAGCTTTTTCAGCTTGGATGTTACATTGACTTTGACTGTTGCCGTAAGACCCTGATAAGAGCCTGTCAGTGTCGCAGAACCAACACCAACTGCTTTTACACTTGCTCCTTTGACAGTAGCTACAGCCGGATTAGATGATACCCAGTTCATTTTAGTAGACAAGGTTGCTTTTTTGCCATCGGCATAGACGCCTTTGACGTTAATCGATTTGCTTTTGTTCAGGTTCAGATCAATAATCGCAGGTGTAGCTGTAATGGAACTGATTTTGCTTTCCATTTTAACGCTGATACGCACATTTTTGTTGAGGTAGGTTCCTTTGAGGGAAGTACTGCCTTTAACGAGCGCTTTGATTTTGCCTTCCTGGATCAGTGCTTTATCCGAGCTGAGTGTCCATTCGACATCGTCTGTTACATCAATCGTATTGCCATCTACTGTTACCGCTTCTACTTTTGGCAGAGTCGCTGTAGAGCCAACTACGATGCTCAGGCTGGATACGCTTGGTGTCAGCGTCAGTGCTTTGGCTTTGACACTAACAGGTACGGTTACGGTCATATCGCCGATTTTACCGACCAGATTGGTATCGCCTTCGCCTTCAGCTTCTACTTTGGTGCTGGTAACGGATGCGATAGAGCTATCGATCGTCCAGTCTACCAGTTTGGAGAGATCTTTGGTTGTACCATCTACCGCTGTACCGGTTACTTTTGGCAAGGCTGCCGATCCGCCGGTTACGAGATCGATCGAATCTACATTCGCCTGTACTTTGGTCATCGTTTTATAGACTGTTACTTTGAATGTTTTGGTAAAGTCTTCGTATTGTGCTTTGATTGTAGAAGTTCCTTCTACCCATGGAGTCAGGACGCCATTCTCAACTGTCGCATTCAGCGGGTTGGAAGATGTCCAAGTTACTTTGGAAGTAACATTCGTAGGCACCCGGCTGGCATCGCCCACTTCGGCTACGATCTGTTTTGGATGCTGACCGATGAACATGACCTGATCATCTTCCGGTGTCAGCATCAGCCCCTGGAACGAAGAACGAACATACAGTTCGCTTGTTGCTACCAGACCTGCATATTTGGCTGTCAGGGAAGTGGTTCCCTGGGACAAACCGGTGACTGTTCCTTCGACTACTTTGGCTACTTTAATGTCATATGTAGACCATGTAACGCTATCGGTTACGTCTACTGTACTTCCGTCTTGCTTGGTAGCTGTTGCTGTAAATTCAACAGGTTCGCCAATGGTTACATTGGTTCCAGCTGCCGGAGACAGTGTGAGCGCGGTATAAGGTGATGTTACTGTCACTTTCTTGGTTGCAGCAAGGTCGCCATACTTGGCTGTAATCGTAGTTGTACCTACACTTACCGGTGTAACTTCGCCGCCTTTTACAGTAGCTACAGCTGCACTGCTGGTAGACCATGTTGCTTTGTCGGATACATCTGTTGTGTCGCCCGAACCGTCCACAGTGTATACATTCAATTCCTGTCCGTCATCCTCAAGTGATAAGGTCATCGTATTGTTATCGTCAAACTTCAGTGATACCGCAGCAGTATCTGCCGCGAATACTCCGCTTGGAAAGAGCATGGTGCTGACCAATACCAGTGCAAGCATCCAATTTCCCAGTTTAGCAGTACGTGTCATTTATTTCTCCCCTTAGTATAGTATCGTCTGTACCCATTCCTTTACTAATATCGGAGGAAGGACCGACAGATTGAAGGTTTGGCTGTAAAAAAAGCCATTTAATTTCCAAAATAAGACTATCGTCCTGTATAAAAGACGATAGTCGGTCAATGCCTATGTTGAATTCCATTGTTATGCTGCCTAGCATCCCTTGCGCGAACGTACCACAAACTGGTGATCGGCTTTGGTAAACGTACGATGATCGTCCAGAATCACCCGTTCCCGGTTATGACGTACCAGCCGGGCAAAAGGCTCGATCAGCTGATCGTCTTTCCAAATCATGACTTTGGAGCTGAACAGAATCGCATTATCAAATTGAACCGGCTGCTTCATTAGATAACCGACCGAATTCAGTTCCCATGCTGCCGAATTGAGATCCTGGGGCAGCATTTTCAGCTCTTTGATATGCAGAATATCATTCAGCAAAATATGAATTGAACCTGGCTGCAGCACAAGTCTGTTTTTCTCGATATCCCAATGCTGTATAGTACCATATAGTCTGGAATGATATTCATCATCCCGTGTAATCACGACTTTTTTGCCTTCCCAGTGCTTCATCATCTCCACCTCCATCTGCTGTCCTCCTCAGGATAACTGCGGAATCGTCCAGTCGATTGGCTCGATCTGATGCTTTTCCAGGAATTGATTGGTCTGTGAAAAAGGACGACTGCCAAAAAATCCTTTGCGTGCAGCAAACGGACTCGGATGTGCTGAGCGGATTACCAGATGATGATCCGTATTGATAAGCACCTGCTTCTCTGCTGCATGATTGCCCCAGAGCAGGAATACCATCGGTTCCTTGCGTTCGTTCAACAGCCGGATCACTGCATCGGTAAATCGCTCCCAGCCCTTGCCCCGATGAGAAGCCGGCTGACCGGCGCGTACGGTAAGTGCTGTGTTGAGCAGCAGTACGCCGTGCTGGCCCCAGCTGACCAATGAACCATGATTCGGAGTCTCGACTCCAACGTCTTCCTTTAATTCTATGTAGATATTGCGCAGCGAAGGCGGAACTTTCACTCCCGGTTGGACAGAGAAACTCATTCCTTCGGCCTGACCGGCTCCATGATAAGGGTCCTGACCCAGAATGACGGCTTTGACCTCTGCATACGGAGTCAGACGAAACGCCTGAAACAGCAAATCCCTAGGAGGATAAATAGTATGCTCTTCATATTCCGTATCCAGCCAGTTCATCAGTTCCTGGAAATAGGGCTGCTTCATTTCCTCCTTCAGAATATCATCCCAATCATTACCAAACATACATCGACATCCTTTCTGTATCGGCCATCCTGCCGATCAATAATTTCTGTATCCAGCCTGCTCGCTGATACCTGTCTCAGTTATTACCCCAAATTTATCATAATGCAATTCGATTACGGTTTCAGCTTTTTTTTGGAGGGTGGCTACTGGCTGGATCGTGAGCTCTATCTAATAAAACGGATAGATTGTTATTTTGGATGACGAAATCTGGTCGGATACGATGATCCATACAGCTTATATATGGAATAATTCGGTGATTGCCGCTGCATTAGTGCATTTATATAACAAAAATAGCGACTGTCCCTATAGAGGCAGTCGCTGTTTTTGTTATTGATGATTTTTATTGAAGATTTTTATTGAAGATTTTTATCAGTGGTTGATATAGGTATTACCAAAATCGTATAAAATGATTCGTATTCAATAATCAACCGTATGGCGGATATCGTCTGCTTTATATGCAATCTGTAAAATAGTCGTAAAGAACAGTCGATGTTCTGACTCTATATTCCATATGTCAGCCTGCTGATTTACCTGCTGTCCGCTACTCAGCGCAGATGTCCGTTAACCAGTCCATAAGGCAGGGGCTGAGGCTGTTCACAGGTACTTGTCAATTCCACATACCGGCGTGAATCGGCACTGCTATGAAAAGCATGCATAATCTCCAGCACATGGTTGGTAATCTGTCCATTCGCTCGCGGTGTCCCTCCATGTATCAGACAGTCTGCCATATCCGAGATTCCGATGCCACGGCTGTTCTCTGCATATTGATGGACAGCCGGAATCTCCATAAATTCGCTGCCCTGGGCAGGACGCAGACGGATAGGTCCTCCAAATGTGTTGGGATCAGGTACAAGCAGTGTACCGAGCGTACCGTAAATCTCGATATGTGGCAGCGTGCTGCTCCATACATCAAAGCTGGTGATCATACTGGCAATCGCGCCGCTACGGAACTGGATCGTTCCTGCAATATGTGTAGGTACTTCTACATCAATAATCTGGCCGAACAACGGCTCACTCGTAATCGTGCGCTGCTTGAAGGAAGTACGGGTCATACCGCTGACCAGCTCTGCCGGTCCCAGCAGGGAGACGAGCGCGGTCAGATAATAAGGTCCCATATCGTACATCGGCCCGCCGCCTTTTTTGTAATAAAATTCCGGCGCCGGGTGCCAGCTCTCGTGTCCATGATTGACCATAAAAGCTGTCGCCGATAACGGCTCACCGATAAATCCGTCATCGATCAGCTTGCGGCAGGTCTGCAGTCCGGCACCGAGGAAAGTATCCGGTGCTCCGCCCAGCAATAGCCCTTTTTCTTCTGCCAGCTTCACTAGTTCACTGCCCTGCTCCGGCGATAGGGAGAGCGGCTTTTCTACATACACATGTTTGCCACCTTCCAGTGCCTGACGGCAAATCTGGAAATGATCTTTTGGCGTAGTAAGATTGACGACGATCTGTATTTCTTCGCTAGCGATAATCTCGTCTGCTGTCCATGTATGTTTTATTCCGTATTTCTCGGCTGCTTCTTTGGCTTTGTCCTGATTCAGATCAGCGCAGGCATACACTTCTGTATTCACAAACGTATGTGTCAGATTCTGAAGATAAATATCGCTGATTGTTCCACAGCCGATCAGACCGATTTTCACTTTTTCCATAAAGAGATAACCACCTTTTATCAGTTTATCGTGCAGCCCAGATTAATCCGCGCTTCATCAGTTCTTTGGCTTCGGGAATATCAAAAATATTCGCCTGGTGACCGAGCGAGTTGTAATATACTTTGCCCTGACCCCATCGCTTCGTATAAACAACCGGCATACGGATTTCTCCATTGGCCGAGTGAGGACCGTCGCTGATCACAAAAGTAGTCGTAGCGAGTACGTTTACCGTCGGATCGACATGCAGGTAGTACTGCTCCGATTTGACGGTAAAGTCGGGAATGCCCTCTATCAAAGGACTATCTGCCGCTTTGACCATGCGTACCTCGTATTCCACTCCATCGTTGAATGGATGGGCTACCCACTGCGACCCGGTCATAAATTGCCAATCCACACTATTACGGAAAGAGTCACACATGCCTCCGTGGCAGCCTGCCAGACCTACACCGGAAGCTACAGCACGCAGTACGGGTTGCAGCTGCTCATCACTGATCTCTCCCATGGTCCAGACCGGTACGATCAGATCCAACTGCTTCAATCGCTCTTCATCCAGAAAAGCATCCAATGTATCGGCAATTTCTACCTGAAAGTCTTCTGCTCTGAGCCATTCTGCGAACAATTCGGATACTTCTACCGGCTGATGTCCATCCCATCCACCTCTGACGATCAATGCCTGTTTTGTCATATCTGTTGATTCTCCTATTATGCGATCCTGTCCAGATCTTATTTTTGTAACGCTTACATACTATGTATTGTAGGTAAAATGATCAGGCTCTGCGCGTCATTTTTGTTGTATTGATGGACAATTTTTGCTACTATTCATGTAATTTAACAAGAACCCCTATTCTCCGGCAGTCACGCAATGTGTGCTCAGCAGTAATCGAATACAGGAGCTTTTGTCCAGAACGTACATATCATTTTAGTTGGGGTGAGCATATGCGAGCTTTTCACGAGAACCGCTTATACTTTTATGAGAGTGGGTTTCCTTTTCAGGCGATGCAGATTCAGGATATTAATTTTCTGGCACACTGGCATCATGATCTTGAATTTATGTATGTGTATGAAGGATCGGTTCGAATGGGTATTAATTCCGAGACTCGGGTACTGCATCAAGGAGAAATGGCATTATGCGGCAGTGGCGATATTCATTATTATGACAGCACCGGTCTGAAATCGACTATCCTGCTGATCATTTTCAATCCACGGCTAATTGGCAGTCCGGCCGGCTGGCCCCAGGAACGCCAGCTTTGCTCCAGCTTTGTAACCAGAGACGGTTCGGACGCTTCACAGAATGAATCGTTTTTGCAGCGGGCTACTCCGATTATCCAGTCTCTGGCTGCAGAAGTGCAGCATCATGAATCGCAGTATGAAATTATCATTACTGGCCTGCTGCATCAATTGAGCGGCCTGGCGCTTCGTTATCTGTCCACAGACGATCCGGGAATCCGCAGGCACCATTCTCGTACGCTGGCTCATCTGAAGGTCATGCAGGAGCTGCTGGAGCATCTTGAACAGCATTGCACCGAGCCATGCACCCTGCAGGATGGGGCCGATTATGCAGGAATGAGTGTTTTTCACTTTTCCCGCTTTTTCAAAACAGTCACCGGGGTAGGCTACAATACATATATTAATGAACTGCGGATTCGTCATGCCGAGCAGCTGATCCTGCAATCGGACCGCAAGCTGATCGATATTGCACTGGAATCCGGATTTGGCAATGTACGCACATTCAACCGGGTATTTCGTCAGCTTCGTGGACGCACTCCCTCCGATCTGCGTTAAAAAACATCTGTTATCCTTTTATTGTTGCTATCGCTGTGGCTGTTCCATTGTGATCGGCGAGACAGTTTGTTACTATATTAGACAGCAGGCTTACAAACAGGCTATTTCGATTCGCCTATCGGTCCGGGAGTGGCATTATCTATCCTGTCCTGTTATTATGATTTCATCTTATCTGTGTACGGAGGTGCATAACGCCCATGAACGAAAGCACGGAACGCAAACTAACGACCAATGCCCATTTCTTTGCAGCTGCCCTGTTTCAAGCAAGGGTCTACGCCTGGCAGCCTGGATTCAGTGTAGAGCACGGTATCATCGAGCGAATTACCGAAGATTACATAATGTTGAAAAACGAAGATGGGAATGTAACCTTCTATTCACGCAAAGACACGGTATTTGTGCATAAATAAGACCGCTGTCCCTTCGTTGGGACGCGATCTTTTTTTTTTGGTTTCTATTATGAATTTTTCATATGTTGAAATTTTAAATTTTGCGGGTAATTGGCGCTTTAGCTATTGTTTTGCTTTTGGTTTATTTCCTGCTTTATTTGCCGGCTGCTAATTTAAAGGAACCTTTGGCATATTCACCTAGATCATAGTTTTTGACCGTCAATTTTACAGTTGTATCGTTTGTCCAAGCAGGTACATCTTTATCGCTGCCATAATATTCTTTTGCTGTTTTGATCAGTTCGGAGGCTTTGGCACTCACTGCCTGGTTAGAAATACTGTATACTCCGTCACCTTCATAGACCAGCGCCATCATCGGCTGATTTTCCAGGTCAATCGTAATACTTTCTACTTCACCGCTATTATTGGCTGTGAAATAAATCTTATCAATAACAAAATCATTCGTAACTACAGCATCTTCGAGGTTATGGGACATATAGCTGAGAAGAGCAATTTTCTTGAGCTTGGCCTGTTCTGAATCGGATTTTTTCTGCTGGGTGGTTAACGTCTCCGTTTTGGTATGCAGCGATTCGTTTTCCTTTTGCAGGGCAGACAGCTGGTTTTTCAGACTCATATTCCATACTACCAGAGCTATACAACCCAATAGAGCAATAGCCGCAAGAATAGCAGCGATCAGCGCAAGTTTGTTGGATGATGGTGGAGGGTTACTTCCAGATGAGCTTGTTTCATAATTTGCATGATTGTTGATATTTTGCATAATTACACTCCTTGACCGGTAGATTACGTACTCTTCTATATCTGCATAACCATCCTTTTTTATTACTTTAGCTGCTGAGTGATGATATAAAATAACATATACAAAACGGTATAACAAAGAATTTGATATCAAAAAAAGCTCTTTCTCCCTAATAAGGAGAAAGAGCTTTTTATTCCTATGCCGAGGACGGGGGTCGAACCCGTACGGTAGTCACCTACCGCAGGATTTTAAGTCCTGTGCGTCTGCCAATTCCGCCACCCCGGCAAATTTATAATTTGTGTACTGTATACATCAGGTGTATGAATACTTATCATCAATTGCTATGTAGTATATCATCTCATGATATGAACCTGCGCGTTTCAGTCACCAACATATAATATAACAAATTGAGCATTCTGTAAAGCATATTTTTTAGAATTCATTTCAAGTCTCTGCTGCTCCCCTTTTCTTTTTGTCTTTTTGCCTATTTTTGTCCCTTCTCTATTATGGTTTTTGCGATTGGTTTTGCCTGTAAAATGATTCAGTCTATCATGCAATGGTTTATTTCGATAACATAGCTTTCTTTTTATGATCTGTTTGAATATCTGTCACACTGATAGACGCTGATTCTTTTTTTACTTTCTTTCCTACCAATAGCTGATACAGAAAGGATGAATAATAATGAACAAGCCAGATGAATATAAAGACTCCCATAAAGAACGTGGTGCAGGTGTCGATCCTGTCCCTGATCCCGATCCGAATAACGATCGTTCTGCCCAGGATCTGCTGGAAGAGGCTGTCGGTGAAGCTGTAAACAAGGTACGCGAAGACTTTACGGATAAAGACGACGAGACCGATAAAGACAAGCCTTCCCGTATTTAATCATTAGCAGGGTATGGAATAGTATCTATCTCCATATTACTGTATACATGGATACTGCACTGGGCATAATAACTTATTTATACCGAAGTTTATATTTAATGCGTCCTGTAGACCTTTTTGATCCTTCGGGAATACGATCTGGAACAAGGCCGCTGATTTAAGGAGGTGGCTGATCCATGAAATTCGTATTAATCATTGTGGTCATCGTTCTGTTAATTGTACTGTTACAAAGACGCAGAAGACGTTAATTTATATTTCCATAACAAAAAGGACAATCCATAATGTCATCAACTGACAATGGATTGTCCTTTTTTTGTTATGGGCCCAGAGGGACTCGAACCCCCGACCAACCGGTTATGAGCCGGTAGCTCTAACCAACTGAGCTATAGGCCCCTGTGACCAAAAAGAGCATTCTCTTCTGGTGCATCAAGTAAACAGCGACTTAATTAATATAACGCATCCCATTTACCGCTGTCAATATTTTTTCACAACCACTGGCAGATTAAGGTAATCCGCTTTATTCTTATACTCATTCATTGTCAGATATAGCGAATGTATTCGCTGGATAGAACGCAATAAATAGACCAGTCTATGTCTGAATACGATAGTATGCTTACATAGGCTGGTCT
This sequence comes from Paenibacillus bovis, assembly GCF_001421015.2. Taxonomy (NCBI): domain Bacteria; kingdom Bacillati; phylum Bacillota; class Bacilli; order Caryophanales; family Paenibacillaceae; genus Paenibacillus; species Paenibacillus bovis. The sequence goes on from NZ_CP013023.1 coordinate 4,192,334, forward strand.
TATTGGTCTTGTACTGCTTGATACTATATATTGCTGCTATATAGTTCTATAGTTCGCAGCATTTAGTGATAGCTACACGATACTGTTATTTACCAAATGCAGCAGGGTCTTCTCTCCAGGAATGCAGTAGGTTAAGATCACCGGGCTGTATTTTCCCCATTTCGACAGCTTTATCAATCAGGGCTGCATAGTTGGACAATGTCTGCAGCGGCAAGTTCGCATCTGCAAAAGCCTGTACGGCCTTGTCCAGCTGATAGCTGAAAATAGCCAGTACCGCCAGCGGATCTGCACCTACTTCACGTACTGCTTCCGCAGCCTTGATCGAGCTGCCGCCAGTGGAAATTAGATCTTCGATAACGATTACTTTTTGTCCTTCTTTGATCAGTCCTTCGATCTGGTTCTGTTTGCCATGTCCCTTGGCTTTGTCTCGGATATAGGCCATCGGCAGATCCAGCTTCTGAGCGACCCAGGCAGCGTGAGGAATACCGGCTGTTGCTGTTCCGGCAATGACTTCAGCATCCGGATACTGCTCACGAATAATCATCGCGAATCCGTCGGCAATCTGATCACGGATATACGGGTAGGACATGGTTAGCCGATTGTCGCAATAGATGGGTGACTTGATACCGGATGTCCACGTAAAAGGCTCCTGCGGACGCAGTGCGACCGCTTCAATCTGCAGCAAGGCTGCGGCAATATGAGCTGGAATTTCTTCAATCGTTAACATGATTACTCATCTCCTCTATGATTTGTTCGGCAGCTTCTCTCGGGTCTGCTGCACCGGTAATCGGACGACCTACAACCAGATAATCATTACCTGCTGCTATAGCCTGTCCAGGTGTCATGATCCGTGTCTGGTCCCCGGCAGCACTGCCTGTCGGACGAACGCCAGGGGTAACGGTGACAAAGGACTTTCCGCAGATTTGCTTGATTGCCGGACCTTCGAGTGGTGAAGAAACGACTCCATCCAGTCCGCTTTCCCGGGCCATTTGTGCATAATGGACGACGGTATCTTCCACTTTGCCGGCAATGCCGATTTCCCGATTCATTACTTCCTGCGATGTACTGGTAAGCTGGGTCACAGCAATAAGCACAGGACGCCGCAGACTGGAATCTTCGGATATTGCCTGTTCCATTCCGGCTACAGCGGCTGCCATCATCTGGCGTCCGCCAGCAGCATGCACATTGAACATATCAACGCCAAGACGGGTAATGCTGTGAGCACCGCCTTTGACAGTATTGGGAATGTCATGCATTTTCAGATCCAGAAAGACTGAATAGCCTCTGGATTTCAGATCGCGAATAAAATCAGGCCCTGCTGTGTAAAACAGCTGCATACCTACTTTAATATAACAGGGAATGCCTTCCAGATGGGTGATCAACTGTGCGGCTTGTTCTGTATTTGGATAATCCAGTGCGACGATCAACCGACGGGCTGCCGTATGTAGAGCTTGACTCATCGTTCCACTCCTTTTTCTATCCTGCTTTTTTTACTATATCCAAGCGGATGTATTAATACAGATATGCGCACACAAATGACGGCGGACGCAAGTATGGTCCGCCGCATATGTGATTAATCATCTAAGTTAGCTGAGAATGGTCTCTTGATCTTCCAGTTGACCAACGACTGCCTGGATATTCAGACTTTCCTTATCCTGCTGCTTCTCCTTGCTTAGGGAAGGCATCGCATAGGAAGAGAAATTGATCGTATCCAGCATGGTCAATAGTGCTTCGACAGTATCGAGGGAAGTCATACATACGACTCCATTTTCTACTGCTTCGCGGCGGATACGGAATCCGTCACGCTCCGGTGTTTTGCCTTTGGTCAGTGTATTGACCACGAAGTTCGCATGTCCGCTGCGGATCAAATCCAGTATATTCGGCGTTCCTTCGGACAGCTTGTTGACTACCGTTACCGGAATATTGGCTGCTTTCAGCGCTTCCGCTGTACCGCCGGTAGCGATAATTTTGTAACCGAGACGATAGAATCCTTTGAGCAGACGAACCGCTTCATCCTTATCTTTGTCGGCTACGGTAGCAATCAGTGCACCTGTAGATGGTATTTTCATACCGGCACCGATCAGGCCTTTGTACAGCGCTTTGGCATACAGCAAATCGCGGCCCATAACTTCACCGGTAGATTTCATTTCCGGTCCGAGTGTTGGTTCTACGCGGCGCAGCTTGGCAAAGGAGAACACGGGTACTTTGACTGAGACATGGTCGCTTTCCGGCCACAATCCTTCCTGATAGCCCAGATCCGCCAGCTTGCGGCCCAGAATTGCCTGTGTCGCTATATTGGCCATCGGAATATTGGTGACTTTGCTCAGGAACGGCACAGTACGGGAAGAGCGCGGATTCACTTCGATCACGTACACTTCATTTTGGAAAATAACGAACTGGATATTTACCAGACCGACCGTTTTCAGTTCCTTGGCAATTTTCACTGTAATATTGACGATTTTTTCTTTGAGCTCTGCGGACAGATGCTGCGGCGGATAGACGGCGATCGAGTCACCGGAGTGAACGCCTGCACGCTCTACATGCTCCATGATTCCTGGTACGACTACTGTATCGCCGTCACAGATCGCATCCACTTCGACTTCCTTGCCGAGCATATAACGGTCGATCAATACCGGATGTTCCGGATTGATCTTGACCGCTTCTACCATATAACGCAGCAGTTCCTCATCCGAGTAGACAATCTCCATCGCGCGTCCGCCGAGTACGTAAGATGGACGCACCAGCACCGGATAGCCGAGCTTCTGTGCTGTCTCAACCGCTTCGTCTACAGACAGTACGGTGCTGCCTTGTGGCTGGGCGATATTCAGACGGGACAGCAGCGCTTCGAACTTTTTGCGGTTTTCCGCTTCATCGATACTTTCAAGACTGGTGCCCAGAATCTGAACCCCTGCTTGCTGCAGCGGAGCAGCCAAGTTGATGGCTGTCTGTCCACCGAACTGTACGATAACGCCTATCGGCTGTTCCTGTTCGATAACGTTCATGACATCCTCGAAGAATAAAGGTTCAAAGTAGAGTCGATCCGATGTGTTAAAGTCGGTCGATACCGTCTCCGGGTTGTTATTGATAATAACCGCTTCATAACCAGCTTCCTGGATTGCCCATACAGCGTGTACGGTAGAGTAATCGAACTCGATACCCTGTCCGATACGGATCGGTCCGGAGCCGAGCACGACAATCTTCTCCTTGGTCGCCTGGGTAACTTCATTTTCGGTCTCGAATGTAGAGTAGTAATATGGCGTTGTTGCTTCAAACTCGGCAGCACAGGTATCTACCATTTTGAAGACAGGCATCATGCCGTTTTGCTTGCGATAAGCACGGATCTCATGTTCATTGCTGAACTTGTCTTCCGGCTTGTTCTGACGGCGCAGTTCAGCAATCGAACGATCGGTAAAGCCCAGACGCTTGGCTGTATATAGGGTCTCGTCAGTCAGCTCATCCTCCATCGTAATGACGGATTCGTAAGCGACGATACGCTCGATTTTGTCCAGGAACCACCAGTCGATATTGGTCAGCTCCTGAATCTGATCCAGACTGTACCCACGACGGAATGCTTCGGCGACGAGGAACAGACGCTCATCATCAGCCTTGGTCAGACGTTCATCCAGCTTGCTGTCTTCGATTTCATTCGCACCCGGAAGATTTAGACGGTGAACACCTATCTCCAGTGAGCGTACCGCTTTGTGAATCGCTTCTTCAAAGGTACGGCCGATAGCCATTACTTCGCCGGTTGCTTTCATCTGGGTACCCAGTTTGCGGTTGGCACCTGTGAATTTGTCAAACGGCCAGCGAGGAATTTTGGCTACGATATAATCAAGTGTCGGCTCGAAGCAGGCATATGTCTGACCGGTAACCGGGTTCATGATTTCATCCAGCGTATATCCAAGGGCGATTTTCGCTGCCATTTTGGCGATCGGATAACCTGTCGCTTTGGATGCAAGCGCCGAGGAACGGCTGACACGTGGATTCACTTCGATGACGTAGTACTGATAGCTTTGCGGATCAAGAGCGAATTGTACGTTACAACCACCTTCGATATTCAGGGCACGGATAATTTTCAGTGAGGCAGAGCGCAGCATCTGGTATTCACGGTCAGATAGCGTCTGGCTCGGTGCAACGACGATACTGTCACCGGTATGTACGCCAACCGGGTCAAAGTTCTCCATATTACACACGACGATACAGTTGTCGTTGGCGTCCCGCATAACTTCGTACTCGACTTCTTTCATGCCGGCGATACTTTTCTCTACCAGACATTGTCCGATCGGACTATAGCGCAGACCGGCCGCTACTGTCTCGCGCAATTCTTCTTCATCTATACAGATCCCGCCGCCGGTGCCGCCCAGTGTATACGCCGGACGTACAATGATCGGATATCCAATCTCGTTGGCGAAAACAATGGATTCCTCCAGGGTAGTGACGATCGTGCTATCCGGAACCGGCTGATCCAGTTCACGCATCAGGTCGCGGAACAAATCGCGATCTTCCGCTTTTTCTATCGAGTTCAGCTGGGTACCCAGCAGTTTTACATTTTCTCTTTCCAGGACGCCGGCACGTGCCAGTTCGACTGCCATATTCAGACCGGTTTGTCCGCCGAGTGTTGGCAGCAGTCCATCCGGACGCTCTTGACGAATGATCTGGGTAACGAATTCCAGTGTGATTGGCTCGATATACACTTTATCCGCCATATTCGTATCAGTCATAATCGTTGCTGGGTTGCTGTTAATCAGTACAACCTCTACGCCCTCTTCTTTGAGTGCCTGGCAGGCCTGTGTACCTGCATAGTCAAACTCGGCCGCTTGACCAATAACGATCGGTCCGGAACCTATAACGAGGATTTTTTTGAGTTCTTTATTTATCGGCATACTTAGCGAGCTCCTTTCACAGCGGCCATCATCTCGGCCTGACGTGTTTTCTTGGGGTTTTGCTGCTTATGTTCACGGATCATGTCCAGGAACCGGTCGAACAGATAACTGTTGTCAAATGGACCTGGTGCTGCTTCCGGATGATATTGTACCGAGAATGCCGGATATTTGCTGTGTTTCAGTCCTTCAATCGTTTTGTCATTATTATTGATATGCGTCACTTCCAGATCGGTTCCCTGAATCGATTCTTCCTTGACGGTATAACCATGGTTCTGTGAAGTGATGTAGCAGCGGCCTGTGCTTAGATCCTTGACCGGATGGTTGCCGCCGCGATGTCCGAATTTCAGCTTTTCGGTATCTGCGCCGCAAGCAAGTGCGAACAGCTGATGACCCAGACAGATGCCGAAGATCGGATATTCGCCCAGCAGTTCGGCAATTACGCCGGCTGCTGCCATCACATCCTTGGGATCTCCAGGTCCATTGGACAGCTGGATGCCATCGGGATGCAGACGGCGAATCTGTTCTGCTGTCGTATCCTGAGGAACGACGACCACATCGCATCCGCGCTGTGTCAGTTCGCGCATAATACCGCTCTTGGCACCGTAGTCGATCAGTACGATCCGTTCCTTGGCACCGGGGCTACTGTAGATATGACGGGTTGATGTCTGGCTGACCTGATCAACAGATGAGCTGGTCGCCTGCAGACGTTCCATCAGTTCTTCCGGCGACAGAGCAGCTGTACTCAGAATCCCTCGCATGGTACCCTGGTGGCGAATACGACGGGTCAGCATCCGTGTGTCGATATCGCTAATGCCGATAATTCCATATTCCCGCAGCAGTTCATCAATTGTATACTGGGCACGCCAGTTGCTGGGAACAGGCTCATGCCGGCGAACGACGAATCCATTAATAAACGGGCGTACGGATTCAAAGTCATCACGGTTGATTCCGTAATTTCCGATCAGCGGATAGGTCATGGTAACGATCTGCCCACAGTAGGAGGGATCAGACAGTACCTCCTGATAACCGGTAATTCCTGTATTGAATACAACCTCGCCTGTTGTTTCACCTTCCGCTCCAAAACTCCGGCCGGTAAATAATGTACCGTCTTCCAATAACAATTTTGCCTGCATTTCCGATTCACTCCTCTGTCATTCTCGAAAGTTATTATTAACGGGTATACAGTTCCTATCACCCGTTCTGTATGCTCTATGAATAATTATATCACATTATAGTATATTTATGCACTAGGAGTTATAACTTCTTGTGCCCACACGACTTGACCGTCTACAATCGTCATCGTTGGCCAGCCTTGCAGCTTCCATCCTGTAAAGGGTGTATTCTTTCCTTTGGAAGCAAAATCTGCAGGATCTACAGTCCGTTCTTCTTCCAGATCAATCAGGGTAAGATCAGCAGGCGCGTTCTTTTCCAGACGTCCACTTTCCAGACGGAATACTCTTGCCGGGTCTGCTGTCATACGCTGCACGAGCATTTCGAGTGACCAGCGTCCGGTTTTGACAAACTTGGTATAGAGAAGCGGGAAAGCTGTCTCGAACCCGGTAATACCAAACGGTGCCAGCTCCATGCCTTTTGCTTTTTCCTCGGCACTGTGCGGTGCATGGTCGGTAACGATCATATCCAGCGTACCGTCTTCCAGCGCAGCGATGCAGGCTTCCACATCACGCGGCGAACGCAGCGGCGGATTCATTTTCCAGTTGGCATCCAGACCGGGAATATCTTCACTGGAGAGGATCAGATGATGCGGACATACCTCAGCTGTAACGTTGATACCGATCGATTTGGCCATGCGAATCAGCCGGATCGACTGCTCGGTGCTGACATGGCAGACATGATAATGAACGCCGGTTGCTTCTGCAAGCAGGATATCGCGGCCGACGTGGATCGCTTCTGATTCGTTAGGTATTCCTTTGAGTCCATGCTTGCGGGCAAATTCACTTTCGGCTACTGGTGCGCCGACTACCAGGGAATCGTCTTCACAGTGAGCGATAACCGGCATGTCCATAGAAGCAGCCAGTGTCATGGCATCCTTCATCATCTGGGCATTCTGTACACCTACACCATCATCCGTGAATCCGATCGCGCCCGCCTGCTTGAGTGCGGCAAAATCGGTCAGCTCGCGTCCGAGTTCATTATACGTAATCGCTGCATAAGGCAGTACTTTAACGCCATTTGCCTCTGCTGCTTTGTCCAGTACAAGCTGTATGACTTCGGGTTTGTCTGTTACCGGCTTGGTATTTGGCATACAAGCGATTGTCGTGAACCCGCCTTTAGCCGCAGCCTGTGTTCCTGTTGCTATCGTTTCTTTGTGTTCAAAGCCCGGTTCGCGCAGATGCACATGCATATCGATCAATCCCGGTGTGAGCAGCTTGCCGGATGCATCAATCTGTGTAATCTGCTTATCCTCGGCAGAAATCAGAATCTCGCCGACCGAAGTCGTTCCGGGGAATATTCCTTTGATCCTGCCGGATTCTATCCATACATGTGTGCTTTCCAGCTGTCCTTGTCCGTTCAGTACATTCGCATTTTTTATGAAAAGTGTCATCATTGACCTCCGAAAGTAGGCTTCAACCATCCCTGATTCCCGGGTGGATGCGCTCATGTATTTTCGGTATCCGCTCTGCTGCTTATTTTCTACAGAAGCGGATACCTGATATCTATTCAGTCATTCCGTACTGTATGAGTTAATTACGCAGCGCGCGTTCGATCACAGACATGCGTACCGGCACACCATTTTGCATCTGGGTAAAGATTTTGGATTGTGCACTTTCAACCAGTGCATCGTCGATTTCGACATTCCGGTTAACCGGAGCCGGATGCATAATGATTGCATGTTTTTTCATTCGCGCAGCACGTTCTTCGGTCAGTCCATATTGCAGTCGGTAATCTTCGGCTGACTTGAGCATCCCTGTCGCATGGCGTTCCAGCTGTACACGCAGCATCATGACCACATCAGCCTGCAGTGCTTCTTCCATGCTGATATAATGCGCATCCGGCAGATCTTCGGCCTTCATATTATCCGGCGCACAGAAGCTGACTTTGGCGCCCAGGGCTTGGAGTGCCCAGTAGTTGGAGCGTGCTACCCGGCTATGCAGAATATCGCCGATAATCGCGACATGCAGCCCTTTCACTTCGCCAAAATGGCTACGCATCGTATACAAATCCAATAATGCCTGTGTCGGGTGCTCGTTGTTACCGTCCCCTGCGTTAATCAGCGGCACGCCTACTTTGGCTGCCAGCTCCTGCAGTACACCAGCAGGCTTGAGGCGGATAATGCCCGCGTCAATGCCCATGCTCTCCAGTGTACGTACAGTATCATAGATCGACTCGCCTTTTTCCACACTGGAAGCGGCAGCCGTAAAGTTCAGTACTTCGGCACCCAGACGTTTCTCTGCCATTTCAAAAGAAAAACGGGTGCGGGTGCTGTTCTCGAAAAACATATTCGCGACGAATTTGGATTGCAGAACCGATACCTGCTTTTCCGTGTGGGCATCCCAGTAGGCTGCCCGGTCCAGAATCGATGTCAGTTCATGAGCACTCATGCCTTTGAGACCGAGAAGACTGCGTTGACTCAGTGTAGGTACTGCCATGATCATACAGTCACCTCCCGGTTTTGCATAATGTTGACCTGATCGCTGCCGTCCACTTCGCTCAGGCGAACTTCGATTTCTTCCAATTTGGAAGTCGGTACGTTCTTACCGATATAGTCAGGCCGGATCGGGAGTTCCCGGTGGCCGCGATCAGCCAGTACCGCCAGCTGAATCTGCTCGGGTCTGCCGCAGTCCATCAGTGCATCCATCGCTGCACGGATCGTTCTGCCGGTATAGAGTACATCATCGAACAGGATCACTTTTTTGCCGCTAATATTCAGATTTTCCGGAGTCAGCATGGTATGGCCTGTCAATTCTGTCTGCTCTTGCTTGCGGTCGTCCCGGTAACCAGTGATATCCAGCTCACCATAAGGAACGGTGGCCCCTTCAATTTCCTGTATACGTTCTGCCATACGTCTCGCCAGGTAGACACCGCGAGTCCGAATACCGACAATAATACAATCTTCAATCCCTTTGTTTTTTTCCAAAATCTCGTGTGCTATACGGGTCAGAGCACGGCGGATAGCCGTCTCGTCCATGATAATGTGTGTATCCATTGTCATGATTCATATCCTCCTCGGGTTTGTGCTTCGTACACCTAAGGCCCCGTGGTTAACATTCGACTGTTATGATAATCTCGAAATCTCTGGCCATCTGGGTACAGGATATAAAAAAAGACTCCCTGCCCCAAAACGGCAAGGAGTCTCGAGTCATCGACCGCAGTCATGACTGTCATACTCAGACGCACTGTAACATCACCGCTCCATCAGAGGGTGTACTTACAGTGAACATCATTCACGTTACCTTGCCAGTCTCACGGGACTGAATTAAAGGTGCTTATTCATCTGCATTGAATTATGACAGAAAGGATCTCACCTGTCAACCTTATCATTTTTTATCCTGGTTAAGGTATGCCTGTTATGTATCTTTCTGAACCCCTATCTGATGTACCAACTTGCTTGGGAATATTTTCACTTGTTGATCTTCCTTCTATTATCTGCTTATCTGCAAAAAATAAAAAGCCTGCCTTCCTGAGCGGAATGACAGACTTTGTAAACAGGCTATTTCGTATTCACTTTATTCATTGAATCCGGATAAAGGATGGTATTAACGATTGCGCAGTGCGTGCAGCTCCTGCTCCATATCCTCTGGAATAGGCGCTTCAAATTCCATATATTCACCTGTAGTCGGATGTTCGAATCCGAGGATGGCTGCATGCAGTGCCTGTCCTTTGACAAAAGAAGCTTTGGCACGGACGCGTCCATACATAGGATCACCCACCAAGGGATGCTCAATAAACTTCATATGCACACGAATCTGGTGCGTACGCCCAGTCTCCAGACGCAGCTCGGCTACCGTGAAGTCACCAAAACGCTCGGTTACCGCGAAATGGGTCACTGCGCGCTTGCCATTGCGATCGGTTACTGTGAACATTTTGCGGTTCTGGGAAGCGCGGCCGATCGGCGCATCGATGGTACCATGATCATGCTCGATATTGCCATGTACCAGTGCAATGTATTTGCGTGTAACGGTATGGTCTTTCAGTTGAGCAGATAGGGAAGCATGGGCTTTGTCATTTTTGGCAGCCATCAGCAGTCCGCTGGTATCCTTGTCGATCCGATGTACAATGCCTGGACGCAGCTCGCCATTAATACCGGACAGATCGGTACAATGATGCATCAGCGCATTCACCAGCGTACCCGAAGAATGTCCTGCTGCCGGATGAACAACCATTCCGCGTGCTTTGTTCACCACGATTACATCCGCGTCTTCATATACAATATTCAATGGAATATCTTCCGGCTCAATCTCTACCGCCGACAGATCCGGTACACGTACTACAACTTGCTCGCCTTCTACCAGTTTGCGATTGGCTTTGACAGGCTGCTCATTCACAGTTACGTGACCGCCACTAATCCACTGCTGTACCTGGGACCGGGAAATGCCTTCCGGCAGACGATCTGCAATATATTTATCGATACGTGCTTTGGCTTCATCGGCAGTTACTGTCCATTCCAGCACTTCCGCGCCTGCTTCTTCGCCGTCTTCCAGCATATCATCCATTTCCGCTGTTATTTCCAGCGTATCCATCTCTTCTGTTGTTTCCAGACCCTCGGTCTGATTATGATTGTCCTGCTTGCTCACTTATACATTCTCCTCTTCCTGATTAACAGGCTGTTTCTTCTCGCGGATCATATCCAGCAGCGCGTCCAGAATAATGAGCGCCACACCGACAACAATACAGGAATCCGCTACATTAAAGATCGGGAAGGTGTAACTTCCAAAGTTAAACTGAAAGAAATCGACGACTTCACCCATACGTGCACGATCTATAAAATTGCCGACCGCTCCGCCAAGCACAAGCGACAATGCCAAAGGCAACAGCTTATCCGGACGTGATTTCACCTTTTGGATATACCATACGATCGCAGCTACAACGACAATAGTAATAACGATAAAAAACCAGCGCTGATTTTGCAAAATACCAAAAGCAGCACCCTGATTACGATGTGATGTAATCAGGAAAAAGTCACCGATTACCGGAATTTGTTCTCTTAGCTCCATTCGTGTGGCCACAAAGTATTTGCTGATCTGGTCGATAATAATAGCCACGAGCGCAATTACATAATAGATCACGTTCATCCTCCACCCTGTTTGTTCAATCCCTGTGCCGGCGGCAGCGGATATTAACTATCATTTTGTCCGTTTGCATCATGAACACAGCTTTTCCTATTGTAGCATAGGGAGAAATGATGCGTCTATTGATCGACTGCAGATCGGCTTAACATATAATAAGCCTCACGATTTTATGCTGGTTTCTTACAATCACACGAGTAAGCTTCAGTATTGTATTCATTTTACTTATGTTGGAGCAGTTATGCTTATTTTATATCCAGTTATATGATCTGTATGCATTTATATGTATAGTTATGAAAATCCCTCCTCGGGTTCCATAGGTATGCTATCCGCTAATAGCGTACCCATTTTTTGCGAGGAGGGATTTTTAGTTATAGTACCTATTACTTGCGATATTAATCTATTACTCTATAACGTTCATTACATTTTAATGAGCATCATGTATCAGGAAATATGAATACCTGCTTTTTGACCAACCAGTTCTACTTGTTCCATGTTTTCCACTTCGCCAAATGTCACGTCGGTTACGAGTACATTCTCGCGCAGTACATGATCAAAAGCTTCGATTGCTCCGCGCAGTTCATCGCTCACATTCAGAGTAAGATGAACGTACTTCTCGATTGGCAGGTCGAGCTTTTTACGATAATCCTGAACAGTACGCACCACTTCACGAACCCAGCCTTCCTGTTCCAGCTCAGGCGTGATATCCGTATTCAGTGCAACAGTCAGACCATAACCGGATGCAGAAGCAAAGCCGGATTTGGCTTTTTTCTCTACCAGCAATTCTTCACTCGTCACATGCAGTTCTTCACCTTCCGGAGAAGTAATATTCAGTACACCGGCTGCGACTACTTTGCGAGTCTCTTCGGCAGACATCTCCTTGAAGAAATTCTGCAGGAAGCCTACGTTTTTACCGTATTTTTTACCGGCTACTTTCAGATTCAGCTTGAAGCTGAAATCGACGAAGCCTGCATCGTCGTGCTCGGTACGGATGCCTTTGACGTTGATCTCGTCCTTGATGATCTCTTCGTAGGATGCCAGATCAAAGTCTTTGTCCAGCGATACGATCAGCTCGGACAGCGGCTGACGGTTTTTGATACCGGTCTCGTTACGTACGTTACGTGCCAGCTCAACAATACGGCGTGCTGTCTCCATATCACGTTCCAGCTCCAGATCGACCAGTGACTCATTAACAACTGGATAATCTTCCATATGCACGCTCTCGCCACTGCTCAGGTTGAGATAGATATCTTCAGCCAGCATTGGTGTAAATGGAGCCACCAGCTTGGCAGTGGTCAGCAACACTTCGGTCAGTGTGCGGTAAGCATCCAGTTTGTCCGGAGTCAGTCCACTTCCCCAGAAACGGTCACGGGAACGACGGATATACCAGTTGCTCAGCTCATCTACAAAGCCTTCAATTGCTTTGGAAGAATTCAGGTAATCATTTACGGCAAGTGCTTTTTCCACCTGAACGATCAGGCTGTTCAGACGGGATACAATCCAGCGATCCAGCTTGTGTGCCGATGGTTGGAACGGATGCTCTGCCGGATCAAATCCATCGATCGTCGCATACAGCGTCAGGAACGCGTGAGTATTCACGAGTGTATCGATCATTTTGGATTTGGCTTCGCCGACGATGCTTTTGGAGAAACGTTTGCTGTTCCATGGTGCACTATCGGACAGCAGTGCCCAGCGGAATGCATCAGTACCATATTCTTCGATGACTTCCCAAGGATCGATAACGTTACCTTTGGACTTGGACATTTTTTGTCCGTTCTCATCCAGTACGTGTCCGGTTGCCATAACCGCTTTGTATGGCGCTTTGCCGGTCATCAGAGTCGATACCGCCAGCAGGCTGTAGAACCAGCCGCGCGTCTGGTCGATCCCTTCACAGATCATATCGGCCGGATACTGCTGCTCGAAGGTCTCCATATTTTCAAAAGGATAATGCTGCTGGGCAAACGGCATCGAGCCGCTGTCGAACCATACATCGATGACTTCCGGTGTACGTTTCATTTCATACTCGCCGCAGGAGCTGCGAACTTTGATATCATCCACATATGGTTTATGCAGTTCCAGGTTCTCCGGTACATCACCGATCGCACGTTCACGCAGTTCAGCGATGCTGTGCGGTGCAAACTGCTCACCGGTCTCCTCACATACCCATACGTTCAGCGGCGTACCCCAATAACGGTCACGGCTGATATTCCAGTCGACCAGATCTTCCAGGAATTTCCCGAAACGGCCTTCACGTACGTGTCCTGGATACCAGTTCACTTCGTTGTTGTTGGCGATCAGCTGATCCTTGATCGCTGTGGTCTGGATAAACCAGCTGTCCATCGCGTAGTAGAGCAGCGGTGTATCACAGCGCCAGCAGAACGGATAGCTATGCTCGTATCTTTCTTTGCTGAACAGTCGTCCGTGTTCGGACAGGTAGCGGATAATATCCACATCACAATCTTTGACAAAACGTCCGGCAAAGTCCGTTACCGCGTCCACGAATTTACCTTCCAGATCAACCATATTTACAAAAGTAATTCCGTTTTCACGGCAGACACGATAGTCATCTTCACCATGAGCCGGCGCCATATGAACGATACCGGTACCACTTGCATCGGTAACGAAGCCTGCACCCAGGATGATATTCGCTTTTTCCGCTTTGATATAGTTAAACGGAGGATCATACGTTTTGCCTACCAGATCAGAACCTGGCATAGTGCTGAGTACTTCATAGTCGCCTTTGCTGTCTTTCATAACCTCTTCAACAAGGTTTTTTGCCATGATGTAAACTTCGCCATTCTGGCTAACACGTGCATATTCCATATCAGGATTAACGGCCAGTGCCACGTGGGAAGGCAGTGTCCATGGAGTAGTTGTCCAGGCTACTACATATTCGCCACTGTCATCCAGCTTGAACTTGGCTGTTGCACTGAGGTCCTTAACGTCTTTGTATCCTTGCGCTACTTCATGAGAACTCAGCGTTGTCTGACAGGAAGGACAATAAGGACTTACACGATGTCCGCGATACATTAGTCCTTTGTCGTGAATGGTAGCGAGGTTATTCCACACGCTCTCGATATAGTTGTTATCGAGTGTGATATATGGATTGTCCATATCGGTCCAGTAGCCGATCGCTTCGGTCAGATCGCGCCATTGCTGCTCGTATTCAAATACGCTTGCTTTACATTCATTGATGAATTTCTCGACGCCGTAGTCTTCGATCTCCCATTTGTGGGAAATGCCCAGCTTTTTCTGTACGCCCAGTTCTACCGGCAGACCGTGAGTATCCCAGCCTGCTTTACGTACAACGCGGTATCCCTTCATCGTATTGTAACGACCGATAAAGTCCTTGATTACCCGGCCGAGTACGTGACCAATATGGGGTTTACCGTTTGCAGTCGGCGGTCCTTCATAAAATACGAAGTTCGGCTTGCCTTCGCGGCTCTCGATGGAGCGTTGGAAAGTACGCTCGCTATTCCACTTATTCAGGATACGCAGGTCGCGTGCCCGTGCTTTTTCTTTGATATCCACTTTTTGCATGTCCATTTCATCCTTTCGATCTGTTCATTTTACTGCGATCTTCGGTCTGGTTATCTATACTGGCTGCTCATCTCGTGTACGTTCTCCGCTATAATCAGCCTGTTCCAGAACATAAAAAAGCCCCATCCCAAAAAGGGACGAGGCTGCTCGCGTTACCACCCTTGTTCCACCTTATCTGTTTGCTTTCGAAGCTGAGAATCTTTTCCTGGCCTACTGTACTTTTTTTTGGAAATCAGCCTGTAAAAGAGCTGAATCATCCATGAAATGTACTTGTGGCTGCAGAAATAAATCCCCACAGATAAAATGACACTTGTACCCGCACTATACTATGCGGTGCCTTGTTAACGACAGGCAATCCGGCTTGGCTTACTGCAATTATGGTTCAGCCGCGCTTCTCCGGGGAGATTTTCCATAGCGCATTGTTCATTGGCTTGCACCTTCCGCCAACTCTCTGGGAACAATGACAGCCTGTACTGGCCCCATCACTGAATTTATAAGTTATAGCAATGTATTCACTGTCACCAACTGTCTCCTCATTCTCGGGAACAGTCGGCTGTATACGGAACGGAATCCACATACAGGTATAAAATATTTATAGCGCTTCAGGCTGAAAATGTCAACCTGATCTTTGGCATATTAGTACAGATCGCCGGAAGAACGGGACTCTTCTGCTTCACGATCTTCCAGACGCTCGCGTTCGCGATTCCATTGTTCGCGTTCACGCTCATTGCGCTCCTGACGCTCACTGCTCGTACGCTCCAATTCGCGGGTCTGGTTCTCCAGTGCATCCCAACCATCCTGGCTGAGCAGTTCCAGCTGCGCTTCGACCAGTGTGCGGAAACGGGTACGATAGATGGAAGCTTGCTTTTTGAGCTCTTCCACTTCCATCGAGACCTTGCGCGCTTTGGAAAGCGACTCGTTGATGATCCGGTCCGCATTTTTCTCGGATTCCTTGATGATCAGCTGCGCTTCTTTTTTGGCATTGTTTTTCACTTCATCTGCTGCTTCCTGCGCAACGATGATCGTTTTGCTGAGTGTCTCTTCCAGATTGGCGAAATGGTCCAGACGCTCCTGTACAGCCAGCAGCTGGTTTTGCAGGTCTTTGTTGTCGCGGATCATTCCCTCATAATCCTTGATCACCTGATCCAGGAACTCATTCACTTCGTCTTCGTCATAACCACGCAGCCGACGCGAGAACTCCTTATTATGTATATCCAGCGGGGTTAATGGCATAATAGACACCTCCTATAATATTCAGGCCGCTTAAATTGCCTCATTACTGCTATCATACTGTATTTCGGCAACGTTGAATATACTCTTGTGCCGAAAGACTGCATGTTAGCATAGATCAGCTGATACCGCCTGCTGCTTCATCCCGCTTTACGTTTTAGTAGTATCGGATGATTCGCACCATAGACCACAGCCGGGTACAAAAAAACCGACCTGTATAGTGCATACGGTCCGTTTTTTGTTACCCCTTCTGCCTGCTTATCCTTCTGTGAACTGCTCAGCATGTCTATCCCTCTGCAGCCAGCAAAAGTGTACTATCCGCCGATACGGTAAAACGTAAAAGAAAGACCTACTGTTTATCACACAAATTTGCCAATTTTGACTCGGTATCTTCCTTTTTTGGTTACTCCATCCAGCTCCAGTACCTTGAAACGGCCCATTCCCTGTACAGAGACCATATCCCCTTCTTTGAGAGGATGGGAAGGATCTTCTTCCGGCTTCCAGTTCACCCGGCAACGCCCTGCCTTGATCGGCACCAGAATCTTGCTCCGGCTCAGCCGGTACACATCACTGGCAATGCCATCCAACCGCATGGAAGCAACAGTAAGTTCCATTGTCTGGATATCCGGTACAGCTGCCCGTAATGCTGCTGTCGGCAGCAGCTCGGTCATCACATGCAGTCGATGAACCTGAGTCAGATGCAAATGCAGATAGGAAGCAATCTCCGAAGCCACGACAGTATGGCAGCCATCCTCCAGTACATGGATATCTCCCACTTTACCGCGCTTGATACCAAGTCCTAGAATAGAACCCATATAGTCGCCATGCTCCAGTTCAGTGAACTTTTGGCCCTCGGGAGTGACCGATAATACTTCCAATTGCATATCTTCCGATTCCAGATCCAGATAGTCCGGACCGATCAATGCCCGCTTGCGCTCGGCATGCGGTGAACCGCCTTCCAGACGCAGCTGAACATCCGGTTCTCTGGCAATCAGCGTAGACAGAATATATGCCTGTCTCGGATCCAGAAAATCGGTTAGTTTCTGCTCATGATAACGGGCTGCGTTATGAACCCATTCCGCAGCCCGTTCTACAAACTCCCGCTCATCCGGATGAAAATGATGTTGAATATTACTATGCATGAGTGGTTACTACCTTTCATGGAATGATCCTGCGATCGCTCCTGTACTTTTGACGACTATCATCGCCAATTTGTTATATCCTATGAATGTCGTGCATGTCTCCAACAGAAAAATAGCAATTCCTTTTAGGAGAACAGACTAATCAACAAATACTGTAATCCGCTAAATGCCAGATTCAGTACGAACAGCGCCACGATTGGCGAAATATCCAGTACCCCGCCGATCGGCGGAATAAAACGACGAAACGGCGCCAGATAAGGCTCCACCAGTCGTCCTAGCAGCTGTCCAAATGAACTTTCGCGTGCGCTTGGCAGCCAGGACAGCAGAATATAGATAATAAGCATGTACGTATAAATTTGGTACAGATAGTATAATACCGTAAGAAGCGTACCCAAAGTCCTATCACCTCATCTTGTTATAATCGAAATCTTCACCAAGTATCTCCGCGATTGTGCCCTCAATCTCCACCGTATCCGGTGTGCACAGGAAAATGTTACCGCCGATCTTGGAAATGCTGCCGCCCAGTGCATAGACTGTTCCGCTCATAAAATCAATAATACGCAGCGCCTGATCTGTACGAACGCGCTGCAGATTAACTATGACTGAACGGTGCGAACGCAGATGATCTGCAATATCCTGCGCTTCGTCATAGCTGCGCGGCTCATTCAAAATGACTTTTACATTTTTTTGTGAATGAATACTAACGACATTGTTCGCTCTACTGTTCTTACGTAGATCGGACGGAGAAGTTTCACGAGGCTCATCATCTTCCTCAATAATCTGCTCGCGTTCTATAATTTCCTCTTCTTCCTGAAGCCCCAAAAAGTTCATAAAGCGATTCATTACACCCATCGTTAATCCTCCTCTTTACCCACCAGAATGGAGCCAAGGCGTACAAAGGTCGCCCCCTCCTCAATTGCTATCTCAAAGTCGCCCGACATGCCCATCGACAAATGCTCTATCGGTTGTTCCGTCAGCTTCTGTTCATTCAGCCGATCTCTCAGTTCACGAAGACCACGGAATACGGGACGTGTCTGTTCCGCATCGTCTACTTCGGGTGCCATCGTCATCAGTCCAACCACATTCAGATGCGGCATCTGCTGCAGGGATTCCAGAAAAGCGGGTGCCTCTTCCGCTGCGAGCCCATACTTGGACTCTTCACCGGAAATATTGATCTGTACAAATACATTGACATGGATACCCAGTTCAGCGGCCTTTTTTTCCAGTTCCTTGGCCAGTGACAAACGATCCAGAGAATGAATATATTGAAATTTGCCAATAACGTCTTTGACTTTGTTGGTCTGCAAATGACCGATAAAATGCCATACACCGCGATCATGCAGTGCTTCCCATTTTGCCTGGGCATTCTGCCAGCGGTTTTCTCCCAGATGCATCAGTCCTGCATCCAGTACATCTGCTGTTTTTGCCAGCGATACGTACTTGGTTACAGCGACAACCCGAACTTCATCCGCGCTGCGATTGTTGTGCTCACAGACCGCCTGAATGCGCTGCTGCACATGAGCAATACGTTCCTGTAGTCCCAATCTGTTGTTCACTCCATTTCTATGCCAACCCAGCTGGCCATACGTCCTGTACGTCCTCCATCTGCACGATAGGAGAAGAACAGATTATTGTTCTCGTACGTACACCATGTACTCATTTCGATATGCTGGGGCTGTATTCCTGCAAAAATCATGATTTCCCGGTTTAATTGTTTGAGGTCGAGCCAGGTTTTGCCCGGCTTGCCCGGTCGCGCGTATGTAAGCTGCTGACCATTACCCTCAAGCTTCGCTGTCCAAACATCTACCGCGTCCATTACCTTGTGATCCACTTCGTAATGGTTGCTGCCAATAGAAGGCCCGATAGCTGTTCGTATATCTGCCGTACGGCTTCCATACTGCTCTGTCATCGTTCGGATCATCTCTCCGGCGATATCGGCTACTGTGCCTTTCCAGCCGGCATGTGCCAGTCCTACGACCTTATTCACCGGGTCTATAAAATATAATGGCACACAATCCGCGTAAAAGGAAGTCAGCAGTATGCCCGGCACATTGGTCACCAGTCCGTCGGTATCCTGAAAGGCACTTTCCCGATCCGCCCAGCCTTTGCCTGCATGTTCGGCAGTGACGATTTCAATATGGTTACTGTGTACCTGTTCTCCGCATACCCAGTTTTCCTGACGAAAGCCAAGAGCATCACAAAGCATTTTACGGTTTGCCAGTACATCCTCTGCACGGTCTTCCACATGATAAGCCAGATTAAAGGAATTATACGGCGCCTGGCTGATTCCACCCTGTCTCCCGGTAAAGCCTGCAGTCAATCCGCTGCTATATGCTGAACAGTCCAGTCTAAACAATTCCGGTCTGTTATTTTCTACTGTATGAATAAACGGTTCCATCCACATACCTCATTTCCGGCAGTCCTGCACAGCTCTTGACCTGCACGAATATTTAACAAACGACATAAAAGCTGCTGAAATGAAAAAGACCTGTTTTCCGTAGAAAACAAGTCCTTTCCATAACATGCAGGTACATCTTTGTATCGGATACATTCACCATTACGATCGGTGTCCTGCTGCTTGTGTTACCGGTTCTAGTCGTTTTTATGACGGGAACGGTTACGCAGGAAAGTCGGGATATCCAGCTGGTCTCCGCTCGGCTGTTGATTATTGCTGAATTGGCGCGGACTAGGCGCTTTTTCTTCAGCAGGTGCTTCGCCGGAAGTTGGCTGCTGTTGTTGCTGCGGCTGGGACGAAGATGGACGACGTGCCGGCTGCATTGGCTGTGCCGGTTTGTGTTCAAAACCAGTCGCAATAACTGTAACTTTGATCTCTTCTTTGAGATTCTCGTCAATAATCGCACCAAAGATCATGTTTACTTCCGGATCGGACGCACTGATTACAATTTCGGCTGCTTCATTGACTTCATACAGGGACAGGTTGTTGCCACCTGTAATATTCATGATAACGCCGCGCGCACCTTCGATAGAAGTCTCCAGCAGTGGGCTCATGATGGCTTTGCGTGCTGCTTCTGCTGCCCGGTTCTCGCCTGTTGCTTCACCGATACCCATCAGTGCAGAGCCGCGCTCGGTCATGATGGTTTTAACATCGGCAAAGTCAAGGTTGATCAGACCCGGTACAGCGATCAGGTCGGAAATACCTTGCACTGCCTGACGCAGTACATTATCGGCTTCACGGAATGCTTCCAGCATTGGAGTTTTCTTGTCGACAATCTCCAGCAGGCGGTCATTCGGGATCACGATCAGTGTATCAACTTTTTCTTTGAGCGCTTCGATACCAAGCTCTGCCTGGGAAAAACGCTTGCGACCTTCAAAAGTGAACGGGCGTGTAACGACGCCAACAGTCAGTGCGCCGCATTCTCTGGCAATTTCTGCAATCACAGGGGCTGCACCTGTTCCTGTACCGCCGCCCATACCTGCAGTAACGAATACCATATCGGCGCCTTTCAGCGTGTTACTGATCAGATCACGGGATTCTTCAGCTGCTTTTTTACCTACATCAGGATTCGCTCCTGCTCCCAGACCGCGAGTCAGCTTGTCGCCGATCTGCAGTTTGTGTTCGGATTTGGCCAGATGCAGTGCCTGCGCATCTGTATTTACCGTTATAAATTCCACGCCTTGAACACCATTCTCGATCATCCGATTGACTGCATTGCTGCCGCCGCCGCCAACACCGATGACCTTAATCTGGGCCAGGCTTTCCATTTCGAAATCAAATTCCAACATACTCTTCCATCTCCCCCTCATTGTCCATGAATGGCTCGTTCCAAGCTAGAATGAACTTCCTTTATTAAATGAATTCACTGAACATATTTTTGAGCCGTTCAATCAAGCCCGGTTTTGCATTGCTCTCCGGGGTCGATGCAGCTTTGTTACGAGCCGGTGCCTTTTTGTTGGCGCCCGCTGTACTTCCACCGCTGCGAATATTGCGAATTACATTATACAGGATACCGACTCCACTCGTATAGGCAGGGTCACGTACACCGATATAATCAGGAACTGCAATCCGGACAGAGGCTGCCAGTTCTTCACGGGCAATCTCCAGAACACCCGGCATGGATACAGTGCCTCCTGTGAGTATATAACCACCCGGCAGCTCATGATAACCGAGACGTACAACTTCCTGACGAATCAATTCGAAAATTTCCTGTACACGCGGTTCGATAATCGCTGCAAGATCCTGTTGTGTGAACTCCTTGTCTACGTTGCTGCCGATGCGCTGTACTTTGAATACCACATCGGGAGCAGCTTCCTCATGAAGAGCACAGCCGTACTTTAATTTTACCTTCTCCGCATTTTCTGTCAAAGTGCGCAGACCGTAAGCGATATCGTTGGTGACGAATTCGCCGCCGATTGGCAGAGTAGAAGTCGCTTTGAGAGAACCTTCTTCGAAGATAGCAATGGTGGATGAGCCTGCTCCAATATCGACCAGAACAGCTCCCATTGTCTTCTCGTCCTTGGACAGCGCCAACTGCCCGGCTCCCAGGGAAATCAATACCAGATCCTTGATATGCAGATCTGCTTTTTCTACACAACGCAAAAGGTTGTGGATAGATGTTTTGGCACCTGTGATGATGGTCGCTTCGACTTCCAGCCTCACACCAATCATACCACGAGGGTCCTGAATTCCTTCCAGTCCGTCCACCACGTATTGCTTGGCGACTACATCGATAATTTCCCGTTCGGGCGGAAGGGCTATAACTTCTGCCGCTTTCAACACCCGTTCGATATCTTCCTCACCAATTTCGCGGTCTTCATTGGATACGGCTACTACTCCGTGGCTCGTTTGAAGTCCGATATGGTTGCCCGAAATACCTACAATCACTTCAGATATTTGAATGCCGACCATACGCTCTGCATGATCAACTGCATTTCGGATGGACTGCACGGTTTGATCAATATCAACGATCGCGCCCTTGCGAATTCCTTCCGAGTCGGCAGATCCAACTCCAATAATATTAAAGGTTCCATTGTTCATTTCCCCGATAATAGCACGAACTTTGGATGTACCGATGTCCAAACTAACAATGATGTCATTGTTGCTCAAGCCCTTGGCACCTCCTGTAAATTCCTGAATTAAAATAGTGCATTTCCGTTCTTCCGGGCTTGTTGCCTAAAAGCTGGAAACTCAATTTCCGAAAATCATTTTCCATAAAACGCTCTCTACATTAGTATTCCACATTTCATATGCTTTCCCTCTTTTTTCTGCAAACTTTTTGAGGTTCCGAAAAACGCTAAAAGTCTGGAGAAAAATGAAAGAGTTCACCGGGTACTTCAGAAAATTGTTAAGCCAGTATTAAAGTTTACAATTCTTTAATATCTATACAGCTTATTCTAGCATTTTTCTGACCCGGCAGAAAGTATTGCAGCCGTAACATCACCAAAAAGTATATTTTGCCAGAAAAAGATGTCAAAATCGTTACTGTGCGGGTACCTCTTCCGTCTGATCTTTAACGTCATCAGGATTGAAAGGCGTGTAGGCATCTGCTTCCAGCATGGTAATCACACCAGGTGGCTGCGTCTCGATAACCTGATTCAGGTATTCTACTTTGTCCGCGAGCAGCGATATGCTTGTAATCACTTCAAAACGTGAACGGGTATACATCATGATACGATCCGGGAACGAAGGCGTCGGTGAAGGAATAATCTCCGAGATATCCGATGTCAACTCACTCGGTATCGTCCCCAGTACTTTGCACAGCTGAACCTTTTGCGCTTCGTAGTCCGACCACTGGGTGAGGACGGGCTTTTCTACAGCTACACCGCGCGTGTCGGCACGTACCGAAGCTCCGCTCTGCAAAATAGCTGTCAATTGTCCGGACCCTGCCAATTCATAGGCCACAACAGGATACTCCTTGATCGTAACATCGACTTTACCAGGAAAATGCTTGGTGACTGTCGCACTCTCGATTGCAGGAATGCTCAACAGCCTTTCCTTGATCGTGTCCGTAGAAGTACCATAAAAAGCATTGCCTTTGGCCAGACGGGTCACTGACAGCAGATCTTCCTTGGATGTAAACGCGTTACCCTTGAAAGTAATCTCCGAGATTTTGCCCAGCGGTGAAAACCAGAACACAATTCCAAGTATCAAAAGAAAAAAGATACTCAGTACAATGATCAGTCGATTTTTGCGTCCGAATAATTTGCGGCCCGCAGCAGGACGCGATTTTGCAGAAGATTCCTTTTTCGGAAGGACAACCAGTTTTTGCTTTGGCATGGCAATTCTCCAATAAGTCTTATTTCAATTCAATCCGTAGTGCAGCCAGATTATACCTGAACTTCTCCGTCATTATAGCATGCCCCATTTGGAATCCCCAACCAGCGTAAGATGTCTCACGATATAGTCTGCATATCACAAAAATGTTTGGCACAGTGCCAGTCGCCCGATAGGTATGAACCATTCCCGTTTTCGGTACGGACGACTGCTATGTAACGGTACAGCATCCTTATTGGGTTACCGCAGAAGCACCGCAGATACGCTGAATTTCTTCAACAAGCAAAAAGGCCGATTGCGGAGTACCCAGCGTAGAAGCAGCTTCAGACATTCTCTGTCGTTCCTGTTCATCATCCATAATTTTATCAATATGGGCAATCAGGGTTGCTCCGCTCAATTCACGCTCCAGGATCATCTCCGCTGCTCCTGCTTTTCGGAGAGCCAGCGCATTGGCTTCCTGATGATTATTGGTTACATTGGGCGAAGGAATCAGCAAGGAAGGTGTACCCAGTGACGTAATCTCCGCAAGTGAAGAAGCGCCTGCGCGGCCAATTACCAGAGAAGTCGCTGCCAGCACTTCTGGCATATTCGGGATATACGGCAGTACATGCAGATAATTCGGCATGGAATCGGTCGCCTGATCAATCCGTTCATAGATTTCATCATAATAGATTTCACCGGTTACGAATACATAGTGTACATCGGGTTTTGGTTTTAGCAAAGGTGCTGCCTGCACCATCGCTTCTACAAGCGCGCGTGCACCACGGCTTCCGCCAACCATCAGTACTACCTTGGCATCTCCCGGCAATCCCAGTGAAGCCAGTCCACGTTCGCGGTCGGCATGCTGTACCATGGTAGCCCTTGGGTTTCCTGTGAACAGCACATGCTTGGCTCGTTTGAACTTGGAGATCGCTTCCTCAAAACTGACTGCTACCGTATCGGCATAACTACTCAAAAATAGGTTGGTCAGCCCGGGAATCGCATTCTGCTCATGAACCATAGTCGGAATACCCAGCTTGGCAGCTGCATACACTACCGGTCCGCATACATAACCACCGGTACCAATTACAATATCCGGTTTAAATTCACGAATCAGCTTTTTGGAAATTTTGACACCCTGTATAAAGCGATTGATTGTCTTTATATTTTCTAATGAGAACAGGCGTCTGCGGAATCCGGTAATATCAATCGTTTCAAAGCGCATTTTGGTTTCCGGTACGATCCGGGTTTCCAGGCCGCGCTTGCCGCCGATATACAGAAACTCTGCTTTGATTCCCTGCTCCTTGAATTGCTCGGCAATAGCCAGTGCAGGGTAGATATGGCCTCCTGTTCCGCCTCCTGTTAATATAACTCGCATTTATCGCACCTCCTTTCATTTAAAATTGCGTATCTCAGTCTCTGAGCTACATATTGTATAGTAGAATAGTTTACATGGCTATACGCAGGATTCCCATAGCTGTATATATCAGGAAGCTACAGCTCGTTAACCGCCTGCTTGAATACATTGCCCCTGATTTCAAAGGAAGAGAACATATCCCAGCTGGCGCAGGCAGGTGACAATAATACAATATCACCGGTCTCTGCAAGTTCAGAAGCTTGCTGAACCGCTTGATGCACAGCCTGTTCCGGCTGTTCTGTTTCTTCAATAATCCGTATCGAAGCGATTCCTGCCATTTCGGCTACTTGTGCCAGTTTATGACGTGTTTGTCCGAGAACGACAAGCGCTTTGACTTGTGACTGAAATACAGGCAGCAGATCCATATAATCCGATCCGCGATCCAATCCACCA
Source organism: Paenibacillus bovis (assembly GCF_001421015.2). NCBI lineage: Bacteria > Bacillati > Bacillota > Bacilli > Caryophanales > Paenibacillaceae > Paenibacillus > Paenibacillus bovis. Next base: position 4,217,395 of record NZ_CP013023.1, read on the forward strand.
GCAATCAATACGATACCCTGATCATGAAAAGCGGACAATGCCATCATCGTTGCTTTGGCATTGGTAGCTTTGGAATTATTGTAGTATGCTACATCATTATGCGTAGTTACATATTCCAGACGATGTTCTACACCGCTGAAGCTGCGCAGGGTATCCGCCAGCTGTTCAGGTTGACATCCGGCAGCAATCGCAATTGCGCAGGCTGCCAGGGCATTTTCAACATTATAACGACCGGGTAGAGCCAGTTCGTCCACACGCAGAATCGGCACCGCTCCCTGCTCCTCATCCCAATACATGATCGTCCGTTCCAGATCATCCTCTATATCCGGCAGATACGAAGGAGATACATACATTCCACATACCGACAAATCGGACTGCGCAGATAATGCTGCTGTCATGGCTGCATTATTGCCCAGCTCTTCATTCACCGAGAACGGAATAATACGACCTGCCTTGATATAAGGAATCATACTGCGACAGTAGCTATCATCCCAGTTCAGTACCGCTGTATCTTTTTGACCCTGATTTTCAAAAATTTTGCGTTTGGATGTGACATAGTCATCCATCGTACCGTGATAATCCAGATGCGTCTCGGCTACATTGAGCAGAGCGGCAATGGTTGGATTGAAATCACGCGTGCCTTTGAGCTGAAAACTGCTCAGTTCTGCTACGATGATGGCATTTTCCTTTTCTTCGGCTTCCACAACCGCCTGACAAAGCGGAATACCGATATTGCCGCCTACAATCGGATGCAGACCGCAGGCATCCAGCATTTGGCCTACCCATGTTGTCGTAGTCGTTTTGCCATTTGAACCCGTAATACCAATCATGGGTACATCCGAGATCCGGTAAGCCAGTTCCACCTCGGTAATCACTTCGATACCCAGATCGATTGCCTGCTGGATCGGCGGCGCACTGTAAGGAATACCCGGATTTTTGACAAGCAGCGCGATATCCTTATGAATTAGCCCTTCCGGATGTCCTCCACAGATTACCTCGATATTCAGTTCTTCCAGTTCGGCAGCCTCGGGAGATTGCTCTCTTGGCTTCAAATCATTAACTGTAACTACTGCGCCAAGTCGATGCAGAGCTTTGGCTGCTTCTACACCACTGCGCGCCAGACCGATCACGACGACCGGCAATCCACGATAAGATTGAGGATCATTCATCACTACAGCCCCTTACTAATATAGATTCCGAGTACAGCCAGCACCAGACTCACTGCCCAGAACGTAATGACAACACGCCATTCCGACCAGCCCGACAATTCAAAATGATGATGAATCGGAGCCATTTTGAATACACGTTTGCCGTTACGCGTTTTGTAAGAAACGACCTGAATCACGACGGAGAGCAGTTCAATTACAAATACACCACCAATAATCAGGAACAGCAGTTCACTTTTGGTAACAATCGCAATTCCTCCGATAGCGCCCCCTATCCCCAGTGAACCCATATCTCCCATAAATACTTTGGCTGGGTGAGCGTTAAATACGAGGAACCCGATAACTGCACCAATCATAGCTGCAGCACATACTGCAGCTGCCGGTGCGGTTGCCTGAATCGCGATAATCGCATAAGCGGCGAAAGCAATCGCACTGACTCCTGACAGCAGTCCATCCACACCATCTGTAAAGTTGACAGCATTGGTGATCGCCAGCAGCATAATTACAATAAACGGATAATAGAACCAGCCGCCCCAATCAAATGAAAACGATGTTCCCGGAATGCCCAGCGCGGTACTGTGTCCTTTTTCGATCAGCAGATAACAGATAATGGCTGAAAAGATCAGCTGCATCAGCAGCTTTTGCTTGGCGGTCAGACCAAGCGAACGTTTAAGACCAATTTTGATATAGTCATCGAGAAATCCAACCAGTCCAAAGCCTACCGTAGACGTAAGCAGCACCCAAAAGTTAGTATCAATAACCGAGAATTTGATAAATACCAAGGTGGCTGCCAGGATGATAACAATACCACCCATCGTCGGTGTGCCTGCTTTTTTGAGATGAGTCTGCGGGCCGTCACTGCGTACATGCTGACCAAATTTGATGCGACGTAACAACGGAATCAGTATCGGCATAGCAATAATTGACAGTACGAATGATGCCGCAGCCGCTAATAACAATATTTGAAAATCCATTTCCCTACTCCTCCAGCGCCTATGCGTTGCTTATTGAATCAGGCATCAGCGCCTGTAAAACTTCTTCCAGTCTCATACCTCTGGAAGCCTTGAATAAAATAACATCCTGTTCCCTTGCTGTCTTCTGCAGATCTTCGATCAGTTCCGGTTTGGATGTATAAGAACGAATACTCTCCGGCGGCAGATGCCGTGCTGCGCCGCTGGCAATCGCTTTACCCCGCTCTCCATAGGTAAACAGCAGATCTGCCTGCCCTTTTACATATTCTCCGATTTGCTCATGGTACGCCAGTTCTTCGGTTCCAAGCTCCAGCATATCTCCGAGCACAGCAATCTTGCGTTTGTATCCTTTGAGATTACCCAGTACATCAATCGCTGCCTTCATGGAACTTGGACTTGCATTGTAGGCATCATTCAGCAGAGTGATTCCATTCTGTCCCTGTAGCACTTCAATTCGCATCCCGGTCAGACGCAGCTTGGCAAATCCCTGACGGATCTGCGCTTCATTCAGCTCATACGCCTGAGCTACCAGAATCGCCGCCATGGCATTAACCATATTATGAGCACCCAATACCGGCAGCTTCCAGGCTTCTTCCGACAGCGCATTGGTAGTGAAGATCGTGGACTGTCCCTGTGTCATCATTCCTGTAGCATACAGATCATTATGCTGCTCCATGCCAAAAGTGACCTTGCGCATGGTTCTGTCGACATATTGCGGTTCTGCCAGAATCTGCTTGAGCAGCGGCTCATCACCATGGTATACGAGCAGACCGGATGGTTTAAGGCCATTCACAATCTCCAGCTTGGCACGAGCAATTTCTTCGCGGCTGCCAAGCTGCTCCAGATGGGATTCACCAATATTCGTAATCACTGCTGTATCGGGATGAGCAATATGGGATAACAGTTCGATTTCGCCACGTGCACGCATACCCATTTCCAGGATCAGAATCTGGGTATCTGCCGGCATCGCCAGAATCGTCAGCGGCAGCCCAATATGACTGTTAAAGTTGCCTTCGGTCTTATGTACTCGATAGGCTTCGGTCATAAGCGCATAAATCATATCCTTGGTCGTCGTCTTGCCATTTGATCCGGTTATGCCAATCACTCTGGCTTCGGTACTCTCCAGATACGCACTGGCAAGCTGCTGCAGAGCCTTCAGCGTATTTTCGACGATGATTATATTACCTGTAGGTGGTGTGCCATGATCAGCCTGCCACAATGCAGCAGCGGCTCCATTTGCCAGTACCTGCTCCACCAGATCATGCCCATCGACTCTCTCACCGATGATAGGAATGAACAGACAGTTATCCTGAAGCTGCCTTGAATCAATCACGACACCATGACAGTGTGTCGATGGATCACCAATTAGCTGCCCATCGCACATTTTGGCTATCTGGCCAATAGTTGTATTTATCACTTGGAAAGACCCCTTATCGCTTCTTTGGCTACCAGCCGATCATCAAAATCATGAACTTCCGTACCTACAATCTGGTACGTCTCGTGGCCTTTGCCCGCAATCAATAGTACATCGCCAGGCTGTGCCATTTCAACCGCTTTTTGAATAGCAGCGCGGCGGTCGACGATGAGTTCATAGCGATCCGCAGCTACCTGCTGCTCACGCAGACCGGCTTCAATATCATCGAGAATACTCAGAGGCTCTTCTGTACGCGGATTATCCGATGTAACCAGCGTATAATCACTGTATTTGGCAGCTACCTGTCCCATTAACGGACGCTTGGTCCGATCCCGGTCACCACCGCAGCCAAATACCGTCAGTATTCGTCCTTCGGCAAATTCGGTAATTGTCCGAAGTACATTTTCGAGTCCATCCGGTGTATGGGCATAATCCACGATTACAGCAAAAGGCTGTCCGGCGTCTACCGCTTCGACACGTCCATCTACACCCGGCATCTGTCCAAGACTGTCGCGAATCTGTTCCAAAGGTACATTCTCGATTAGCGCTGCGGTAATCGCGGCAAGTGCATTATATACATTGAACTTGCCTACCATCTGGAGAGTCATATCGATATTGCCGCGGAATGTCTCCAGATGGAAAGTAGTTCCTCTGGCAGTAATCCGGATATTCGAAGCTTGTACATCGGCAGGCTGATCGACACCATATGTAATTACATCTGCTGCCGTGATGCTGCGGAAATAATCCACTGCCGGATCGTCAGCATTCAGTACAGCATATTTGCGTTCTGATGGATCTGCATCATAAGAGTTCCCCAGACGTGCAAAAAACAGCCCTTTGGCTGCTACATACTGTTCCATCGTCTCATGATAATCCAGATGATCCTGACTGATATTTGTAAAAATGGCTGTCCGGTAATCTGTTCCTTTGACCCGTCCCTGCTCCAGCGCATGTGAAGACACTTCCATTACACAACACTGCACATCATTTTGTACCATATCATGCAGCAAGCGCTGAAGCTCCATAGCTTCCGGTGTAGTACGAGGCATCGGTACTGCTTTACCGTTATAACGCATTTCGATTGTTCCAATCAAGCCTGTATTGATATGATGATCATTCATAATACGCTCAATCAGGTAGGAAGTTGTGGTTTTGCCATTGGTACCCGTTATTCCGATCATATTCAATTTGCGACTGGGGTGTTCATAAAAAGCATCTCCGAGTACAGCCATAGCATGACGGCAGCTGCTAACAACCAGCTGGGGAATATCGAAAGGTAAAACTCTTTCTACTACAAGCGCAGCAGCTCCCTGGGTTATTGCCTGTTCTGCAAAATCATGACCATCTACCGTGAAGCCCGGCAGACAGATAAATAAATCTCCCGTTTTTACTTTGCGCGAGTCAATTTCCATGCCAGTGATGGAAACATCCGCTGTACCTTCAATCCGGGATGTAATAAGCAGGCTGGCCGCTTCAGATAACAACATAGCGATTCCTCTTTTCCAAAATTAATAACGATACCCGGCAGTCTTCGGATGAATAAAGGGGGCTTCCCCTCGCCGATGATTGCCGGGTTATCATAATTAGCATTAACTCATTAGTTCGTTGGAGCACCTGTAGGCTCTGGAATTTTCAGTGTGCTTCCGGACGTGCTTTTTGTCTCTTCAGTAGAACTACCGGTACTATTAGTACCTGCATCTGTTGAAGGAGGGCCGATCGATTCAGAAGTTGTTCCAGCCGAATCTGCCGAAGTCTCTGACGACGAAGTCGATTCTTCGGTCGTCTTGTCTGTAGAATCTTTATTTTCCGCTTCGTTTGATGTTTGGTCATCACCGGCAGCTGGTGTTGCTTCCTTAGTCCCCAGCGCGTTCGCTTCCTCATCATCCACACCTGTAACAATCGCTCTCGCTGATTTGAGTGTCAGTGTAATGATTCGGCGACCATTCGCTGAAGATTCAACCTGTTCAGCCACATAGCCCTGTCCTACTGTAGTTACCTCGACCTTCATCAGGTTCAGGATCTCCAGCGCATCGCGCAGAGACTCGCCCTTGAGATCGGGGATTTCCATTTTGGTCGGATCTTCGGTCATCAGATATACACTTTGACCGCCGTCCATCAATGCTCCTACTGCTGGATACTGCTTAACGACTTTATTGCCTGTACCGACTACTTTAAAAGTAATACCACTGGCAATCAGTTTCTTCTTGGCAGCATCTACCGTTTTGCCGGTAAGTGTAGGTACATTGTAACTAACTGGCGCTGGTGCAGATGTTGCGGCTTTGGTTTTCTTCTGCGTATCACTGTCATCGGTTGCTTTGGGTACGCCCATATATGGGAGGGCCTGGCTCACGATTTTCTTGAATACTGGAGCTGCCGCCGCACCACCGCCCAGCTTGGAGTCGGCAGGCTGGTCAATCACAACGATCATAGCGATTTTCGGTTTATCTGCCGGTGCAAATCCAATAAAGGAAACGACCTGCTTGGTATAATCATATTTCCCGTTGATAACCTTGACCGCTGTACCTGTTTTACCAGCTACACGATAACCATCAATATAAGCATGGCGACCTGTTCCGATCTCCTGGTCAGATACGACCTGTTCCAGATAACCACGTACTTTCTCCGAAGTAGCAGCATCAATAGCCTGACGCACTTCATGTACAGGTACATCTGTAGTTATGCCGGTATTCGGGTCGGTAATTGATTTAACTACGTGAGGGGTTAGCACTTTACCGCCGTTTGCTACTGCCGAGACGCCTACCAGCTGCTGTAAAGGAGTAACCTGTACACGACCATGCCCGTAAGCTGCTGTAGCAACCTCTGTTTTAATATTCGGATTGAAAGTGATTGCACCTGACAGCTCACCCGGCAAATCAACCCCTGTTTTTACGCCAAATCCAAAAGCATCAATATACTTGCGTAATCTCTCTGCTCCCAACATCTCATAACCCAGTTTAACAAACGCTACGTTACTGGAACGCTTCAGCCCCGTTAGATAAGTAATAGGGCCCCAACCTACACGATTGATGTCATGAAGCGTGGTACGGCCAACTTGAATCGTACCTGATTGATACGTCGCTTCAGGATTAAATAATCCTTCTTCAACTGCACCTGCCAGAGTAATGATTTTGAAAGTAGAACCTGGCTCATACTCCGCTTTGATTCCCAGGTTTTTGAAGCTGTCATAGTTTTCTTCTGTCACTTCATTAAACTTATTAGGATCAAAAGTCGGCATATTTGCCATTGCGAGAATATCCATTGTATTCGGATCGGCAGCAATTACCGTAATACTTTTCGGCTGAAGCTGCTTAAATGCTTCTTTCATCGCCTGCTCCGTATAATACTGAATCGTCTCATCAATCGTAAGCGTCAGATTGCTGCCATTCACTGCAGGCTTATACACATCCTGCGAATCCGGCAGTTTATCCTTTTGATTATCACGTTGATAAACAATAGAACCATCTTCACCTTTGAGCTGCTTATCATAATAAGCTTCAATACCAGCTACTGCTTCACCATCATTGTTGGTATATCCAAGGACATGAGAAGCAAGTTCATTTTTGGGATAATAGCGTTTGGTCGTTACATCGAGCTGTACCCCAACATCATAGCGTCGACCAGTTTTTTCTTTCAGCTCAGCAATCAGTGCATTCACCTGATCTGCTTTATCCTGAGGGATACGCCGTCCACCCGAATTCAGCTCACGCCATGTACGCAGCTCGCTCACTGGATTTTTGGCTGTCGGTGTTGTCATGGATGTAGCCTGCTTCTCAATTTCACTTTCATCCGTGCCAAGAATTTCATGCAAACGGCTTACAATCTCATCCTTTACCCCAAGTTCCGCAATTACCTTTGGGTTAAGTCCAACATTGTAGGCAGGCGCATCCATTGCCAACTTATTGCCGTTACGGTCCGTAATTGTACCTCGAACAGCAGAAATCGTATTTTGGCTTGTCCACTGTTTCTCTGCGTACTTATGCCAATCCGATCCCTGGACAACCTGTATCCAGAATACCCGAATCACGAGTACAGCAAAAAAGAGGGTGATGCATCCCCCTATAAATAAAGCACGAAGTTTTATTCTTTTATCCACTGCCTGATCCCCCGCTTTAGTTGTTCACTTTGACATCCGACGAGGTGGCAGCTGTTCCTTTTTCACGAGACACCTGAATAGGCACAGTGTCTGTAGGCTCTATGTAACCCAGCGCAGCTGCGCGTGCTACGATATCATTCTCCAGCAGATGCTGACGCAGCTCATTTTGTGTTGTTTGCTTTTGCAGCAGAGCCGTAGCACTGGCCATATCCTGCGCATTTTTATTGAGTTCATAAATATACGCATAACGCCAGATAATCACACTTGCGATAGCAACGCAGAAAATAACGGTTGCGAGATAAAGCATTTTTTCCTGAATCGGCAGGGCAGAACGGCGTACAACCACTTTTGTCGTTTCACGATATTTCCGAACGACCTTCTCAGCCGGTTTTTGCTTGACTGCCAGGTTCCCACGTGTATAAGCCATGTATCCGTCTCCTTACTGTATTATTCTTGAGTTTCTTTTTTTACCTTTTCGGCAACACGCAATTTGGCGGATCTTGCCCGTTTGTTGCTTGTTACTTCTTCATTTGTTGGCAGAACCGGCTTGCGATTCACCAATTTCAGTACACCGCCGTTACTCACATAAATAGGGAAGCCCTGCGGTGCAACATCTTTTTCCAGGTACTCTGCAAAAATTTGCTTGCACAAACGATCTTCCAGAGAATGGAAAGTGATAACCGACACACGTCCGCCCGGTGCCAGACAGCGCACGGATTGATGAAGCGCTTCTTCAAAAGCACCCAATTCATCGTTTACAGCAATTCGCAGTCCCTGGAAGCTGCGCTTCGCAGGATGTCCGCCTGTTCTTCTTGCTGCAGCGGGAATGCCTTCCTTGACGAGTTCTGCCAGTTCCCCTGTTGTCTCGATCGGCGCTATACTTCTCTGCTTCACGATGACTTTGGCAATTCGTTTGGAAAATTTTTCTTCGCCATATCGATATAGTATGCGGGCGATTTCTTCTTCAGGCCAGGTATTCACAATGGTACGGGCTGTCAGTTCGATAGATTGATCCATCCGCATATCCAGCGCAGCATCGTGATTATAGCTGAATCCCCTGTCAGCATCGTCGAACTGAGGTGAAGAAACGCCAAGATCGAACAGAATGCCGTCTACCTGCGGTACTCCATCTTTGACTGGCACTCCGGCTTCCAAAAGCTTTTCCTCCAGATGGCGGAAGTTACTTTTGATCAGAGTGACTTTGTCCTCATATGGTGCCAATACCGCCTTGGCATTATTTAGTGCAGTATCATCCTGATCGAAAGCAATCAGTCGACCTCCTGCGCCCAGCTCAGCTGCAATAACCGAACTGTGTCCTGCTCCCCCGAGCGTACAATCGACATAGATTCCGTCAGGTTTGACCTGAAGGGCTCTTGTCGCTTCTTCTTTTAATACAGTGATGTGATGAAACAAGATGTAAACCTCCTAGACGATTACAGATCAAGATCAAAATCAACCAGCTTCTCAGCAATTTCGTTAAATGATTGTTCTGATTCGTTATAATATTGTTCCCAAATAGCTTGGCTCCAAATCTCTACCCTGTTGGAGACACCAATGATTACACATTCTTTCTCCAGCCTGGCGTACTGCCTCAAGTTAACCGGCAGATTGACACGCCCTTGCTTGTCCCATTCCCCTTCCAGCGCTCCTGAGAAAAAGAAACGCGTAAAAGCACGGGCATCGGCTTTCATCAGTGGTAAAGATTTAAGCTTTTGTTCCAGGAGAGACCACTCCTCCATGGGATAAACGAAAAGACAATGGTCCAGACCACGGGTAACAACAAAAGATGGTCCCAGAAGTTCGCGAAATTTAGCTGGAATAATAATCCGGCCTTTATCGTCAATGTTATGCTGATACTCACCCATGAACATTGGCGGCTCACTCCTTTTACCCATTGTTCCCCACTATGTACCACTTTCCTCCACTCTATCTAGCATAATAGATTCGTCGTATAAAATCAAAACCCTTCTTTAAATGTCAATTTTTTTTGCAAAAGTGCATTTTTTTTAAATCTTTATGTAAATCAGCATCTTGTTTTGCAAAAATGCACGTAAAAAGCCCGACTTTTTTATATCGGAAATATCCGCCTTTTTGCTTAGTAAATTGCTTGTGGTTTTTAATCAATATTCTTTTGCCTTTATTATTTTGTTTATTTAATCTATCGATTTTGTGAGGATGCCTCAATTTATATAATCTTGCATCAATTCATGTATGCGCTCCTCTATTATTCCAGCTGTATAAGCCCATTCGGTCTGTTGGTGTATACGGAAATAAAGACTGCCGAGAAAACTTTTGATATTAAATACGATTTTGTATTCTTCATTCCATACATTTGTTTTATTCCAGATCAGAAATGTACCGATCCAGAATAGTATTTTTAATATGCAGCATGTCGTCTGCAGAAATCCGCCCGTCTGTGATCCATTTTGCAAAGGCGCTATAAATCAAATCGTCCCGGAGTTCACTATCCACTGTGCCTATGTTTTGTAACATTGATTCTATGTAGTCGGTAACCGAATCCTCTTTCTCCAGATCAAATTCTTTTGATCGAAGTGTCTGCAGTCTGGATTTCAATAATTGTTTTGGCAGTATTTTGTTCATATGCAGCTCCTTTTCTTAACCTGATTATTAATACAAAAACGGATAATATATTTGCTGTAATTACAGGCAAACATATTATCCATTCGGCTATTTGCTAAGTATCAAATGTAAGTTGGCAACTCAGGACCAGCTGTCCAGATACGATTTTTGTGCACCACTCAGCACATCAATATCAATACCGAGACTTTCCAGTCTGTAACGTGCCACCTGCTCATCCAGTTCATAAGGTACACTGATTACACCTGCACCCAGCTGCTCGTAATTTTCATTGACATAACGCAGTCCTACTGCTTGCAGAGCAAATGTCATATCCATAATTTCAGCCGGATGACCGTCTGCGGCTCCCAGATTTACCAGGCGTCCTTCAGCCAGAAGGTAAATGCGGCGTCCATCCTGCATTTTGTATTCTTCAATGTTTTTGCGAGCGGTACGAATCGATACAGCACGCGCAGCCAGATCCGGCTTGTTCGCTTCCACATCGAAATGACCAGCGTTACATACAATAGCGCCATTTTTCATTACATCATAGTGTTCGCCTACGATAACGTCCTTGTTACCAGTTACGGTAATAAAGAAGTCGCCAAGTGCTGCTGCTTTGATCATCGGCATTACATGGAATCCATCCATATGGGCTTCTACTGCCTTGATCGCATCCACTTCGGTGACGATAACATTGGCACCCAATCCTTTGGCACGCATCGCTACACCTTTACCACACCAGCCATAACCGACTACGACAACTGTTGTGCCGGCAATCATCAGGTTGGTTGTACGAATAATACCATCAAACACGGATTGACCCGTACCATAACGGTTATCAAACAGATGCTTGCAGTATGCGTCATTGACAGCAACCATAGGCAATTTGAGCGTACCTTCTTTTTGCAGCGCTTTGAGACGGATAATACCGGTTGTTGTCTCTTCTGCACCACCACGAATACCTTCCAGCAGATCCGGGCGTTCGCCATGCATCAGAGTAATCAGATCTCCGCCATCGTCGATAATCAGGTCAGGACGAGTCTCCAGAGCATGCAGAACCAGGCTCTTGTACTCGGCAGGTTCCGGATTATATTTGGCAAAAACGGTAATTCCATCTTCGACCAATGCTGCACATACATCATCCTGTGTAGACAATGGATTACTACCCGTAATCGTAACTTCCGCTCCGCCTGCCTGTACCACTTTGGCCAGGTAAGCCGTTTTGGCTTCCAAATGCAGACAGATCGTTACTTTCAGTCCCTTGAAAGGAAGATCACGTTCAAATTCTTCACGTATCCGGTTCAATACCGGCATATGGGAAGATACCCACTCGATTTTGCGGTGGCCTTCCGGAGCAAGCGCCATATCAGCGACAATGCTGTTTTGAAGGGATGGTAATGTCATATTCATTTCTCCTCTGCATATAGATAATTCCAGCTCATTATTATAACCCACTGATAGTTCCATTTAAAGGCATACCTATCGAAGAAGCAATCTTTATTTCCTTTTTCACAGGTTTGCCTGCAGGAATAACATCTGCTCTGTACCTAACGCCTTGTTTATCCAATGGTGATTTGCTCATAAATTTACTCATAAAAATAGAGCATTCCTGTAAAGAATGCTCCATTTTGTATCATTTATAATGAATAGCCTGTGCAATGAATAACTTACTATCATCGATACAGATATGAGATATACCGATTACATATAAATCAGTCGATGTCCGCCGTCCAGATCAGGCTCTATACTCAGCAACTGATCCAGCCATTGCTCGCCATAACGACCAAAATAATAATAACTGTTAATCGTACGTTCCTGCGGCTTGCCAAACGGATAAAGCGAATGGGCAATACGATCCAGTCGGCGCAGACCCACTTCATGCTGTTTGGATACCGCGTTACTGCTCTTGCGATGCAGATACTCAATTTGCGCTTCGATCTTATGCTGATTGGTTGCAGCAATATGAGGCAATGACGGATCCACTTCAGCCAGTGACTCAATAAAAGGCAGATACATCTGATCAAACTGGCGTCTCAGCTCTGCAAAACGCTCATCCAGATGGTAATCTTCTTGTTCGGACAACCATTGTGTTCTCACTTCATCAAACCGCTGGCGCACATCGTCAAAAGAAAGACCAAACTGCTTCATCAGCATCTGTATTTTCTCCTCTATCATGGTAAATGACATCCGTGGCAAAATCGGTGGCATCTGCAAATCCAGTACTTCAAATGCCTGATGGGTAAGTGCCCAGTAAGCAATCTCGCCTGTACCCAGAATAGTGCTCAATACCGGGAATAACGATTCCTGCATCAAGGGACGCGTAAGTACGTTATTACTGAACCGTTCTGGATGCTGCTCCAACATATCCAGCAGTTCATCCGGTGTGAACGTCACAAGACCTTTGCGATCCGTGAACATACCGTCACGCTTGAACAGCAAAATTCGTTCATTTGTATAAATCTCATCACTATGGATATAGAACAGATTGGCACTGTCCTCTGCTACTGTCGCTTGTTCTTCATAACCAAGCGCACGTACTTTTTCGGCAGCTGCCAGATAAGCCTGGGTCAGGCGATCATTCTGCTGAATCATTTGGCGGAATACCGGTACTTCCAGACGACGCAGCTGAGAATCATCCGAATCCAGCAGTATTACACCAAAACGGCCAAATAAACGCCCCAGCTGCTTGGCAAATGCATGGCTCAGATTATCCGATTGCTCCATATATTGACGCAATTCCTGCATCCATTCGCTTTTATGCTCACTATCCGGCAGCAGACTCTCGAACTGTTTGAGTACTCCTGCGGTATGATTATGATCAATAGAGGTACGACTGACCGGAGAATGACCACCCCGTTCATGATCCATACGAATTTTGACAGCCTGTCCGTCACGATCAGGCAAATACGTATGATTGACTTCATCCCAGTCATGATCTTCTCCAGCGATCCAGAAAACCGGTACAACCGGTCGATTCAAACGGGCCGATGCTTCACGCGCGCCCAGGATCAGGGTGACAACTTTATAAATAACCAGAAGCGGGCCGGTAAACAATCCGCTTTGCTGACCGCCAACTATAGTGAGTGTGTCGTCCTGCCGCAGCAGCTCAAGTGACTTTTGCACCGCTTCGTGATTATTGTGTAAACGGTTATAGGGTTCAAGACAATTGACTAACGCTCCACGATCAATCCGGGAGTGCTTACTCTGATCCAGCCACGCTGCCCGCTGAGCCCACGTCTGCGGATCAGTAACTTTCATATTATACAAGCTGCTTACCGATGCAAAATCATTTATATACCGCTCTGCTAGCGGCTGATTCGCAGGTAGCCTCTCCGGGACTACATTCATGGGGTAAGGTCCTCCTCATCGTTGTTACTTATTGTAACTTCTATACCTTATATGATTGTAACGAAAGTATAGCCGTTTAGTCAAAGAAATCAGCATACTTTTTTACTTTTTGAAATAAAGAAAAAAACCGTCATATATTATGACGGTTTTTATATAGTGCAGATACTGACTTATGCCAGCGATTGAGCAACCCAGTGTCCTGGAGAAACTTCCATCAGCTCGGAATTTTCCAGATTGAAAGGATCTTTTGGTGCACCCGGGTTAGCAGACTCTACAGGAGCCTGTTGCTCATCCGGAAGCAGAATTCTGCGTTTATTGACTTCTACATCCGGATCAGGGATCGGAATAGCAGACAGCAATGTTTTGGTGTAAGGATGCAGCGGATTCGCATACAGCTCTTCACTTTCTGCCAGCTCTACAATTTTACCCATGTACATAACAGCTACACGATCACTGATATGCTTAACCATGGACAGATCATGGGCAATAAACAGATAAGTCAGACCTAGACGCTGCTGCAGCTCTTCCAATAGTTTAACTACCTGTGCCTGAATCGATACGTCCAGTGCAGACAACGGCTCATCACAGATAATGAATTTTGGATTAACAGCCAGAGCGCGGGCAATCCCGATTCTCTGTCTTTGACCACCGGAGAATTCATGCGGATAACGGGTAGCGTGACTTGCGTTCAGGCCAACCATATCCAGCAGTTCTTCTACACGTCTTTTACGTTCTGCACGGCTTCCCGCCAGACCGTGGATATCCAGCGATTCACCGATAATATCCATAACATTAAAACGAGGGTTCAAAGATGCATAAGGATCCTGGAAGATCATCTGCATATCTTTACGCATCGCTTTCATTTTGCGTGGAGACAGGCTGAAAATATCGGTTCCGTTAAATTTAACGCTTCCTCCTGTTGGCTCATACAAGCGAAGCATCGTACGGCCTGTTGTAGATTTACCACAACCGGACTCCCCAACGACTCCCAGTGTTTCGCCTTCATAGATTTTGAAGCTGATATCATTAACGGCTTTGAGAATATTGCCTTTGCCCAAGTTGAAGTGCTGACGAAGATTCGACACTTCTACCAGCGGACGAGTAGGATCAAGACCTGCGATAGCAGATACCATTTTAGGTTTTTTCGGCTCATCCAGACGAGGCAGTGCATTAAGCAGGCGTTTGGTATAAGGATGCTGTGGATTTTTGAAGATCTCGGATGTTGTACCTGTTTCTACAACATCGCCCTCTTTCATAACCACGACGCGGTCACACATACCGGCTACTACACCCAGGTCATGCGTAATCAGGATAATCGATGTACCAAGCTTTTGCTGCATATCTTTCATCAGATCCAGAATCTGGGCCTGAATCGTAACGTCCAGTGCAGTTGTAGGCTCATCCGCAATCAGCAGGGATGGACGACAAGCCAGAGCAATCGCGATCATCGCACGCTGACGCATACCACCCGAGAACTGGTGAGGATAATGGTTAAAACGAACTTCCGGATTTTTAATACCAACCAGTTTGAGCATTTCCAGTGCCGATGCTTTGGCTTCTGTAGAAGACATTTTCTGGTGTTTCCGCAGTACTTCCGTAATCTGTTTGCCGACTTTGATCGTTGGATTCAGGGAAGTCATCGGATCCTGGAAGATCATACCGATATCTTTACCACGAATAGATTCCATTTGTTTATCGGTTTTATGAAGCAGGCTCTCGCCCAGGAAAGTGATTTCTCCACTTTTAATCTTAGAAGGCGGAGAAGGAATCAGACGCATAATAGTTTGAGCTGTTACACTCTTACCACTACCGGATTCCCCAACAATACCCAGCGTCTCTCCTTTGCCAATTTCAAAATTGACATCTTTTACGGCATTAAATTCGCCTGCACGAGTACTGAAAGACACGCTCAAATTCTTGACTGTTAAGATTTTCTCCACTTAGCCCACCTCCTATAGATTTTATTTTCTCAGTTTCGGATCCAGTGCGTCTCTCAGACCATCACCCAGCAGATTGAATGCCAGCATGGTAATACAGATCAGACCCGCAGGGAACCACATACGCCAAGGATACAGATTCCATCCTTGCAGTGCATCATTGATCATCGAACCCAGAGAAGATACAGGAGCCTGTACACCAAGGCCCAGGAAGCTCAAGAATGCTTCCGAGAAAATCGCACTTGGTACCGACAAGGTTACCGTTACAATAATCGGTCCCAATGCATTTGGCAACAGGTGTTTGAACAGCTGACGGCTGCCGCTTGCACCCATCGAACGTGCTGCCAGAATGAAGTCACGATTTTTAAGCTGCATGATTTCACCACGGACAATCCAGGACATGGTTACCCAGCCTGTAACAGCCAGTGCGAAAATAATTGTCGGCAATCCCGGCTCCATAACTACGAGCAGCAGGATAACGATCAGCAGATAAGGAATCGAATACAAAATTTCGGAAATTTTGTTCATTACTTCATCGACCCGGCCACCTTTGTAACCCATGATCGCACCATAAATAATACCGATAAGCAAATCAATCAATGCTGCCGAAAAACCTACAATCAGGGAAATACGTGCGCCCATCCAGGTACGAACCCACATGTCACGGCCAAGGTTATCCGTTCCAAACCAGTGTTCTCCCGAAGGTGCTTTGTTTGTATTCATTAAATCATTACTGTAATAGTTGTATTTGACCATATAAGGACCAAAAATAGCCATCAAAATGATAATAACGAGTGCTCCAAGGCTGATCATGGCAACAGGGTTGCGCGTCAGACGATATACGGCATCTTGCCATAACGATACACTTTTTTGCTGAATAGTCGGATCGCTTGCCGTATCAGCAGTTGCATTATTCGGAGTTTGGTTTCCAGTAGCTGCCAACGGTTAAGCCCCCTTTCTTCCAGACAGTTTGATGCGCGGATCAACCAGCACATACAAAATATCAGTTATAAAACGTGCAAGCATCAAAATAACGCCATAGAAAATCGTAACACCCATGATCATCGTGTAATCACGGTTTGTGATACTTTCAACGAACACTTTACCAATACCGCCGATACCAAAGATCTGTTCGATAACGACAGAACCGGTGATAACGTTAGCGGTCATAGGTCCTACATAAGTAACAACCGGCAAAATACCGTTACGTACAACGTGACGTGTCATAATTGTAAAGCCATTCAAACCTTTGGCTTTAGCCGTTTTGATATATTCGGAGTTCAGCACTTCCAGCATACTGGAGCGTGTCAGACGTGCAATAAATGCAATCGGCTGTACAGCCAGAGCGGCTACCGGGAGTACAAAGTCACTAGGCTTGCTGAAGCCCATTACGTTAAACCAACCCAGTTTTAGTGCGAATAAGTACTGTATCAATGTTGCGAGTACAAAACTCGGTACTGCAATCCCGATAATTGCCAAAATCATGGCGACATGGTCGATCAGCTTACGATGATACAAAGCCGCAATCAAACCAAGCACAATTCCGACAATAATAGAAATGATGATTGCAAAAATACCAATTTGCAAAGAAGGCTTAAACGTTTGAGCAATTCGTCCAGTTACATCCTGGTTTTGATATTTCATCGAAATACCAAGATCTCCCTGAATAACATTGCCCAGATAACGTACATACTGTACAGGAATTGGCTGATCCAATCCATATTGAGCCATCAGACGTGCTTTGATCTGAGGCTGCACTGCTCTTTCTGACATGAAAGGATCACCTGGAATGACTTTCATCAGGAAAAATGTCAGTGATACCAGAATAAATAGAGACACTAGCATAAAAAGAAACTTGCCGGCAATATACCTAACCATTCTTCTGGAACCCTCCTTTGTGTATTGTTTATGCGCATTGTTCAACCATATGATTCCTTTGATTCTTTAAGTAAGAAACAAGCTTGCAATTCATATTATTTAATAAAAACAAGTAAAAACTTGCAATATTCAAAGTTAGAAAAAGCAATATATGGTAAAACGTCAAACACACATAAAAGCGGGATATATATGGTTGGAAAAACTCCACATATATCCCGCAGCAATCATCTAACTGCCAAATTAATTATTGAATTATTCGAAATATGCTTTGGAGAAGTCAACTGCTCCACTGAAATCAACAACGATTCCTTTAAGATTAGGTTTTACCAGGGAAATGCTAGTGTAGTAGTAGATCGGCATAACAGTCATGTCGTCTTCAATCAGCATTTTCTCTGCTTTGGCCATATCATCCATACGTTTTGCAGCATCTTGAGTAGATTTTGCTTCAGCAATCAGTTTGTCATATGCAGGGTTTGCATAGCCAGCGTTATTGTTACCGCCGCCAGTTACCCACATATCCATAAATGTCATTGGATCATTGTAGTCAGCTGTCCAACCTGCACGGGCAACTTGGAAGTTACCGCTTTGACGGTTGTTCAGGAATACGCTCCACTCTTGGTTTTCGGTTTTCACGTCTACACCAAGGTTGGTTTTCCACATATCAGCAATCGCCAGAGCGATTTTTTGGTGAGCTTCACTGGAGTTGTAGATCAGTGTGATTGGAGGCAAAGTTGTGTAACCTTCCTCTTTCATACCTTCTGCCAGCAATGTTTTTGCTTGTGCTGCATCTTCTTTGAAGTAGCTGTCTTTGTGCTCGGTACGGTATTCGTCAGTTTGGCCTTTGATACCCGGAGGTACAAAACCATATGCCGGAATTTGTCCGCCCAGGGTTACATTGTCAACGATCGCTTGACGATTGATAGACATTGCAAACGCTTTACGGATTTTTGCATTATTAAAAGGTTTTTCTTTGTTATTGAATTCATAGTAGTACGTGCTTGCAATACCTTTTGCCTGGAATTGATCCGGGAATTGTTGTTTTGCAGCAGGGATCTGGTCGGTTGGAATCTCGCCAGTTGGTGCACCAGCGTAATCCAGCTGGCCACTTTGATAACTGGAATACTCGGTTGCGCCGGAGTTAACCAGAGAAGCCGTGATTGTATTCAGCTTGATGTTATCTTTGTCCCAGTACTTGTCGTTTTTGGTCCAAACCAGTTGTTGGCCTGTGGTCCAAGTTGTCAGAGTGAACGGTCCGTTAGTAACCATAGTGTCTGCTTTTGCAGCCCATTTGTCATTAGCTTCAACGTTCTTTTTGTTAACCGGGTAGTATGTGTAGAAAGAAGTCAGACCCAACCAGTAAGGGGCAGGATTCTCAAGAGTAACCTCGAGTGTCTTCTCGTCAACAACTTTTACGCCAACCTGGGAGAAATCTTTGATTTTACCAGTGTTGAACGCTTCGCCATTTTTCAGGTAGTAAAGCTGGTAAGCATATTCAGATGCTGGAGCAGTGTCCGGGCTCAGAACGTGTTCCCATGCATAAGCGAAATCTTCCGCTGTTACAGGTTCACCATTGTTCCAAGTTGCATTGTCGCGAAGGTGGAAAGTGTATTTCAGACCATCTTCGGAAACATCCCATTTTTCAGCAACGCCAGGAGCCGGGTTGCCATCTGCGCCCATACGGGTGAGACCTTCGTACATCAGCTTCAGAGCCGTATTTGTCTGGCTGTCTTTTGCTTGAGCTGGATCAAAAGTAGGAGGTTCTGCGCTCATGTTAATGCGTAAATCCTGTGATGCAGTGCCTTCTCCTGTTTGTCCACTTGTACCTGTACCACTCTCAGAACCGCTGCCGCAAGCTGCAAGCAAGGTGCTAAAAGCTAGTACGAGGGTCATAAGTACTAACCAACTTTTCTTTTTCATCTAGCAGTTTCCCCCTAAAAAATGTGGTTGTGGTATATGTTTATTGATTATACAACCAGTGGTCAAAAAAATCTATATCTTAATCTTAAAAAAAGCGTTTTTTTTCGGTTTTTTCAACATATTCGTCACATAATAGTGTAGATTAGGCTTCATCAGACGGAGGAATACCTAACATCAAGCAAAAATATTCCAATTTTCGACAGGTTTATCGTGTTATGTATTGCAAAACAGCGATTAAAAGCAGCACGATGTAACCTAAGCTCAAAAAAAGGAAGGACAAACGCCATACGGCACGGAAAAGACGCTGGAAATCGACTTTCCCTTTAAGTCGGTTCTGGGCACTTCCTATAATCCCGAGCGCCAGCAGCAATATCAGCAAAAATATGTAAAATCCCATTTGACTGTTGAATATGATATTAAATAATGCCGCTACCGAAATATACAGAAATGGAGTCGTCACGTCCATTGCATTTCCGGCCGCTTTCTTTTTTGGCTCTTTCTTGAACCGGCTGATCAGATATACAGCCAGAAAAGGGATAAAAGGAACGAGACTCAGAAAAATCGCTCCGTTCAGCAGCCACCCGAAAAATCCTCCCATTAATCTGCCTCCTTTATGGTCATTGCTTCGATCAGACGGCATACCCATTCATGTCCCGGGACTGCAGCCTGATGACGCCGGCCAATCTCGACAATACTGCCGTTGATCCACTCAATCTCGGTTCTTCTTCCCTCCTGTACATCAGCTAGCATGGAAGAAGTATTAGATGCTGTCGAACGGCATACCTGTAAGATATCATCCCAAAGTGATTCTGACCATTCTATATCTGCTTTGTCATATACATGAATCGCTTCTTCGTAGAGCTGTCTCATTACAGATATTCTCTCTGTGCTATTCAAAAGCTCTCCATTAGATATACGCCACAGCGCTGTTAATGGATTAATTACAGCATTAATAATCAGCTTCCGGTATATAGCCATCTCGATATTATTCGACAAGGAGGCACTAAGTCCTGCTTTAGTCCATAAATTTAATAACAAAAATATAGCGTCCGATTGCCTACAAGCTGCAACCTCCGGTTCATATCCCGTGTCTGTAGTATTGTTACGTTGGACCAATTGTCCGAGTACGGTCTCTCCATGTCCGGAATGTATAACGGTATTGGCTGATAATTTCCTCGCGCCTTCTGTCGTAATCCCTGCATAAACCTTCCATTTATCATTCCATAGTTGATCTGTCCGTACTCCATTTTGCAAACCAATAATAATCGTATGTTCCGCTACTCGTTTGGATAGCTGACGGATCAGGTCCGGAGTCATATGGGTTTGCTTGACAGTAACCAGAATGACATCCGCTCGCGGCCAATCTCCTGTATGATCAATATGGGATGTCGTCTGAATATTTCCTTTGGCAGAAATAGACAGACTTTGCGAAAGAGCTGCAGCATCTGCAGATGGATAAAAATGTACCCCTTCCTGGCGAATTAGAGCAGCCTGGGCTTCGGTACGTGTCCATAGATTCAGTTGTACATTTTCCTCCAGCTGAGCCAGTCTACTATAAAAAAGCAGGCCAAGAGATCCTGCTCCAAAAATATCAATAATCATGTGATTCCCTCCGAACATGGTATGCGATAAAATAAGAATAGATGGTTATACATATACTCTTTGTTGCGAATAATGAATTTATTTGCAGCAACAATATTAATTATACAGGGAGGAAACGATAGATGAAACCTGTTTACACCTTCTGTGTCGTTTGCTTCTCTTTCTTCACAGCGATTTTCGTTCCTTTTTCGGTGATATCTGCTGCTGCTCCTTCAATAGAATCGGCAGAACAGCTTGATCCGCAGACCCGTCAACTGCTGGAAGACAGCCTGTCGGTAACCGAACTTGATCATGAAATCACGCGAATTCATCAGGAAGAACAGGCGGTTCGTACTAGATATGAGCAACTGGAGCAGCAATCGATTACCAGTCAACAGCAGTTCAATGATGCCAAAATACAGTCCGATAAAGTACTGATTGCCTATTATACTGGAGAACGCGAGCAATTACGCAATGCTTTTTGGGCGGCGGGCAGTATATCGGGTGTAATCGCATTTTATGAATACTATAAAATGATTCTGGATCATGACCAGCAGGTTATGGCGGATTATCGAACCCGGTATGATCAGATTCGGTCTATACGCAGCGATTTGCTGCGTACTTCCACAGAGCTGAACACGATTGGCAGTCGTTTAACCGAGCAAAGACAACGTGTAGCTTCTCTGCAAACCCGAATTCATACTGGTCTTGCTTCCAGCTCCGAACCGGATACGGCCAGACAGCTGATTGCTGAGATGAATGCCTATTGGGAAAATATTGGATTGTACGAAGTGAAGAACTATTTTCAGGCACTGGCTCAATCTATGCAGCAATTTCCGGACTTTCTTCAAGCCCAGCCGGGAGCTATTCGTACCAATGGTAGGCAGTATACTATCGTGATCGAGCAGCAGCAGTTGAATGATTTTCTGCATCAAACGGCCGGTCTGCCGGACAGTCTGCAGTTTAACTTTGAACAGAACAGACTGGTTGTCCATGGAGAGGAAGGACAGCTTGCTCTGGAGATTATCGGTCATTATGAAATAGAAAATAATCAGCAAAACGCGATGCGTTTTCGGGTAGACCAGTTAGTATTCAATGGATTTCGTTTGCCGGATACTACCTGTCAAATGCTGGAGAACGAATTTGATCTGAGCTTTTATCCTGAACAGATCATCCCTTATCTCAGAGCTACTTCAGTCGGGATTGTACCTCAATCGATGACTGTTCAATTGGAATTATCCCTTCATTAAATGTGGAGCAGGTACCAGACATCTCTAATGATATAAAAAGTAGTACAAATCTTGCACTATCCCCAAGATCATGCGCATATTAAAAAGCGTCCTCTTCCTTATCGGAGAAGACGCTTTTTGTGTATTGATGTTTGGATTGATATTACAGCAGATCTGCAGCCAATTGAGCCAGTTTCGAGCGCTCCCCTTTTTCCAGAGTAATATGGCCACTGATTCCTTCCTGTTTGAAATGCTCCACCACATGGGTCAGACCGTTACTGATTGAATCGAGATAAGGATGATCTATCTGATCCGGGTCGCCGACCAATACGATTTTACTGCCTTCACCGACACGGGATACTATCGTCTTCACTTCGTGACGGGACAGATTCTGTGCTTCATCAATAATAATAAATTGTCCCGGGATCGAGCGACCCCGAATATAGGTAAGTGCCTCTACCTGAATACTCCCCAGTCCCATCAGAATCTTGTCGATATCTCCAGCTTTTTTGGTATCAAATAAAAATTCCAGATTGTCATAGATTGGCTGCATCCATGGGCGAAGCTTCTCGTCCTTTTCTCCTGGTAAATATCCGATATCTTTACCCATAGGTACAACCGGACGGGCGATCAGCAATTTTTTGTATTTTTGTTCATCTTCGACTTTGGATAAAGAAGCGGCAAGTGCCAGCAGCGTTTTGCCTGTACCGGCTTTACCTGTAATCGTCACCAGTGGAATATCATCATTAAGCAGCAGTTCCAGGGCCATTCGCTGCTGGGCATTCCGTGCAGCGATCCCCCATATCGGCTCATTGCTGAGGAAAAGAGGTTCCAGCTTGCTGCCATCATGACTGACTTTGAGCAGGGCAGATTTACCGCTGCCCATTTCGTCTTTGAGAATCACAAATTCATTGGGATACAGCGTATAATTCAGGTTCAACGTATTCACGGATAAATAACGGTTATTGTAGAAATCATCGATAGTAGCGGGATGAACCTGCAGTGTGGTATAACCTGTATAAATCTCGTTGGGCTCTGCAGCACGATCGGATAAATAGTCTTCTGTCATCAGGCCGAGTACATCGGCTTTGACACGAACGAGTACGTCTTTACTCACCAGAATAACCTGACGGGATTCAGTTTTATCGCGCTCTTCCAATTCATAATTCAGAGCAACTGCCAGAATCCGATTATCATTGGTGATCTCACCGAACATTTCATGCACTTTGGCAAAACTGCGATGATTTAATTCAACACGCAGTGTACCTCCATTTTCCAGCTGAACTCCATCATGAAGATGGCCTATTTCACGAAGTGCATCCAGTGAACGAGAGACACCTCGGGCATTACGTCCGATTTCATCAGCATTTCTTTTTTTCGAATCTATTTCTTCCAATACCACCGCGGGAATAATCACATCATTTTCTTCAAAAGCGAAAATGGCATTCGGATCGTGAAGAAGCACATTGGTATCCAATACAAAAATCTTTTTCATGGAGATTCCTCCCTGGGTACGAATTGTTTGTGATCTCTGATGCCTCCAGCTTATGCTTCCCGCTTCCTGAACCGTCAAGCCTCACCCTCCCCTTGATGTAAAACAAAAAAGCCCGGGTTATACAGCGCCCAGACTTTTCCTATCATTAGTATATATTTTGGACAACACACAAAAAGCTGCACCGCTAGCATACAGCAGAGTGAAAGTTGGATTCTGCCCACGTGAAATGACCCCATCATGCGATAGTGTATTGCACATCCATTGCAGCATCCCAAAACCTCCAATCCCTGCTTCAGCGAATAGTAAGGTGCACAGATATTATAGCATAGATGATCCTCTTTTCAAATGTGAGGTCAGTAGGCTATTTAGTATCCTGATCCATTATTTATCAATTGTAAAAACAGATTTTTTGTAATAAAAAGAACAGCTCTCTGCATAGGCAGAAACCTGTTCTTTTCTCTCCAACCCTGTTCACAAGGGATACGGAAAATATAATTTTTACTTTATTGTGCAGTCGCTGACTGACCTGTACTTTCAGTCGAAGTCCCTGTACCGTCAAATTGATCCGAATGCGTCGCTGTTCCACTCAGTTCATCCTGAAGTGCCTGTTTGGCATTGGCAAGCTCGGTCTCATTGATGTATACATAAGGGCTTTTCCAATCTCCTGTAACCGGCATATACTTGATATTCGCTTTTGGAATATCCCAGTATGTGGTCAACAGATTGGTGAACTGGCTGCCTTCGATATCGGTCTCCATATTATCATCGACCGATTGGATAATCGAACTCAGTTTCGCTACACCGCTGAACGATTGAACTTTGTCGACGACGGAATTCAGTACTTCGTTCTGACGTTTGTTACGATCAAAGTCACTGGATTCCTGTGTGCGTGGACTACAGGAACTACTGGAATGACGATAACGTACATATCCAAGCGCCTGTTCTCCATTCAGATGCTGCGGCCCTTTTTTGATATTGATATTGGTTCCGTCTGCACGGTCAATATAACACATATTCATGGCTGCATCGACATCTACACCACCTACAGCATCTACAACATCACTGAAGCCCTGGAAGTTAATAATCGTCGTATAATCGACATCCACTCCCAGATATTTGCCCAGCATGGTCTGCATTTCCTGCATGGAATTATTTGTACCCTTCTTCTTATCTTCCGCATAGAATTTAGGATAGTATGAATTCAGCTTGTTTGGAATATATCCATCCAGCTGGAAATACGTATCCCGCGGCAGTGATACGATTGTGGCAGACTTGGTATCCGGATTCAGCGTAGCCACCATAACAACGTCGGTAAGACGTGTACCGGTCTCTTTACGATAATCCGTACCGAGCAGAGCCATCGTAATCGGCTTTTCCTTGGCAGATTTCTCAGGGACTCTGGTATCAACGATACCTGGAGCCTGACCTGTACCACCTTTACCTTCGAACATTCCCTGCACCTGGTAATAAATGATACCAGCGTACGCCATAACACCTACAATTGCCAGCAGAATCACGATTAGCAGAATCTGCATAAATCGTTTAAAGCCGCTAACTTTTTTCTTTTGTTTTTTATTGGACTTGGGATTGCCGGCTTTTTGCGATTTGGCCTTGCCCCCCGCACGCGGCGGAAGTCCTCCTGTAGTCGTACTCATTGCTCTCAACACCTGTTCCATCGTTATTAGATAATGTAGTGAAGGTGGCTGATCCAGCCTATGCCGATCACCAGCATACTCAGGATTCAGCCACCTACTATAATGAAGAATTCAGATTATAATTGCAACTTCACGACCGGAATTAGCTATTTTGTGCTGCTTTGCGGTGTTTCTCCGCACGTTCGCGCTCACTCTTGTTCAAGATTTTTTTGCGCAGACGAATCGCTTTCGGCGTGATTTCGCAATACTCATCATCGTTCAGGTATTCCAGAGCTTGCTCCAGAGAGAACAGACGCGGAGTTTTCATTTTAACGGTATCATCTTTGGTCGCAGAACGAACGTTAGTCAGCTGCTTTTCTTTACAAATGTTAACGACGATATCGTTATCACGAGTATGTTCACCAACGATCATACCTTCATAGATTTCAGCACCCGGTTCAACGAACAGTGTACCGCGATCCTCAACAGACAGAATACCGTACAGTGTGGAAGAACCATTTTCACTGGATACGAGTACACCCTGGTGACGTCCGCCAACCTGGCCTGCTACGAGCGGGCCGTAGCTGTCGAACGCATGGTTCATAATACCGTAACCACGAGTCAGTGTCAGGAAGTACGTACGATATCCGATCAGACCACGTGCAGGAATCAGGAATTCCAGACGAACCTGGCCACTACCGTTGTTGATCATGTTGACCATCTCGGCTTTGCGGCTTCCCAGACTCTCCATAACTGCGCCCATGCTTTCTTCAGGCACATCGATCATCAGACGCTCGATTGGCTCCATGCGAGTACCATCGATCTCGCGAACGATAACTTCAGGCTTGGATACTTGCAGCTCATAACCTTCACGACGCATATTCTCGATCAGGATACCCAGGTGAAGCTCACCACGTCCGGATACGATATAAGCATCAGGGCTTTCTGTTTCGTCTACACGCAGACTCACGTCAGTTTCCAACTCTTTGAACAGACGGTCACGCAGACGACGGGATGTTACCCATTTGCCTTCACGACCCGCAAATGGACTGTTGTTCACGAGGAACGTCATTTGCAGTGTAGGCTCGTCAATTTTCAGAACCGGCAGTGCTTCCGGATTCTGTGGATCAGCGATCGTCTCACCGATGTTGATGTCCTTGATACCAGCCAGTGCGATGATGTCGCCTGCGCCTGCTTCTTCAACTTCAACACGTTTCAGACCCTGGAATCCGAACAGCTTCTCGATACGAGCTGTTTTCTTCTGGCCTTCGCGGGTAATAACCGTTACGGATTGACCTTGACGGATAATACCACGGTTTACGCGACCAACAGCGATACGGCCCAGATATTCATTGTAGTCCATCAGTGTAACGAGGAACTGCAGCGGCTGTTCTGTATCTTCTGTTGGAGCTGGGATTTTGCTTACTACAGTTTCGTAGATTGCTTGCATGTTATCGTCCTGTTTAGCAGGATCATCTTCCATACTGGAAGTACCGTTCAATGCAGATGCATAAACAACCGGGAAGTCCAGCTGATCATCGTTAGCACCCAGCTCGATAAACAGTTCCAGTACTTCATCAATAACTTCAGCAGGACGAGCTGCCGGACGGTCGATTTTGTTCACGACAACGATTGGTGTCAGGTTGTGCTCCAGCGCTTTGCGCAGAACGAATTTCGTTTGCGGCATGCAACCTTCATAAGCATCAACAACCAGCAGTACACCATCAACCATTTTCATAATACGTTCTACTTCACCGCCGAAATCGGCGTGACCCGGAGTATCCACGATATTAATAAGATAATCTTTA
The DNA here is from genome assembly GCF_001421015.2 of Paenibacillus bovis. NCBI lineage: Bacteria > Bacillati > Bacillota > Bacilli > Caryophanales > Paenibacillaceae > Paenibacillus > Paenibacillus bovis. The sequence goes on from NZ_CP013023.1 coordinate 4,244,446, forward strand.
TAGGTAATAGCTGTATTTTTAGCCAGAATCGTAATACCGCGTTCGCGCTCCAAATCATTGGAATCCATTGCGCGGTCCTGCAAAGTCTCGTGATCACGGAAAATGCCGGATTGCTGCAACAGTTTGTCCACCAGTGTTGTTTTACCATGGTCAACGTGGGCAATAATGGCGATATTGCGGATATTCTCTCTCAAATGCATAAAATTCTCCAAATCCTCTCCAGAAAATGAGCGTCGGTCAACGAAGCCGACGCTCTACTATTTATTATAAAAAAATTGTAAAAACCGTCATTAGTAAACTGATTCATTATTCATTATACGGCATAAATCACATAAATCAAGCTTAATCATACTTATTACCAGCCTCTTTTGGAATTCGTTCGACTAAGCAGCATCCATATTCCTCCGCCAATCAGCAGCAGAGCGATCAAGTATAGCGCCGAAGCTCCCAGCAGGCTGAAAAAGAGCAATATGATAGATAATGCACCCAGTACACCCGCAGCAAAACCAATATTACGAGATACGGCAGACGCTGACACCATGTAGTATTCATACAATCCGACAGTAATACCGAGCAGCAATACCGGCCATAGATAAGCCATTAATGACCAGCCCCAGATATTACAAAAGAAAAACAAAATCCCGTATACTGTCAAAATTCCTGCCGGAATCAGCACATACGAGGATGCACTGCGGCTAAAGTAAAACAGCTGCAGTAGTACCCCCGGCAGCAAAATAAGCAGCGGCCAGAAAGCATGTCCAATAAAAGCAAATACACCCAGCTTGCCAAGCAGGATGACCAGTCCGGCCAGTATAATAAATATTGCAATAACTCCCTGATTACGATTCGTCATATTACGCTTTCCTCCCAGCCGTTTTTATTCCAGTGCAGCAGCTGATCCAGTATTTTTCCTACTTTCAGTGTAGCCGATATTCCGCCAAAAGACTACCCGAAAGCAGTCTCCTAGACACTGCCTGTAAAGGACATGGCGGTTACTGTTACCTTTATTCTGGTTATTAATACAACATGCCATCTTGATCTGACAATCGGTGATGATTTAGGGGATGTTGTCCTCTATCCATACTCATTGGCAGAACAATCCTAACATTTCATAAGCTGAACCTGTCCTGGTAAACAGACAACTGCTGGTATATTATTATTATCGGCTAATCCGGGCAAACATAAAGGAGTGGAGACATTTTGGATATTACTCAAGCCAGCTTTTGGCTGGCGCTTTTGAACATCATTTTTATCGATCTTATTCTGGCGGGCGATAATGCTATCGTCATCGGTCTGGCTGCACGCAAGCTGCCGCAGCAAACACAGAAAAAAGCTATTCTCTACGGTATGCTTGGAGCGGTAATTATCCGGATCGTGGCAACGATTGCTGTAATCTGGCTGCTGCAAATCCCGTGGCTGCTGGTCGTTGGTGGTCTGCTGCTGATAGCTATCGCCTACAAACTGCTCACCGATAATGAAGAACATAAGGATGTCAAAGCCGGCACTTCTCTCTGGAGCGCTGTCTGGACTATTATCGTAGCCGACGCAGCAATGGGACTCGATAATGTTATTGCGGTCGCTGGTGCTGCCAACCAGCATATTGGTCTCGTTATTATCGGTCTATGTATCAGTGTCCCTATTGTAGTCTGGGGCAGTACGATCTTTATCAAACTGACCAATCGTTTTCCATGGATTATTTATGTAGGTAGTGCGGTACTTGCGTACACCGCTTCGCATATGATTACCGAAGAAGAACGTCTGCACAATGTGTTCGAAGCGCATCCGCTCTGGAGATGGATATTCGTTGTTTTCATTATTATAGGGGTACTGCTGGCTGGATATCTGAAAAATCGCCAGGCTGCCAACCGCACAGCTTCATAATCATTCAGACACTCTTTCTACAAGACAGTTAAGCAACTGACGGCGTTAATTAATTTCTCTATTGTGTAGTATATAGAAATGAAAACAGCTGCTATCCTTTTTCCGTGAACATTTTGCCGGAATAGGAATAGCAGCTGTTTTGCTATAATTTGGTGTACAATATGCCGTGCGTTACAGCCAGTCTTCTTCCATGGCTTCCGTAGAAGAGGATTCTGTCGACGAACCTGCCTCAATCACCATTACTTCGGTCTGCTCCACTGCCCGCTGAATCATTTCCTCCAGATCCAGGAACGATTCTACCTTCTCGACGATCCGCAGATTCGGATTGGTAGCCGGCGATTTGGGAACAAATAAAGTACAGCAATCCTCATACGGGAGAATTGACAGATCATAGGTACCGATCTGCTGGGATACCTGAATAATCTCGTCTTTGCTCTGCATCACCAGAGGACGCAGAATAGGCAGCTCGGTAGCCCGCTCGATCACATTCATACTGTTCAGTGTCTGGCTTGCTACCTGGCCCAGACTTTCTCCGGTAATGATCGCCAATCCCTTTTGCTGCTCGGCGAGCCGGGTTGTAATCCGAAGCATCGCTCTGCGCATCAAGGTGATCATCAGATTATCCTGTCCTGTTGTCGTAAAAGCAGTCTGGATCTCTGTGAATGGTACTACATGCAGCTTGATTTTACCGCCATATCCAGCCAGTACGCGGGTCAGGTCAATGACTTTTTGCTTGGCCCGTTCACTGGTAAACGGATAGCTGTGGAAATGGACACATTCGATCTCCAGTCCTCTTTTCATGGACTGCCAGCCTGCGACCGGACTATCAATACCACCTGACAGCATCAGCATAGCCCGGCCGTTACTGCCTCTCGGAAATCCGCCGACTGCCGGAATAATCTGGCTGTATACATAGGCTGCATTTTCACGTACTTCTACACGCAGTTCGATATCGGGATGGCGTACATCTACTTTGAGCAGTGGATTGGCGCGCAGCACAGGCGAACCAATCAGGTGATTCATGTCCTGGGAAGAATGCGGAAAAGGCTTCCATACCCGGCGCGCAGTTACTTTGAACGTCGTCTCGGTCTGTAGAGCGTGTTCACCGATCAGCTCCAGAGCTGCCTGGATAATAGAATCCAGCTCCGGCTCTGCCTGCTTGACCGGAATAATATCCACAATACCAAAAACATTACGCAGCAGACCTATTAACAGCTCTGCCGATACTCCTCCTGTCTCTACATACAATCGTCCATATTCACGATGTACTCGTGCCTGCGGATAAGGACGGAGGATTTCACGCACATGCTCGGCGATCACTTTTTCAAAACGACCTCTGTTTTTTCCTTTGAGTGTAATTTCGCCCATTCTGAGCATCAGGCGACTAATATTATGCATCAAACCGGTTTATCTCCTCTCCAATGAACGCAGCGATTGTACTGTCTGTCGAAGCGCTCCTATCAGGTATTCCACATCTTCCGATGTATGTTTATCTCCCAGACTGATCCGGATGCCACTGCCCGCATGCTCACGATCCATCCCCATTGCTGTTAATACACGGCTGGGTACAGACTTCCGCGAGGAGCAGGCAGACTGGGTAGATACCAGACAGCCCTGCTGCTCTAGGCTGTGGAGTACGACTTCCGACTTCATGCCCGGGTACATAAAATGAATAATATGCGGCGCAACAGGTATCACTTCGGTCAATACCAGCCCCGGAATATCGCAAATAGCCTGCTGCAAGGTATCACGAAGCCTACACAGATGCTTGTACTGCTGTGGCTGCTGCTCGGTAATCAGGCGCAGCGCTTTGGTCATGCCCGCTATTCCGGCAGCATTTTCCGTGCCTGAGCGATATCCCTGTTCCTGTCCTCCACCTGCCAGCAACGGCAGCAGCTCTAGCCCCAGTTTTACATATAACAGACCGGTACCTTTGGGGCCTCTAAGCTTGTGGGCAGACAGGCTGTACAGGTCGATTCCCCACTCTTTTAACGACATAGGGATTTTGCCAAAGCCCTGCACACCATCCACATGCACAAGAACTCTAGGGTGATGAGACTTGATTAGCCGGGTAATCTGTTCAATCGGTTGGACAGCTCCGGTCTCATTATTGACATGCATTACACTGACCAAAATAGTATCGGGTCTGATCGCAGCGAGTATATCTTCAGGTGAGACTGTTCCATTCGGCTGCGGATTTATATAACTGACTTCAAATCCAAACAGCTCCAGTTGACGAAAAGTTTCGTAGACCGAAGGATGCTCGATCATTGTAGTGATCAGATGGCCCTGCATTCGCCCTTTGCGCAGCGCTGCACCTTTGATCGCCAGATTATTGCTCTCAGTCGCTCCCGAGGTCCATATAATCTCGGCTGGTTGTACATCCAGTATACCTGCTGTTACTTCTCTCGCCCGGCGAATCAATCGTTCCGATTCTTCACCATAACGATGAAGGGAGGATGGATTGCCGTAATGCTTGTCCATGATCTGGGACATCGCTCGTACCACCTCGGGATAAGGAGGTGTCGTAGCTGCATAGTCAAAGTATTTCAATGTATCCTACCCCCTGCTTCCTATCTATACATACAAGTAACGGACAAGACGAAAAGAGACCAAAATACGGATAAACGCTCCGCTTTTTGATCTCTTTCAAAAATAATAGTCGCTGCCATTTCTTCTGAAAGTTACAGTCAGATGCTAAAACCGTCTGCCTGTCATTATACCATACATTCTGGTTGGAAGAGTTGGCTTTATTACAGGGATGATCGAAATTTAAAGAGCATATTTGCTCTGGGCATTTTCGATTTTGCTAATATAACGCTGCGTTTCTTTTGGCAGCTGATCGAATTTGGCCATCAGTTCATTATCATTGGAAATGCCCAGTTTTTGCAGTCGTCCCGGGCCTGCATTGTAGGCAGCCAGTGCGGTTTTGACGTTGTTGTCAAAATGCTTCAGCTGGTAGGATAAATATTTGGTGCCTCCATCAATATTCTGGGCAGGATCATAAGAGTTGCTTACACCCAGTCCGGCTGCTGTGCCGTCCATCAGCTGCATCAGTCCTTTGGCTCCAGCCGAAGAACCTGCACGAGGATTAAAGGAAGACTCCACATCGATTACTGCTTTGATGAGTGATTCGGGAATACCATATTTGCTGCTCGCTGTGCTGATCAGATCATTGTAGGCTGTCGCTTTGCTTCCGTTATCCGCTCCGCCGATTCCCTGAAGTGCAGAGGTATCTCCGCCAGCCGATACGGCTGCCGGGCTGCTGCTTTCGGTCAGGCCTGCACGTGCTGTAGCTGTTGCACTCTCCGGGCTGACTTCCGGCAGTTGGTCAAAATTATACCAAGGATCGGTGGAACCTGTTCCGTACGTGCTTCCGGTTACCGAAGAAGGAGCCCCTGCCGATACCAGACTCGCCAGACTTTGCACACTGGCACCCGAGCTCTGGGCTTCGCTGGAGGTTCCGATATTTTGCTGCAGCATCAACTGAAACAGTTGGTCGGTATCATTGGTATTTACAGCAGCAGGTGTTGTGCTGCCTCCGCCTGATGCATTCAGATATCGCAGTTCAAGCATTTGCTTTGCTGTATTTGGATCAATTTGCATATGGTTGGTAGCTCCTGTCTATTTGTAAATGAATGATGGATTTCCGTCTAAGTATTTCTCTATATTCCCAGTGTACTGCTTTTACACATGTTAGGCATGAGAATGAATGACGATTCTGATCACCCAGGTGGAAAATAGGAACAATCTCCCGTATGGTACTATTCTCTAACGTGTCCATACGCTGTAAGTATATGAAGGGACAAACCCTGATCGAGCTGCCAATTGTCGGGAAGCTTCGTTATCCAAATTGCATTCCCATATCGGCTGACGCCGGGTCTTGATACATTGGTTAATAAAAGATTGTGCAGCTATTGCAGCTAGCTTTTGGCCTCGATGTTCTATAGCTGTGTAGATATCCAGCTCGGCTGTCCAGGTATTGGCAAAAATTGAAGTACACTCGCAAACCACCTGATTTTCATGCACAATAGCATAACCTAGTCCGTTTAGCAGATAGTATGCAGACGAGCCCCAATACGTCCTATAATACTTTTCGTCAAAAACCGTGCTTTTTTGAATAACAGACTCATTTATTTTTTTCAATTCATACCCGGCAGGCAGATTCAGTGGATAATCCGGCAAAAAAAGATCCGCATACTCCATCGCTTGTCTGGTCAATTGACGCAACGAAACAGGCAGCCGGGCAGCCATCTTATTCCATACCTCACGATCCGAGAATAAAGTAAACCTATCCTTGGTCTGTATACGATTAAGACAATACGTATTGACCCTGTCATAAAAAGAACCCGAAGAATCACCGCCTCCTGCATAACAAAGACCTATCGTCGTCTCCACCCAGATCGGTCTGTCCATATTATTGAATGCAGCAGGTATCTGTGCAGCATCATACTTCTCTCCAGATAGGCTGCTGTATTGATCGGTCTGTCCATCTGCAGATTCTGTATAAATGGCTCCGGCTATCGTACCATCCATTACCGAATATACGAAGGAAGGATATCGCCGGATATAGGCTGCATCTGCTGTGATATGATTCGCACTCATATTTACGAAGACTCCTTTTAAATAAATAATGTAAAAAAGAATATGTATGTCTATCTGGTTTATATCATGCTATTTACCCAGCGATTACAAAAAAATAAGGATGCCTGAGCAGGCACCCTTGGAATTGCAGTTGGTAATAATATATACGTAATGAACGGTTTAGGCGTGGCGCTGATTCATGCGGCGCTGTGTCAAATAGTCACTTTCGTAGTAAGACAGATCATCACGCAGTTCCTCAAAGGTTCTGGTGATATCCAGAATAATATCTCTAACCGGCTTCACAGGTGTCTGACGGAAACGAATGGCTTCCTGTCCTGTATAGGCATAACGTCCATCTTCGGAGTAGCACTCATTTTTAGGGTAGAAAAAGCTGTTTACGCACTGATGATACGCGTTATAAAGAGCTTTTTCAGCAAATTCTGCATCAAAGTTAGCACGACGCAGAACTACGCCTAATTTCTCATAGGATACTTCGGAGAATACCAGCAGGTGACGCAAGTCTGCCAGAAACCCTTTGTAAAAAGGTAATGTATCTTCTCCCTGTTCGGCTGCCAATGCCTTTAGAGAATATTCATTCAAAAACCCTTCCAGTTTCTCGATGACCGGTTTCAACTTTTCCCGTGTGCCTTCACTCAACTTATGGACATTTGCAGCTGACATGACTGTAGCTCCCCCTTAATTGGTTCCTTTAAGACTGGGTTAGGTCGTTGTACAATTTAACCCTGATTTAACTTACATCCTACCATAAAACTCATTTCATGTGTTAGTTCCACTTCAGTTTACAAACATCAATTTTTAGGCATTCATTGTTACGCTCTTATAATTCTTTAACCACCAGGCATGTTCATGAATATCTTCTCATCAATGTATCAGCAGATGATTGATTTAATACCATATAGATTACTTTTATTTACCTTAACAATCAAGGTATATGGCAGGTTTATGATACAGATTTCATTGAACATTTCAAATTTTACCTGTTTTCCATCATAAAGGCGGTGTACCTTCCTTTATTATCGGAAGATACACCGCCTTTGTACAGCGGATATTGAATTGGTCAGTAAAAATGTAATTATGCTGTATACCCTACATGCGAATAAATCCGCCATACATGACCAAATAACTAGCATACTTGTTGAATAAACGTGGCGTCAGTTGGGAAAGTTTCTCATAAGCCGGGTTCTGTACCAGTTGTGGTTCGATCGGGAACTACCCTCCCACTTTTGGTGACAATCATCTATCTAGGCCAAACATTACTATTTGGCTCCAGCGACCAACCTCGATACACCTCGGGCTAAGGCTGCTTTTCCGAAAAAAAGCTGTATCTCTTTAGGTCTTGCTCCAGATGGGGTTTACCAGGAACAAAGTCACCAGTGTTCCTCGGGGTCTCTTACACCTCGGTTCCATCCTTGCCTGTACTCTTGCGAGCCATCGGCGGTCCATTTCTGTGGCACTATCCTTCAGTTTGCACTGACTGGATGTTATCCAGCACCCTGCCCTACGGAGCCCGGACTTTCCTCCCGCAGCCTTTCGGCTACCGGCGATTGTCTGTTAAACTTTCCGCGAACGCAACACAGCATATTATATAATTTTCGGCAGTCGGTGGCAAGAGGCAAATATAAATTTATCATTGTGCTGGCTATGCTGTGTTATTCTTTGTCTTTTTGCGCCACTCTCAGCTGAATTTCGGTTACATATTCCTCTTCACGCATACTGTCGCGATTATCCACTTCATAGATTTCAAAAGGGCTGCCCAGAATATCCAGCCCGGCCTGCTCTGCATAATCCAGTATTTCCCGAATCCGTTCAGCGCTTTGATGATAGCCACCCCGATAGCACACGGAAAGATAATCTCCTGCCGGCAGTACAAAGTCATAGTCGAACTCATTCGGCTCCAGTATAAAAAACACCGATTCGAATACAACCGGTTGATCTTTTGTCAGTTCTTCCACCAATACCGAGGCTGCATACAGCTGATTGCCAAAGTCCCGTATTCTGTCCTCATGCCGTGAATGCAGCTTACGGATCGCAAAGTCCATTTCTTCGTCCCGGGTAATACGGGTACTCAGCTGCAGGCAAGGACGAACAGGTATTTTTTTTATTTTAAATATCCCCGTATGTATCCGGGCTGCTGCCGAAAGCACTTCTATTCGCGCTTGCAGCAAATGATTTTTGTCCTGAAGCTGGCTGATCTGCTCCTGAATCAGAGATTGCTCCCGGTGCAGCAGCTCCAGCGTATGATCAATACTTTGATGATCCAGATACTCCTTGATCTGCTGCATCGAGAAATTTAGCTGACGCAAATCGCGGATAATATTCAGCCTGTACATATCCTGAAGACTATACAGGCGATATCCATTGGTATCCCGGCGGGGCTTCAATATACCGAGCTTTTCGTAATAGCGAAGAGAGTCGATACCGATATGATACAGCCTGGATATTTCACTGATTTTATAATTGTTTTTCATGGGTCCTCACCTTTGACCATAAATTCTGAAAACAGAAGCTTGACCCTGGTATTATACCAGAGTTTAGCATAGTGGATATGAAAACGATCAACTTCTATTACTTAAAGGTGGATATTATGATTACACAACACGCATTTAACCAGGTATTTGATATTATGGCGCAATCTTTTCCTGTTACCGAGTATCGGACCTACGAGGAACAACAAAAATTATTGGCCGACCCTCGCTATCGTCTGCTGACCGAGACCAACGAGCAGGGCGATATTATTGCTTTTCTGGCAGGATGGGAGCTGGAGACCGTGCGATATGTCGAGAATATCGCAGTATCTCCACATATTCGCGGCGGAGGTATTGGCAAACGCCTAATGGAGCGATTCCTCTCTCTATCCGGTATGCCGGTTGTACTGGAGGTTGAGCCGCCGGAAGACGAACTGCAGCAGCGCCGAATCGGCTTCTATGAACGGCTGGGCTTTCATCTAGAAGACTATATGTATATGCAGCCTCCTCTGCGTACAGGGCAGTCCGGGATGCTATTATGTATTATGAGTTATCCCCAGCCGCTTACACAGGAACGATTCCATTCCATCCGGCAAGAGCTGTACCGGCATGTCTATCGTATGCCCGTGCATAATCATTAATCTTCATTAACGAAAAAAGGCTGTAGCGATTACCGGACATTACCGGATAATCGCTACAGCCTTTGCTTTGTTGTTGTATAGCTGCTTCTGCAGATTTCTATTCCATAAGTACAGGTTAAATGAACCGGAATACCTCGGTATCAATTATAGAAGCATGTACAGGGGTCGTGTATTTATCGGCATGTAGACGCGCCTGAAGCACGCCTGCTACGCCGGGCTTCATAATCTTCTCTGTGTTGTGACCCGGATCGATAATAGCAATACCGGCGAGCAATGCATCATGAGCGGTATGATAATCGATATCACCGGTTACAATAACGTCGGCTCCCTTGAACAATGCCCCATTTACATAACGGCTACCCGAACCGCCCAGCACAGCGGCCTTTTTGACAGTGCCTTGCAGATCGCCTACGACACGCACTGTTGGCACATCGAGTCCTTTTTTGACCGTCTCCACAAATTCACCCAGAGTGACCGGCGCATCCAGCTTGCCGACACGGCCCAGACCGTAGGCTTTGCCCGGCAGTGCCAGTGGATACAGATCATAGGCTACTTCTTCGTACGGATGAGACTTGATCAGTGCCTGAACCGCCTTATTGCGCAGACTCGACGGAATAATCGTCTCAAAACGGACTTCGGCAGCATGTTCCAGCTTGCCCTGCTGACCTGTATACGGGTTCGTTCCTTCTTCCGGCTGGAATGTGCCTGTTCCTTCCGTGTTGAAGCTGCAGTGGCTGTAATTGCCAATATGGCCGGCTCCTGTCGCCCAGACAGCGCTGCGTACTGCTTCCAGATGCGAAGCAGGCACAAAAGTAACCAATTTGAGATACTCATCCGAAGACGTCTGCTCAATCGGCACCGTCTGGCGCAGTCCCAGCGCCTCGGCCATCCAGTCATTGACCCCACCTTCGGCAATATCCAGATTGGTGTGACTGATATAGACCGCAATATCATGCTTGATCAGCTTTTCATACAGGCGGCCCATCGGCGTGCTCGTCTGCAGGCTTTTCAGCGGACGGAAAATAATCGCATGATGCGCAATAATCAGATTGGCATTCAGCGCGATAGCTTCATCGATCACTTCTTCGGTCACATCAAGCGCAACCAGTACACCAGTAATTTCTTTTTGCAGCGTACCCAGCTGAAGACCAATTCGGTCATCGGGTACAGCGATTGATTTGGGAGCAAACTGCTCCATATACTGGATTACGGTCTGTCCTTTTGCAAGCATAACAGTACCTCCTTCACGAGCTTGATCTGCTGCTGCAGCGCAGCAACTTTTAGCTTGGCTTCATCCGTATCCGAACGACCAACCGATGCTGCCACCTTTTCCAGCTTGTCGATTTCCTGTTTCCATTTGTCTATAAATACCGTAGAAGCTTCATTCAGCAAATAAGGACCAAATTGCAGCAAGCTAAAATCATGCAGCTCGACCTGCAGCCCTTCTGGACCTGTTAGCAGACGCTCCTGATACAGCTGTACATTGCGTTCTGCCGCATCAGCCAGACGATCTGCAGTCAGAATCTCATATGTACGGCCATCTTCTTCCAAGATCTGCTCGGAAGACAGGAACCAGCCATGCTCCAGCAGCCAGCGACGTACAAACTCTTCTCCCACATTCGGTTGCAAAATCAGACGGGATACCCCTTCAAGCTTGTCCAATCCTTCGGACAAAATAGTTACGATCAATGCACCGCCCATACCAGCGATCGTGATCACATCTACTTCTCCCGGATGCAGCACTGCCAGACCATTGCCCAATCTTGGCTCAATCACCTGACTCAGTCCAGCTTCGTTCACCTGGCGCTGAGCCGCATCCAGCGGCCCCTGATTGACTTCTCCGGCTACCGCTTGGGTTACCCGGCCCTGACGCACGGCAAATACCGGCAAGAGAGCATGGTCGGACCCAATATCCGCCAACCGGCTCCCTGCTGGAATCTGTTCCGCAATTCTTGTTAATCTTGTTGATAATTTCATGCAGCCACCCACACTATCCATTTTTTTCGAAGTATAAATAAAAGAATGCAAGCCAGTGCAATCTTGGTTACACACAGCACTGCAAAAATATCCGGAACCTGTCCGCGAAGCAGTACTTCATCCACTTCCGGCATAAACCAGATGGCGATTCCGCTCGTAAAATAGACTGCAGCCAACTTTTTGCCTCGATGGTGAACCAGCCAGCTGAACCAGACCAGCAGCAGACTGAGCGGCAGCCACAGACCCTGCAGTACCAGCCAGGAAGCCCCTGGATTCACACGCGCAAAAAATCCTGCATACAGCAGCACAAACGCACCAAACCCGATATACAGCAGTACCGGACTGGAAATCACATATCCCATTATACACCAGATTAACGCACATCCAATGACAAGTACAGTAATCCACAGTGATGGATTCAATTCATGCTGGCGAATAATTAATATGCCCATCCCCAGCATCAGCATACTCCCTACAGCCAGCAGAAACGATGATGCGATCGGATTGCGTTTGCGCCAGCGAATACCGCCTGTATAACAAAGCGCTGTAAATACCGGTACACATACCAGCTGTACCAGAAACGGAAAAGTCGTAAAGTACAGCAGTACCATACATATAAAACAAAGCATCAGGAACGTAAAAATCCATGTGCGTATATTGCCCTGCTTGAATGATTGCATGGACAATACCTTTTTGTCACTGCGTTCCTGATTTACATCATACAGATTCATCAGAAAATCGCAATAATGCGCTGGCAGCAGACGATTCTCCCGCCAGTATTCAATCTCATCGAGAATAACTCCCCTTTTATCCTGATTCACCATACTCCCCCGTCTCCTTTTATCATTCCGGCTACCTAACATATCATTTGTCAGAGCTCACACCGGATTACAAACCATATAATTATATATCGTTGAAAGAAGGGTAAATGTAAAGAATTTGCAAAATATAAAGTCGATTTAACTTAAATACAGTTGAAATATAGCATGTAAAATAAAAGAAAACTCACAACTTTATTTAATAAATGTTGTGAGTTGACTGCATTAATCATATTTATTTATAAGTTGGATGAGAATCTGCAATTTGTCCATAGGTGCTGGATCCTTTAATGAGGTCATACACTACTGGTTCGGGTTTAACAACCTCGTATGTTCCAGCCTTATAGTTCACTATTACTTTTAATGGTAAGGCAGTATCGGTATTTTTAAAATGTGCATTGAGATCAAATATGATTTGTTTGGGATTGGAATCATCTATACTTTGGATAGTATAACTTTCCAATGGAAGACCTTTGGTTTCATCTTTCCATTGTTGACTATAATCGGATAGCGCTTTCGATGCTGCTTCGCTTGGTGTATCGGTATTAACCGATTGTGCTGAAGCTTTATCCAGTGTACTGTTGGCATAAACAATTCCTGTACTCAAAGAAAGAAGCATTATTGAAGTAAACAAAATATTTTTTAAATTATTCATATGATTCTCCTCTTTTTAATAAAATGAATATCTTTTAGTTTTTTACCAACATAATTAGATCAGTACCAAATGAAACTGGAGATAGCATGACAGCTATACTTATATTTAAATGTAGTTTTAAGAACTATTGAAACAAAAAATCATCAGAACTCTTGTACTCTTTTTATGTAATTATGGTATTCATTTCTAAATATATCATATCCTTTTTCATGCCTGATAGTCTATATTCGATAGCCCTTATAGCAATCTTATGATTGACCTTGTTACAATCGCTTTTTTTGAAATAGCAATTTGTATACTTTTAATATGATCTAAACAGCTAAGCTTTTATTATTTTGTAAAAAAAAGGAGTCCGCTCTATTGTAGAGCAGACTCCTTTTTGCATTTTAGATATTCCATTTTTATTACGAGTTATACAATTTTATATTCTATTCCAGGAAGTCCTTCAGACGTTTGCTGCGGCTTGGATGGCGCAGTTTGCGCAGAGCCTTGGCTTCAATCTGACGGATACGCTCGCGGGTAACGCCAAATACTTTACCCACTTCTTCCAGCGTACGCGTACGTCCATCGTCCAGGCCAAAGCGCAGACGAAGTACATTTTCTTCACGCTCGGTCAGCGTATCCAGCACATCTTCCAGCTGTTCCTTGAGCAGCTCGTAAGCTGCTGCATCAGCCGGTGCCAGTGCATCCTGATCCTCGATAAAGTCACCCAGGTGAGAATCATCTTCTTCCCCGATCGGCGTCTCCAGAGATACAGGTTCCTGTGCGATTTTCATAATTTCGCGTACTTTTTCTACGCTTAATTCCATCTCGGCTGCAATTTCTTCTGGCGTCGGTTCGCGCCCCAGTTCCTGCAGCAGCTGACGAGATACCCGGATCAGCTTGTTGATGGTCTCTACCATATGCACCGGAATACGAATCGTTCTGGCCTGATCCGCAATCGCGCGGGTGATAGCCTGGCGAATCCACCATGTTGCATACGTACTGAATTTGTATCCTTTGGTGTGGTCAAATTTCTCAACAGCTTTGATCAGACCCATATTCCCTTCCTGGATCAGATCCAGGAACAGCATACCGCGTCCAACATACCGTTTGGCAATACTGACCACGAGACGAAGGTTGGCTTCAGCCAGTCTTCGTTTTGCTTCTTCGTCACCTTGTTCAATGCGCTTGGCCAGTTCGACTTCACTGTCTGCCGACAGCAAAGGAACACGACCGATTTCTTTCAGATACATGCGGACCGGATCATTGATTTTGATACCCGGCGGCAACGCCAGATCATCGTCAAAGCTGAAATCATTATCTCCATTTTCGCGCTCGTTCTCGGAATCGTTCGTGACTTCCTCGTCACCTTCATTGATTACTTCGATACCCATATCTCCGAGTTGTTCGTAGAACTCATCGATCTGTTCTGCATCCTGGTCAAAAGCGGCCAGTCTCTCTGCGATATCCTTGTAGTTCAGTGAGGATCTCTTTTTACCTACCTCAATAAGCTGCTCTTTTACCTGTTCGAGCGTTAATTCGGTTTCCAATTCAGTATGCTGATCGTTCGCCATCTTTCGACTCCCTCCTCCCTGAAAATAAATGTTCGGAACATTTATTGTCTTTCCAGGGTGATAATCTCACTTGCAATTTGAGCCGCACGCAGGAAATCTCCTGACTTCTCTGCACGCAGCATGTCTTCTCTTTTTTGCTCAATTTGTTTTTGCAACGGGAATTTTTTGATTTCACGAATGTAATCATCCATTCCCCGCAGCGTCTCATCAAGCGGGGCATCCATCATGGAGATGGATGTTGCGGTCTTCTCCAGCCGGTCATCATGCAGTGATGCGATAAACCGGCTGATATCAGGCGCTTTGCCCTGTGCATAGTACGAATAGATGTACGCAGCCAGAGCGGCATGTTCCGGGATATTAAAAGCATCTCCCAGTTGCTGCGCCACATGTGTGGCCGCCTCTCCATCCTGCAGCATGATCGACAGCAATCGTCGTTCTGCCACGTGATAGGCCGGCAGCAGGGTAGGAGCTGTCGGCTGCTTGCGCGAGCCTCTTGCATTCCCATTATTGCCATTTCGATTCCCCTGCTGGCCGGATGGTGGCTGCTTGCGATTCAGCGTCTGACGCGCCAGATTGCAGTCCTGCTTCAGACTCTCCAGAGATACGCCCACTTCGGTAGAAAGTTCTTTAAGGTATACTTCCCGCTCAGTAGGCGAAGTCAGATGTGCTATCACATTAATCGCTTCCTGCGCATACGCAGCCTTGCCATCCTCTTCCAGTAGGTTGTAATTCTTTTTGGTGTAAATCAGCCGGAACTTGGTTGTAGATACTGCACCATGAATAATCTGATCTACAAAACGTTCCTGACCATACGTTTTGATATACTCGTCGGGGTCCAGACCGTTTTGCAAAACAGCGATTTTCACATGCAGACCTGCGCCTTCCAGAATAGGGATACTTTTGAGTGCGGCTGCCTGACCGGCGTTATCGCCGTCATAACAGACCACAACCTCTTCGGTGAGCGTACGTATTAGTGAAGCATGATTTTCGGTCAATGCTGTGCCCATTGTCGCTACAGTATGTTGTACCCCCGCATCCCATGCTGCAATCACATCTCCAAAGCCTTCCATTAATACAATCTGTCCCTGCTTGCGGATCGGTCCTTTGGCCAGGTTCAGATTATACAGTGTACGACTTTTATTGAACAGTCGGCTCTCCGGTGAATTCAGGTATTTGGGCTGACCTTCACCAAGTATCCGTCCTGCAAATGCAATTACTCTTCCGCTGCGATTCATAATCGGGAACATGACCCGCCCGCGGAAGCGATCTACATACCCTGAACCATTCTGTCTGGGAGACAGCAGTCCCCCTTTTTCCATTTCCTTTAGATCAAACGAACGCTTTTCAAAAAACTGCACAAGCGTATCCCAGCGATCCGGTGCGTAACCAATCTGAAACTGATCAATCAGCTTGTCACCAAATCCACGGGCACGCAAGTACTCCATTGCAGCTTTTCCGTGTTCTGTATTTTTCAAAAGATAATGAAACAGCTTGGCGGCCCATTCATGAGCCTGAAGCAGACGTTCCAACTCCTTGTTCTGCGGAGTGGCTGCTGCTCCTTTTCCATCCTGAAAAGGGACATGTGATTCTTCTGCCATTAATCTGACCGCTTCCGGGAAAGTCAGGCCGTCAATTTCCATTCTGAATTTGATGGCATTGCCTCCCGCGCCGCATCCATAACAGTAAAAAATCTGGCGTTCCGGTGTGACTGTGAACGAAGGAGTCTTTTCCGAATGAAACGGACAGAGTCCCTTCATGTACTTGCCCTGTTTGGTCAGATGAACATACTTGCCTACCGTGTCAACAATGTCATTATGCTGAAGTACCGCTTCAATGACTTCATCAGGAATACCACCGCTATATCCGGTGTTCATCGTTACCACCTTCATCTCTTTTCACACGATAAATAATATTCGCTACTGCGAATGAAATTCCTGCAAATTTGTTAAAAGTTTTACCAGTTCGGCCTGAAAATTTTTCTTATCGTCCGATGTAAGCGGTTTAGGCCCTTTACCATACTTACCCTGACGTCTTGCTTTGGCCTGTGCATGCCGGCGAGCCAGCAGAAATTCAATATTATCCGCATGGAATTCCATGCCCCGGAAAGACAGAATCCGGCACTGCTTGGCCAGCGCGATTGTAGCCAGTCCGTAATCCTGGGTAATCACAATATCGCCGGCATGAACATGATTCACAATATACAGATCCGCACTTTGATCGCTGCGGTCTACCTGAACAACCCGTACTCCATCCTCTGCCTGAATCCGGTGATCAAAAGAAGATACCATGAGTACAGGCACTCCAAAAGAGCGCGCTGTTTCTGCGATTTCTGCCTTGACCGGACAGGCATCGCCATCGACCACAATAGTCGGAATACGGTGTAGCGGTTCCGATTGCAATGCATGGCCTCCTTTCCCAGATTCCACGAAAACAGCAGGCTGGTTCACGGATCATACGTTCGTTTACAAAGCCGAAAATACGGAACGACATCAATTCTCATCGTCGTTCCGTATAGGTGTATCTGTTAGTATATAATATATTATTTAACCAGTTTGGAGAAATCTGCATACTGCTTGATATCGCGGTCGATCAGCGTCAGCAGAGCCAGACGATTCTCGCGAACAGCAGCATCGTCTACCATAACCATAATATGGTCAAAGAAGCTGGTAATCGCTGGACGAAGTGTAGCCAGCAGGTTAAGTGCTTCTCCTGTGCGATTGTCGGCAAGCAGATTGTGGTACGGCGTACTTACCGTCTCCCATGCTGCAAACAATTCGGTCTCTCCCGCTTCGCTAAACAGAGCCGGATTAACTACTGCACCGGCTGATTTGGCAGCCAGATTGGATACACGTTCAAAGGACTCAATAATCAGCTTGAAGTCAGGGACTTCGGTGACTGCCTTCATCAGATCATTACCACGCGATACCACAGAGCCAATATGACTGAATCCTGCAGAAATCACAGCATCCACTACGTCGTAACGGAGTGTCTCGGACAGCAGCTTTTTGACACGCAGTCCAAAGAACTCATTTAACTCTATACGTATTATATCGGAAGAACGTTTCATATTCCTTAAATTTTCATGAATATTCAGTGTAATATCAAAAATTTGTTCCAGCGTCAGTGCCAATCCACGCTCCAGCAAGATCTGAACAATCCCTGCTGCCTGACGACGCAGTGCATAAGGATCCTGCGAACCGGTCGGAATAATACCGATGGAGAAGCAGGCTACGATCGTATCGATTTTGTCTGCGATACTGATCAGCGAACCCGTCAATGAGGCCGGAGCCGCTTCGCCGGCAAAGCGCGGCTGGTAATGTTCAAAAACAGCACGAGCCACTTCTTCATTCTCGCCTGCTTTGCGTGCATAATCTTCACCCATAACGCCCTGCAGCTCAGGGAATTCATAGACCATCTGGGTAACCAGATCGAATTTGCTGATATCGGCAGCACGGCTGATATTAACAGCTTGCTCAGCAGGTACCTGCAGCGCAGCACCCAATTGATCGGCAATCTGGCGGATACGGCGAACCTTCTCGCCCAGTGTTCCGATTTCTTCATGGAATACGATATTATCCAGCTTGGCTACCGCATCCTCGATCTTTATCTTCTGATCTTCTTCGTAGAAGAACTTCGCATCCGACAAACGGGCGCGCAGTACTTTCTCGTTACCTCTGGCGATAACATCCAGAGAGCGGCTGTCTCCGTTACGCACGGTTACGAAATAAGGCAGCAACTGTCCTTCATTATCCAGTACCGGGAAGTAGCGCTGATGCTCACGCATCGAAGTAATCAGTACGTCCTGCGGAATATTCAGGAAAGCAGGATCGAAGGTACCATACAGCACTGTCGGTGTCTCTACCAGGAACAATACCTCTTCCAGCAGATCTTCTTTTACATCGATATTCCATTTCTGTTCTGCAGCCAGATGAGCAATCTGTGCACTGATCATCGCCTGACGCTCTTCCACGTCTGCAATAACATGCTGTTCACGCAGGGCTTCCATATACAGGGTAGGCTCGGCAATCTCGGTCTCGGTGCCAAGGAAACGGTGTCCGCGTGTCACACGGCCTGTCTGAACGCCGGTAATCTCAAAATCAATAACATCATGTCCCCATAATGCTACCATCCAGCGGATCGGGCGAACAAAGCGGAAATCATATGCACCCCAGCGCATATTTTTCGGGAAATTCATAGATGTGATAATATTTTGCAGCGCTTCAGCTACGATTGCATCCGTACTTGTACCGATACTGCTTTTGCGAGCATGGATATATTCTACTCCGCCGATTTCACGGAATGTAAATTCTTCGGGAGTGACTCCCTGGCTGCGGGCGAATCCAAGTGCAGCCTTGCTCCAGTTGCCATTCTCGTCCTGGGCAATTTTGCGGGAAGGTCCTTTGACTTCTTCATTGATATCTTCCTGCTTCTCGGCTACATCCTTCACCCATACGGCCAGACGGCGAGGTGTTGCAAATGCTTTGGCTTCTCCATGAGCCAGACGGGAATCGTCCAGCCATTTGACTGTTTTGTCACGAAGCTGGTTCATCGCTGCACGTAGAAAACGAGCAGGTACCTCTTCCAGACCAATCTCAAGCAATAAGTCCTTCGCCATGATTACATCTCTCCTTTCTTGAGCATCGGGAAGCCAAGCTTCTCGCGATTTTCCAGATACGTGGCGGCTACCTGACGCGCCAGATTCCGTACACGGGTAATATAACCGGTTCGCTCGGTCACGCTGATTGCACCGCGCGCATCAAGCAGGTTGAATGTATGCGAACATTTCAGTACATAATCATAAGCCGGGAATACCAGATGCTGATCCATTGCACGCTTGGCTTCCTGTTCGTAGGTGCTGAACAGGTTAAGCAGCATAGATACATCGGATACTTCAAATGTATATGTGGAATGCTCAACTTCCGGCTGATGGAATACATCGCCATAAGTCATACCATTTACCCACTCCAGATCAAATACATTTTCTTTTTCCTGAATATAGGAAGCCAGGCGCTCCATACCGTAAGTGATCTCAACGGATACCGGGTTGGTCTCAATACCGCCTACTTGCTGGAAATAAGTGAACTGTGTGATTTCCATACCATCGAGCCATACTTCCCAGCCCAGACCGGCACAGCCGAGGGACGGGTTCTCCCAGTTATCTTCTACAAAACGAATATCATGATCCAGCGGCTCAATACCGAGTGCTTTGAGGCTATCCAGATAGATTTCCTGAATATTATCGGGTGAAGGCTTAATGATTACCTGGAACTGATGATGCTGATACAGACGGTTCGGGTTTTCTCCATAACGACCATCAGACGGACGACGGGAAGGTTCCACATAAGCGACACGCCATGGTTCAGGACCGATCGAGCGCAGGAATGTCATCGGGTTCATTGTACCCGCGCCTTTTTCCGTATCATATGGCTGAACGATAATACAGTTATGCTCAGCCCAGAAGTTTTGCAGCGTCAAAATCATTTGCTGGAAGTTCATTGACATTACTCCTTTATGTTCATAGTGGGATTGCGGATACAGAAATAGATCATATGGTATCATGTAGATCCGTTCAGATAGCCAGCAATCGGTCATGCGATCCCGCTGAAATAGGTATCTGCAACGCACGCAAAAAACTCCCGTTCCTACGCCTGGTTACAGACATAGGGACGAGAGGTTCATTTCCCGCGGTTCCACCCTATTTGAAGACATTTGCATGTCATCCACTTTTCCATATTCAGCTCATATGCTCACGGCTGCCATTCAACTGCTGGTCGTCGTCAGGCTCCCACGGTCCCTGACTCGCTAGTGACGGTAATCAGCAATTTACTATACCGGTCAACGCATCATGTGTGTCTTCAGAAGACACAATTTCTATGTTAGATAATATCGGAATTAATGTGGTTCGTCAACGCCGTTTTGCAGCAGCACTGCAAAATTCGCTCGATACCATGGCTATTCTCTCTATTATCGTATGCTTTGACAGCAGATATATTTGTCAAATAGGCTAAATGAAACATAGGCAGATCGTTATACATTGCATTTATCATGTCTCTCTGGCACATACCTGCACAAAATTCGCATTTTATTTATATCTCATTATTTTTAATTAGATTTCGTAGCGTTCCAGCTGCTCCAAAAAGCGGCGCGACTTCAATTTGAGTCCCAATTGAGCTTCCATAAACGAATTCATAATCTTTTTCAGCTCGGCTCGGGTCTCTTCCTTGACATCGATATTGCCGAGACGACGAATATCCAGCCTGCTGAATAGCCGCAGTAACTTGAGTACACCCGGTGATACAAGTACAGCCGCCGGGTCCTGACGACGTTCTTTTTCCGACAGAATGCCTCCGAGGCCTGCACTGATCCAGAATTTGCCCTCTGTTTCTCCCGAGAACATACAAGTATCAACCTGAGGTCCATAACCGGCAGCCTGAAGCACTTTCATCTCAAACAGCGAAGTCAGAACAACCGGATCACGGCCTTCACCGAGAAAGGACAAATATGATTTGAGCTGGTCGAACCAGAAATGACCGGTTTCATTATCCAGCAGCGCTTTGTCTACCAGTTCGCAGGCATAAGCACTATAAGCAGCCAGTGTAATATCTTCACGCAGCTTGTGATTGGATTCAATCACTTCTCCCTGATTCAGCGTTCCCATCCCCGTACCACTACGGATAAAGGAAAATTCGCCATACGTAAACGGCTGTACCAGCGCACCGTGGCGACTTCTGGCTTTTTTGGCTCCACGCACGAATACGGCGACTTTACCATGTGCTTCCGTGCAAAGAGTCATGATTTTGTTGCCCTCACCGTAATCCATGCTGCGGATGACGATACCTTGCACTCTGTATAGCATGCGTCATCTCCTGATCTGTATAAAATTCCAGCGTCTTTGTCTACCGCTGGTTAGAGTACTTGAATAGACTGGATCAAAGTATTTAAAAGATATATAACCGCCTGCCGGATACCCAAACGATATCAAAATAGACAGCTATGATAAGCAGCAGGTTACAAAAGGAACAGAGCATGGATACCATGCCCTGTTCCTTTTTGTTAAGCGTCCCGGTGGAATCCTAAGTCCTTGAGGACACGGTCCTGGTTACGCCAGTCTTTCTTCACTTTTACCCATAATTCCAGGAAGGTTTTGGATCCCAGCAGATTCTGGATATCCATGCGGGCGCGCTTGCCTACTTCTTTGAGCAGAGCACCCTGCTTGCCGATAATGATTCCTTTTTGAGAATCACGTTCCACATAAATAACCGCAGAGATATTAACCAGTCCATTTTCCTGCGTATACATGTCTTCAATCGTTACCGCGATCGAATGCGGAATCTCTTCGCGCGTCATCTGGAGAATCTTCTCACGAATCAGCTCGGCGCAGACAAATTGCTCGGGATGATCGGTTACCTGATCGTCCGGATAATATTGCGGACCTTGCGGCAAATATTTGCCCAGCTGTTCCAGCAGTGTATTCACATTGTTACCGAGCTTTGCAGAAATCGGTACAATCTCGGCAAACTCATGTAGAGAACGATACTTGTCGATGATCGGCAGCAGCTGTTCCGGAGCGACCTGATCGATTTTGTTGATAACGAGGAACACCGGTGTTTTTACTTTTTTGAGCTGTTCGATAATGAAACGATCACCGCCGCCCAGTCCTTCGGCTGCATCAACCAGGAACAGGGCTGCTTCCACTTCATTAAGTGTATTCAATGCCGTCTGGTTCATAAAATCGCCCAGCTTGGATTGACGCTTGTGTACACCCGGTGTATCCAGAAATACAATCTGCATATCGTCCGTAGTATAGACACCATGAATCTTGTTCCGTGTCGTCTGTGGCTTGTCAGACATAATCGCAATTTTCTGACCGATCACCTGATTCATGAGGGTGGATTTCCCTACATTCGGACGGCCTACAATAGCGACAAATCCTGATTTAAATTGTTTTTTTGACATATTACACTCCGTTCATCAGCGGTATGATATCCGCCGGGGTTGTTAAAAATAATTAATCTTATTCCACTCTTGTGAATCCCGTATTTACTGATCCAGATTCCATGGACCAAATGCATGCGGAAGCAATTCCGAAATCGTAGTTATCCGGGTATCACCTTTCATATTGCCCAGTAGCACGGGCATATCGGGATGACACAGCTCGACCATAACCTGACGGCATACACCGCAAGGAGCAATCGGCTCATCGGTTTCTCCGACGACGGCAAGCATTTTGAAAGTGCCCGGACGCTGTCCCTGTGCAATGGCACTGAATAGCGCTGTACGCTCTGCGCAGTTGCTCGGCGAGTAGCCTGCATTCTCGATATTGCAGCCATGATGTACCTGGCCACTGGCATCCAGCAAGGCTGCTCCTACCGAGAAATGGGAATAGGGTACATAAGCCTTGGCACGTGCAATAATCGCTTCTTGTAGTAATTGTGATGCTTCCATAGGGTCCTCCCAAGATTCAGCTTCATGTCCGTTATTCTGTAGTCTGCAACTTGCTTTAGTAAAATAGGTGCGTCGTATAGTTATCGCACATCGTATTTATAACGTTCATTTATGATCAGACAAGTATAATTCGCTCAGCATTCCTGAATAAAAATGGTTCTGCCTATGATTGAAGAGGTCCCTTTAAATATGGACTGTAATTTACGATATTGAAAACAGCTGTCGCTCCGATCAGAGAACCGAAGCTGATCATACAGCCGTATATATCTATTTTACACGATTTATGCCTATTCGCCCATAGTGAACTGCATTTGGATATCAGTCATTGATTTTGTCGGTCAGCTTGATCGGTCATCACAATCAAAGGAACCCTTCTCTGTTAGCCCAAAAGGCCGCAGAAAAGGGTTCCTTATCAATTGAATGACACACAATGGATCACTAATTCAGATAACTCAAAAACCCAGCCAGCTCCGTACCGGTCCGATAAAAACAGCTGCACCGATCACAGCAGCAGCAAGAGAAGCGACCAGCACTGCACCTGCCGCAGCATCTTTCGCCTTTTTGGCAAATGGGTGCCAGTCGGGAGAGCATAAATCAACAGCAGCCTCAACAGCGGTATTCATTAGTTCCGCGCCAAGCACCATCGCAATGGCAAGTGTCAACAGCATCCAGTCTCCAATATCGACATGAAAAAACCAACCGGCTGCAATAATAGCCAATGTTGCCAGCACATGCACACGGAAATTGCGTTCCGTACGGAAGGTTGCAATCACGCCTTCAATCGCAGAATAAAATACAGCTCTCCACGTTCTCTTTTTCATTAGCGGGTCAATCCAATCTGCTCTAGTACCGCTTCCTGTTTGCCCATCATTTCCGCTTCACTCGCATCATCCTGATGGTCATATCCAAGCAAATGCAAAAATCCATGTACAAACAAAAATCCGATCTCACGCTCAACCGAATGTCCGTAATCTTCGCTTTGTGCTATCGCACGTGGAATCGAAATAATAATGTCCCCAAGCATATCGCCGGGCAGCTGTTCACTGCCTGCTATCTGATCGGTACCATAATTGATTTCCATTTCATCATCCAGAGACTCATGCATGGCAAAAGACAGCACATCGGTCGGACGATCGATATTCCGGTATTCCTTGTTAAGCTGATGAATCGTCTCGTCATCTACAAAGGTAAGAGCAACTTCACCTTCCTGGACAGCTTCCTGCTCGCCTGCCTTTTGCAAAATCTGCTCCAGCAGCGAGATCAGCTCACCGGTAATTTCATATTCAGTTTGTTCATTCTCCCAAGCGAGCTGCAAACTCATACCTTTTTCTCCTTTAGCTCCGGTTTCTTGATATCTTCCGGATATTCAATACGGGAATGGAAAATCCCCATTACTGCTTCTTTGAGTGTCTGGGCGATCACATCCAGCTCTTTCATCGTAAGATCACATTCGTTGAACTGATGATCATCCAGACGCCCTTTGATAATTTTCTCAATCATGGTCTCGACCTGTTCCACCGTCGGCTTGTTCAGGGAACGCACCGCTGCTTCCACGCTATCGGCTATTCCGACTACAGCCGCTTCCTTGGTCTGTGCTTTGGGACCCGGATAACGGAAATCGTCTTCGGTGAAATCAGGTTCTACACCATGCTCTTCTGCAAGCTTGAGTGCTTTGTGGTAAAAGAAATGCAAAAATGTAGTACCATGATGCTGCTCGGCGATATCTCGAATCGGCTTGGGCAGTTTGTATTCCTTTTGCATTTCTACACCATCACGGGCATGAGCAATAATAATGGACTTGCTCAGCTTTGGATCTATACTGTCATGGGGGTTCTCCATATGATTCTGGTTCTCGATAAAGTAACCCGGACGCTTGGTTTTGCCAATATCATGGTAATAGGAACCGACACGGCATAGCAGCCCATCAGCCCCAATAGCTTCTGCAGCGGCTTCGGACAAATTGCCTACCATTACACTATGATGATAAGTACCCGGAGTCTCAATCAGCAGCTTGCGCAGCAGCGGATGATTCGGATTGGACAATTCAACCAGCTTGAGCGCTGACAGAATACCAAATGTAGTCTCGAAAAAAGGCATTAATCCAAGTACCAGTACTGTCGTTAACAGACCACCAATAAAAGCGAAACCAAGTGCATACATAACGGTCATGCGCGTCCAGCTCTCATCATCCAATAATACAAGCGCCAGTACCGTTAACGCTCCAAACAGACAGGTCATAATGCCTGCCTTGAGAATCGTCGAACGCTGGCTCGCCCGGTGTATGCAATGAATAGCTGTCAGCGAGACAACAAGAGTAAACATTCCAAACTGATAATCGAATATTTCATTTTGCCGCATATTCAAAATCACGCTGACCAGTATACTCAATATCACTGAACATACATAAGCCAGATGAATATCCAGCAGTACTGTAATCAGCATCGCGCCAAGGGCTGCAGGCACAAGATAGCCAAAATACGGGAAGTTGCCTGTCTGCAAAATACGAACCAGATGAAAGCTTATAATACTGATCGCAAAAATAAGGATGAGCATCAGCAGCTGCGAATTATTGTAAGGCGTACCTCTTTGGGCATTTTGGCGGAAGAACACATAAATTCCTAATACCAGCAAAAAAGCAAACAAAAGCAGCCCTAACTGAGGCCAGTAATTCACTTCATTTTTGAGCAGATTATTCTCATCCAGCAGCGTGTACATTTCCTGGGTAATAACCTGACCTGCAGGTACAATAATATCTCCCTGCTGCACGTACACAACCGGCGTATTTTCCCGTGCTTCTACTTTGGCTGCCTTGGTCGCTTCCTCATCGTAGAACTTGTTGGCTGTCAGCGTGGCACGGATCAGCTCCTGCGACACTTCACGCGCCGTACGGCTGTTCAGGGAGCTGGTACTGACCATCTCTGCTACACGGGCTCTGGCAGACTGGGCATCTGTAATCTGATCGCTCATCAGCCGGGAAACAATAGAAGTCGCCACCTGGCTCATCTGCTGAACTTCCTCTGTGGACAGGCGCGGAATCTTCAGAAAGGTCTCTTCCGGGATGCTGTAAGTCTGATTGGAAATGGTCTTCTGCATCTCGTCCATCAGCTGTGCCGAATAATTACCGGATTCCCGGTGATTACGAATAAAATTGGCTACCGAATTACGAATGCGCTGCGGAATCTCCTGGCTATAGATCTGTGCCTTGTCCGAGCTGGAAATCTGATCGTCCTGATTGAGCGACTCAATTCGTTCCAGCATCTGTGACATGACCGTATCCCTGTGCATGGATACAATGGTATATACCGCTTCGACCTTTTCCGCTGCCGTTTCCTGAGCCTGCAGTGTGGCTTTGTTATTGGGAATCTGCATAGGAGCCACAATATCTTTTTCGCTGACCGCACCGACCTGAATATCAAAACGCTGCGGAACCAGATTGGGCGCCAGACTCCCATAAAAAAGTACAAGCAGTACTACAAATAAAATATAGCGGGTTCCCCTGCTGCTTTTCCATCCTGCCAGTCTGGAGTAGAACGAATTGCGTTGGGACGGTTCCTTGGAAATCATACATACAGTCCTCTCACTTCTGAATATTCAAAATGTGCGGCTGCTGCGTACCCACTGACCGCCTGCTATTCCAGATTTTCGGATGCTCTGTCATAGGCGACGATAATTTTCTGTACCAGTGAGTGGCGCACCACATCCTGCTCGCCAAATGTAACAAACCCAATCTCTTTGATACCGTCCAGAACAAGACGGGCTTCTACCAATCCCGACTTTTTACCGCGCGGCAGGTCAATCTGGGTTACGTCTCCCGTAATTACCATCTTGGAACCAAAACCAAGACGCGTCAGGAACATTTTCATCTGTTCCGGCGTCGTGTTCTGCGCTTCATCCAGAATGATAAACGAATCATCGAGCGTGCGTCCGCGCATATAAGCGAGCGGGGCGATTTCAATCAGGCCGCGTTCCAGCGCCTTGGCAGTCTGCTCCTGTCCCATAACGTCATACAGGGCATCATACAATGGACGCAGATAAGGGTCTACCTTTTCCTGCAGATCGCCCGGCAGGAAGCCCAGACTCTCGCCTGCTTCAACAGCCGGACGGGTCAATACAATACGTTTTACTTTGCCTTCCTTGAGTGCGGCTACGGCCAGCACTACAGCCAGGTAGGTTTTACCTGTTCCCGCGGGGCCAATCCCAAAGACGATATCCCGTTTTTGAATCGTGGATACATAATGCTTTTGACCAATCGTTTTGACACGGATCGGTTTGCCACGGAACGTCTGGGTAATTTCCCCTTTATATAAGTCGAGCAGCTGGTCTGCCCGCATATCCTTCGCAAGCTCAATAGCATATAAAATATCCCGTTCGGTAAGAACATATCCTTTACGGATCAGTTCCAGCAGTACTTCAAATAACTGCTGCACCTTGTCTACAATCGGAACAGGACCTTGAATCACAATATCAGCTTCTCTGCTGCCGATATTGGCTTCCATTTCGCGTTCGATGATTTTCAGAAAACTATCCTGTGGACCGAACAACGACAAGCCTTCTTCTGTATTTTGCAAGGGTATTCTGACGCTTTGCGTTTGCTCTGACAAATAGCCTCAATCTCCTCAATATATAGAATTGGTGTATATGCTGCCTTCTCATAAACTTTACCATTGTATCCGTGCTCATGCAAAATTTTTTGAAGGCATATGGTTTTATTATTCACCCTTATCTTCCTGTTTGAAGCAGGTGTAAAGAACAAACCGGCCTCAACGAGACCGGTTCATAAAAGGAAATTCATTACGGGAAGTCCCGTCAAAATCAGGATTCTCAGGAGTTACGATTGACCGGACGGCTGCGGACCTGGGATTGCCGTGAACGCGGCGGTCCCAGAATCTCTGCCCAGATCACTCCCTGGCGCAGCTGCTCAGCGTAGACCTGTCGATCGCTGGCTGCTGCAGACTCGGACTGCACCTCGCTGCTGCTCAAATCTGCTCCGCCCGAAGACATACCGTGAGTACGCTGATTCAGATTGGATTCCAGACTATCCAGACGTTTATTTAGTGCTTCCTGACGGCTGGATAACCCTTCGGTACCCATACCTTCCCGGCTCAAGCTGCGCTCGGGTTCATCAGAGTAACGGCGATCGGGTTCGCCCCAGTTCTCATCCTGCTCATACGAGTTATCACTGCCATTATCATACTGCCGCTGGGCTTCGTGATAACGACGCTGGGCCTCTTCTGCGCTGTTGCCATTGTCATTCAGCAAAGGAGGCGAACTTTCGCGATTCGAACGTTCTCCAGTCAGTGGGCTCCCACCAAAAGTAGGCATGGAAGGAGGGCGCCTTGATGTTTTTCCTTTGCCTGAACGACTGCTGATTGCTGTAAAAATAGCAAAGCCGATAATCACCACAATATAGATGTTGCTAAAAATCCAGTCCATCATTGATTCAACACATCCTTATTTATTGGGGTGCTGATCATTACCACCCTGATTCGGATCGTTTACTTTGCCAAGAGAACCTCTCATCTGGGTATCCGCTTCGATGTTTTTCAGATTCATATAATCCATTACACCCATCTGACCCTTACGCAGAGCTTCAGCCATAGCCAGTGGTACATCGGATTCGGACTCGACCACACGTGCTCTCATCTCGACGACGCGAGCCTTCATCTCCTGTTCCTGTGCAACTGCCATAGCGCGTCTTTCCTCGGCTTTGGCCTGCGCAATACGCTTGTCGGCTTCCGCCTGCTCGGTCTGCAGCATCGCACCGATATTTTTACCTACATCTACGTCCGCAATATCAATAGACAGAATTTCAAAAGCAGTACCGGCATCCAGACCTTTTTGCAAAACGGTACGCGAGATCAGATCCGGATTTTCCAGTACCTGTTTATGTGAATTGCTGGAACCTACAGTTGTAACAATACCTTCACCTACACGGGCAATAATAGTTTCTTCACCGGCACCACCGACGAGACGGTCGATATTGGCACGTACCGTTACACGGGCTTTGACACGGACTTCGATACCGTCTTTGGCTACGGCTGCTACTACAGGTGTCTCGATCACTTTGGGGTTAACACTCATCTGTACAGCCTGAAGTACATCACGACCTGCCAGGTCAATCGCAGCCGCACGTTCAAATTCCAGTGGAATATTGGCACGCTGCGCAGCGATTAGGGAGTTAACAACACGGTCTACATTACCACCAGCCAGATAATGACTTTCGAGCTGGTTCAAATTCAGTCCAAGACCGGCTTTGTGTGCCTTGATCTGCGGATTGACGATCCGCGAAGGTACAACGCGGCGCAGACGCATGGCTACAAGCGTAATAATACTGACTCGTACGCCGGAAGCGACCGCGGAAATCCACAGCGCGACAGGGAAGAAACTGAAAAATACACTGAGTACAACAACGACTACAACAGCAATTAACAGGAAACTCAAAATACTTGGACTCATTGGCTGTATCACACTCCATTTGGAATTTGGTAAAACATATCGTCTGATAGACGATTCCAGCAGTTGGGCAGCTATTATCCGGCGCCTATAACCAGCCTTCCATCCATACATTAGTTCACTGTACAAATGCGATACCGTAAAATATCCAGCCCTAAAGCAGGTAAATATGTAAGAACAGCAGCAGACCCACAGCTGGTCACCCTATCAAATCTGCTGTCATTCCAGTGCTTGCCGGCTGGCATGCCATAATAATGGCCCACTCCATCTCAAGCTATCAGGTTACATGGTGAGGATCTATACCTTCGTGACCTTCTGAATCTGCCACCTTCTCATCTACAATGATCCGGCTGCCATCTATGCGGATAATCCGCACAGGGCAATTCTTGTCGATATAGACTCCCTGGGTTACTACATCCAGGTGCTGCCCATCTACAATAACCGTACCCGATGGACGAAGAGGCGTAAGACTGACTCCCTCCATACCGAGCAGCAATTCTCTCTGCAGATTGGACATATAATTCTGATCCGAAGAAAGCTGCTCACTCAAGATGAAACGGTTCCAGATCCCGCGTTTCTTAAACACTACTGCCATAATAGATACAAATACAGCGGCAGCTGCAAAAGCAATGCCAAGCGATATAAACGCGTTGCTTGTATCATAAGCAGCTTTTACAACGCCTGTTACAAGACTGGCTGCTCCAAGAATACCCAGAATGCCAAAGCTTGGTATAAACAGCTCCAATATCAGCATCACCAGACCGACTCCAAACAAAAGCCATGTCTCTGAACCGGAAAAGCCTGATGCATAACCGCCAAAGAAATACAAACCAAAAGCGATTACACCGATCACACCAGGAACTCCAAAGCCAGGAATAAGAATCTCCATCGCGATTCCTGCAATACCGATAAATAGCAGAATCGTCGCGACAGCAGGTAGCGTCAGAAAACGAGCAATATTCTCCCCAACCGATGGTTCAACACGAACCATATCCGCTGGTGAATGTCCCAGTGCTGCTACCGCTTCATTTACAGAAGAAACGATACCGTCTGCATACCCTACCTTCTGGGCTTCTTGTGCGGTCAGGGAAATAATCTGTCCCTTTTCCTTGGTCTGCCCAATCTCCGGCATCGCTACAGCTATATTGGCATCTGTCATCCCCGCTGCAATATTAGGATTACGCGAATGGAGCTGGGCTGCAGCGCGCATTTCGCTTTTCCAATAAGCAACCAGCTTGGCATCCTTTACAGGCTGACCGCTACCATCGACTACAGCAGCTGCACCAATCGTACTGCCTGGCTGCATATAGATCCGGTCTGCATTCAGTGCAATATAACTGCCTGCCGAAGCTGCTCTGTCCTGTACGACCACCGCTGTAGGAATCGGACTATTACGAATTATTTCCCCAATACCTTCCGCAGCCTGAATTTCTCCTCCAGGTGTACTCATCTCCAGCACAATCCACGAAGCTTTGTTCTGCTGGGCTTCCTGGAATCCACGTGTCAGAAACTTTTGCAGTCCTCCTTCAATCTCACGATCGACCGGTATAACATAGACTGCACCGGTTGAAGACGTTGATGGCGCTGCAGCGAATACCGAGTGTACCGATGTAATGCCCATGGTAACTACCAACAGTAGCATGGACATCCAGATCAGAAGACGACGCTGATATTTCCAACCGTCTGTTTTGTTCGTCATGCATTGTAGCCCCTTTCTTTTCAGGTAGACCTTATTCGTTATACGGATCAGGTTGCCTTCTTACGGATACTACGGTCTCAGACTCACGATACGAAAATATAGTTAGAAATGGTAAAACCTACTCTTTTTATTATACGTAAAACCAATGAATACGTTTCATCAAAATGTCACATTTCCTGATAAATCCGGCAGCATCGATGAATTTTAAAAAGACAGTATAGAAAAAAGCACCTTCTTTCCAGAGAAAGAAGGTGCTTTTGAATTTGTTTATTGCAGAAGTTGTTGAACCGTTTGGTTCACAACTTTTCCGTCTGCGCGACCTTTGACCTTAGGCATCAAGGCGCTCATCAGTTTTCCCATATCGGCTTTTGAAGAAGCACCGGTCTCCAGGATGGTCTGCTGTACAATGACTTTAATTTCTTCTTCAGAAAGCTGGGCGGGAAGATACTCTGAAATGATCTCAATTTCAGCTCTAAGGTTGCTTGTCAGGTCGTCACGACCTGCTTTTTCAAATTCTTGGAGGGCATCTTTGCGCTGTTTGATCTCACGGCTAAGAATATCAAGCACTTCTTCATCGTTCGCATCACGCTTCAAATCTATTTCCAGATTTTTTACGGTGGAACGCACCATGCGGATCGTAGACAATTTAAACTTGTCCTTGTCCCTCATGGCCTGCTTCATATTCTCGTTCAATCGTTCGCTAAGACTCATAACGGATAAATCCTCCTAAAACTTTCTTTTGCGCGCAGCCTCAGATTTTTTCTTACGCTTTACGCTCGGCTTCTCATAATGTTTGCGTTTTTTCACCTCAGCCAGAACGCCATCTTTAGCGATGGAGCGTTTGAAGCGACGAAGTGCTGCATCAATTGTTTCGTTTTTGCGAACTTTCGTTTCAGACACCAGTTTTCCCTCCCTCCGACCAGACCGTCCGGAAAAATAACACGGCTTATCAACTTTCATTATAGGTGAAAGTTAAATGAAGTGTCAACCTGAACAGGGCTTTTTACAGTCATTTTTTTAACGTTATATTATATACCCGGTTTTTAAGGGATTGGAAACACTATTTTTAGCCCAATTTTAGCTAAAAATAGGAAATTAATAACTTTTATGAATAATTATCGAAAACCTAGTCGGTAAAATCTGCAATATATAGATTGGCAAGGTAAACATCATCTTTGCTTGTAGCTGACCCAAATAGATAATTAGGCGTGAGAATCGGAGACTCCGGTCAATGCACCCAGCTTGGTACCGGCCAGAAGATGATAATGAATATGCTGAACTGCCTGTCCACTATCTGGACCGCAATTATTGATCAGACGATATCCGCTGTCGGCAACTCCCAGCTCGGCAGCCAGCTTGATGGCTGCACGATGAATATCTGCAATTAGCGAAAGATCCTCTTCGGTTACTTCATTCATGGAATCAATATGCTTTTTGGGAATAATCAGTACATGAACAGGTGCTGCGGGAGAAATATCATGAAACGCCAGCAGTTGTTCGTCTTCGTATACTTTGTTGCTTGGAATACTGCCTTCTACGATTTTGCAAAACAAGCAGTCGGATTGTGTCATCAGAAATAGCTCCTTTTGGTTTTGGATTGTTTGGTTTGGTTTTACATTGTTTGGAATAGTTACAAGTCTGCCTTTTACATTTTCTCAAGCATAACTTTGGAGCCGCTGCCCGCCTGTTCTGCAGGAACAATGATCAGCTTGCGCGGCAGTCTCATTCGCAGTTCCGGCACATGGCTAATAATACCAACAGACAGCCGGTCCGTATGCAGCTTCTCGAGAGAAGTTACCACTGTATCCAGAAGTTCGGGGTCCAGTGTACCAAATCCTTCATCCAGGAAAAAGAATTGCAGCGGATAGCGTCCACGCAGCTGGATCTGGGCGGATAATGCCAGGGCAAGCGACAGCGAAGTCAGGAAGGTCTCTCCACCGGATAGCGTGGATACCGGACGACGTATTCCGCCATTGCCGTTATCACAAATAACAAATCCACCGCCGGAATCTACCTCCAGAGAATACCGCTGCTTGGTCAGAAAACGAAGACGCTCCGAGGCGGCCAGACTGACCTGCATCAGCTGTTCTTCGGCAATATACTCTACAAAGGCATTACCGCGCATACTGGCCTGCAGTTTGGATAGATGTCCTGCTTCCACTGCGAGTGTGGTGCGCTCATTCTCCAGCTCCAGCCAGCGAACATGGCGATGTTCCAGATCTTCAAAATCCCTGGACGCTTTGGCTCTGTTCTCCAGGGCAGTCTCATCGGCCTGACGAGCTGCTGTCCAGAGCTGCTGGGTTTCTTCCCACTGCTGCTCGGTAATGCTCTGTCCATCCAGCTTGATCTCTACTTCACGCAGATGAAGAGACAACTCGCGCTGCTGTTCCCGATGGCGATCTATCCGCTGGCGGCTGAGCTGAATCTGCTGCTCTTCCATCCGGGCGGCATTCACACTCTCGGCACTGGCAAAAGGAGAAGCCTCCAGCGCTTGCTGCCATTGCTGTCCGGTCTGATCAGCCTGTTCTTTGGCAGCTGCAGCAGATTGCTCGGACAATGCCAATGCCTGGACAGCCTGCTGCTGGCGCTGCTCTGCTTCACGCAGCTGGCGAATACATTTCTCGGATTCCTGACGGTAACGAACCAATTCTGATTCTACCTGCCGGATCAGCTGCTCGGCGGAATCGTTACCAATCCACTCCTGCAGACGATTCTTTTTTTCCTGCAGCAGCTTTTGCTCGCCTTCATGCCGGGTGCTGTCCTGAATAAACTGTCTATCGAGTTGATTCAGCTGCTGTTCGCAGTGACGCAGCGCTTTTTGGCGTTCTTCAATATAAGGTATGCTTTTTTCCAGACCTTCGCGAATCTTCTCCGCCTGCTCGTCCAGCGCTGCAATACGGGCAAATCCTTCGCGGGCAGACTCTTCGGTCAGATGAGCCAGTTGGGACTGCCAAGCCTGCACCAGATCATTTACAGCCTGCTGCGCAGCATTCACACGAACCCCAGACTGCTCCAGCAGCCGGGCTGCACTCTGCTGTTCAGTCTGCAGGGTTGCCGTACGCTGGGACCATTCCCGCTGCTGCTGACGCCAGAATTTGATCTCTTGCTTGAGCGTATTTAGCTGCTGCTCCAATGTGTCACTCTGCTGACGAGCAGCAGCAAGACAGCTGGTTAACGTCGTAGAGTCACTTATTGGCTCAAGATCTTCCAGGTGGATACTTGCATTTTCCACTTCACTATTCACCTGCCGTGAATCAGAAGCATCCTGTGAATCGGGTATATTTCCTTCCCACTCCCCCAGAATACTGCTCATTTCAAAGCGACGGGAACGGATATTGTCATTCAGCTGACGTGCTGCTTGCTGAAGCTGCTCCAGCTGTCTCAACTGCTGGTCATGACTATCAGTTGAACTATTCTCCTCAAGCGCCACAGCAGGCTGGGGATGATGTACCGAACCGCAAACCGAACAGGGCTCACCTTCCTGCAAACTGGCTGCTAGTACGGCTGCCAGACGATGAGACTCGGCAGCACGCGAGGCCTGATGATACTGCTGCTCATGATCATAGAGAACATTTTGGAGTGTGGATAGATACTGCTCACTCTGCTGATGCAGCTGCAATAAATGAGAAGCTGTCTGGTAAAGCCGGCTTTCTTCCTGGCTGCGCTGCAGCTGCTGCTTTTCCATTACACTCCATGCTTCGCCGGCACGCTGATCTGACTGTCGGTAACTCTCGTGTTCCTCCTGCAGGTCATGCAGGCGGGTACGAGCTGCATCGAGTGCAGACAGACGCTGCTGGGCGTCCTGGAGCTCTTTGCGATCCTGATTGCGTACTTCGCAGGC
This sequence comes from Paenibacillus bovis, assembly GCF_001421015.2. Classification (NCBI taxonomy): domain Bacteria; kingdom Bacillati; phylum Bacillota; class Bacilli; order Caryophanales; family Paenibacillaceae; genus Paenibacillus; species Paenibacillus bovis. Next base: position 4,279,482 of record NZ_CP013023.1, read on the forward strand.
TTTGAGCTGGGTAGAAAGCTCTTCACGACGCTTTTCTGCTTTGTCTAGCATGGTCTGCTCACGTTCTGCCTGATGACGAAGCTCGGCCAGCTGCTGCTGTGTGTGCTCCAATTGGGCATTCAGCAGCGCTTGTGATTGTTCCAGACTGCTGCATTCTTGCTGCAGCTGTAATGCTTGCTGCAGCTGCTCTATGCGCAGCACCAGACGCGGCTCATTTTGGGATAGCGTCTGTCTGGCTTCATTTTCACATTCAGCAGCATGTGCAGCAGCCTGAACGGCTTGCTGCAGCTGATCTCTCAGTGTGGCAGAACGATTTTCTTCCTGCTCCAGACGAACGAGCGCTGTTTTCCATGCATCCAACAGCGGCAGCAGCACGCTGGCAGCAGCCGCTCCATCGATCTGCTGTTCCAGCGCCTGTATATCGGATTCGTGCTGATCGAGGTCATTCAGCTTAACCCGTAGTATGGATTGTTCCTTCATTAATTCACGTATGCGGCTCAATCGTTCAGTCTGCGCAGTGACCTGCTGCAACTGAATGCGCATCTGCTCTGCCTCCTGCGTAGCCGCCTGCAGCCTTTCGCCGGACAGCTTCACTGCTTCGGCCGAAGCATCACCAAGACCAGCCTGTTCAGCTACCAGACGACCCAGCTGGTTGTCGGTTTCCTTGACCCGCTGACTGAGCTTCTGCATGAGCCGATCCCCGTAACGTTCCAGATGAAACAGACGCTGCAGCATCTGGCGACGGTCGCTGCCTTTGAGGGAAAGAAATTCGGCAAACTTGCCCTGCGGCAGTACAACCGCACGGGTGAAATCGTCCATTTTGAGTCCAATATATTCTTCGACGCAGCGCGTTACGTCACCGAGTTTGTCTGCCATAACACGATCTCCATCGGGATGGCATTCGATAAACCGGCTCATCGTATTGCTGACGGTATGGTCTCCGGTACGCTTGAAGCGCCGCTCGACCCGGTAAGTATGCGGTCCCAGATCGGACAGCAACTCGAATGAAAAAGAGACAAAAACGGCATCTTCGGAGTGGTTCAGAATACCCTGCGTTCCGTTTTGTGCACGTTCCACTTTGCCATACAGAGCGAGCGTAATGGCATCAAGCACTGTCGATTTGCCACTGCCTGTAGGACCGAATATACCGAAGAGACCGGTCTCGCACAGAACGGTAAAATCGATCTCCTGTTGTTCACGATAGCTTTGCAGGCCTGATAATTTCAGGGTAATCGGCTTCATACTGTATCCCCTCTATCTGTACATATAATCTGCTTTCTTGTTTTTCGATGTCTATATGGATCGATCCAGCCAAAATTCGGGCTGGATGGTTTAGCTAAAAGTAACTGCGCTATTATCTGTGCTGGTTATCTATGCCTGTCTTATTGCATATCCTGATCCTGATTCAGCTGTTCCAGGGTATCTTCGGAATCGATCAGTTCGAGAAATAGCTCAACCAGTCGATCTTCCGGGACAGCTCCGCCGGTCTGGCGTTCATAAAATTTACGGAACAGCTCATGTACAGGCAGCTGCGAACGTTCACTAAACTGCTCCTGCATCTCGGTTTCGGGATAGACGGGACGTATATTTACAATTCCTCCATAAGCTTTGCGCAAATTCTGGATATCACTCATCGCCAACGCTTCCTGCAGCGAGATCTCCAGATCGATAAATGCATTGGGATCCCTGCCTTCTTCCAGCCACTGATAGACTTCGGTCAAGCCGCCTTTGGCTTTCCAGCGTACCAATGGACGTCCACTGGTCAGGAAAATTTCTTCCATTTGCGGTATGCCGCCTGGCTGTATATCCAGCATCGTCACCGATTTGGCCTGTCCAGCTTCGGAGAAACTGTATGCCAGCGGAGAACCGCTGTAACGGATCATGCCTTCTCCTTTGACTGCCTGGGCACGATGCAAATGACCTAGCGCTGTATATTGCGCGCCGGTATACAATGCTGACGGATCTACTGTATATGCACCGCCTACCTGAATTGGACGCTCTGAATCAGTCTCTACCCCACCCAGTACATACACATGGCTCATCGCCAGATTAACTGTGTCCGGGCGGAATCCTGCAGATAGCTGCTTCATCAGCAGACCTACACGTTCACTATAGGCGCGCCGAATCAGATTCTCCTCGTTATCGTCTGTCAGCAGTTCATTCAGACGAGCTTCGGATGGATAGGACAGCGGCGCAATGACTGCTGTCTCGGATGTACGCGGAATCTGAATCTGCAATCCTTCTGCTGCGGGTACACCGAGCAGATGAATCCCGCGACCGCGAACAAGCGGCGTCGCTGAAGAAATCCGCTCCGGCTGATCATGATTACCAGCAATAATGACCATTGGACGACCATTTGCAGTCAATTTGGCGGCGGCTTCATAAAATAGTTGCTCTGCAGCTGCAGGTGGATTAACCGAGTCATATACATCACCCGCCATTAGAATAAGATCCGCCTGCTGATCATCTGCTATACGGTTTAATTCTTCCACAAAGGCGATCTGCTCTTCCAGTCGGCTGCGACCTTCCAGGGTTTTGCCAAAATGCCAGTCCGCCGTATGTAAAATACGCATAGGACTCCTCCTCTATATCTATCATCATAACTACAGGGCTGCCCTTGAACAGGCGGCCCTGACAGTTACGTACTTTGGTATACATTATTGTGTGTTTTCTATAATTGATCATAACTGATTCTGCTTGATCGTATCCAAGTAATACTTGGTTCATACTGCAATACTGATATGCAACGAATCTGCTGTAATTAGTTGTTCAGATGATTATTAGATGGACAGAACTCATCGGGAACCTAAATGAATAGCTGCATAGGCACCCTTTACTATTTGTCGGCATTGAGCCTTACTGCCCGTGCACCATCAAAAAAGTACAGCCACAATTCATTTACAGGTTGTCCAAGTGATTCTTCAACAGCCTGTGCATATAGTTCAAGCTGAAGCCGATACCGCTGTTCCAAAGATTCCAGGCCACCTTCGTGAGCTGCAATACGATCGGTTTTGTAATCGATCAGAATCGTTTGTTCGCCTTCGCGGAACAGACAATCGACAATCCCCTGGGTAAGCATGATATCGTTTTGTTCATTTACAGGGATTCCATAGCTAAAAGGCATTTCACGCCTGATCCACTCTGAATGGATAAGACGCTGACCAAGCTCGCTGGCAAAAAAGGCGGTAATGTCTGCCGTTTTCACTGCATTGGCTTCCGGTTGGGTCAAAATCTGCAGCTGTACCAGTTGGTCTCTGATCTGATCCACTAGCGCTGTATCGATCGGACCCGCCTGAAGAGGGATACGCTGCATCATAGTATGATAAGCTGTTCCCCGCTCGGCTCCGCTCAGACCGCGCTTTTCCATAAATTTGGGACGCTGCAGTTTGAGTGTGCCGTCATTGTACAGACTGGATGTCTGACTATCAGCTATGGCATCAACTGCTATATCATTATCGGCAGCTGCAATCGGCTCCGAAGAAGATAGAGATGCTTCTGTATCGTTCGTTTCTGCCTTTCGATTAGCAAATGAATTCAGCAGCGGCTGCAGATTCCAGATGCCTTCCCATAAATCTGCATCAGGAGCATCTTCCGTCGCCAGCTGTCTTTTTAGCTCACTGACAGTAGTCTTGGCGGGGGTGTGCACAGCATTCTCATAAGGATACTGCCAGGATAGACGATCATAAACGATACTTTGCCAGTTATCTGTATCTGTATCTGTATCTGTATCTGTATCTGTATCTGTATCTGTATCTGTATCTGTATCTGTATCTGTATCTGTATCTGTATCTGTATCCAAATGGTCGCGGATTTGAGACAGTGTCACTTCACTTTTTTCCCGGAGTGCCTGCCATTTGGGATCATTATCACGCGGACCTGCATAGCTCAATTCATCATTCTCATCGGCAACGCGCAGCTCGCGGCTGTCGATAATACGAATCTGCCAGTCGGATGGATCAGCTGCCAGACAGTCGGAATACGGACCGGCTGCTGCTTCATTTCGTTCACGGAATATGGCCGCCGAACGATGACGCATCATCGCCAGACCGAGCCAATCCAGATAGCTGCGCCCACGTGCCAGTAAATAGTCCGGCAGCTCCAGCTGCTCCGAATTCTGAATCTGGCTCCAGGCCGAGATTTTCTTGTCCAGTCCACGTACGGTTCCGATCATGATCAGCTTGTCCCTTGGACGTGTCAATGCGACATAGAGTACGCGCATCTCTTCTGCCAGCAGTTCGTTGAGTGCCTGACGGCGAATCGCCAAATTGGGCAGCGTTGGATAACTGACCCGTGTATCTTCATCCACGAATTTGGGACCAAATCCAAGTTCCTTATGCATCAGGAAAGAAGCATTCAGATCCTGCATATTGAACATTTTGGACATGCCAGCGAGGAAAACGACCGGGAATTCCAATCCTTTACTTTTGTGAATTGTCATAACTCGAATCGCATTCTCCTGCGTTCCTGACACGGCGGATCCCAGGTCGCCGCCATTATCTTTGAGTCTGCGGATAAAGCGCAGGAAACGGAACAAGCCTCGGGATGAGGTAGAGCGTTCAAACTGCCGGGCACGATCATACAGAATACGCAGATTGTTTTGCCGCTGGATACCGCCAGGCAGTCCACCCAGCCAATCGACATAACCGGTCTCCCGGTAAATCCGCCAGATCAGTTCTCCCAGCTCTTCCTCCCGCGCCCGGGCACGCCAATTGGACAGCTGTTCCATAAAACGAAGAAGCTTGCTATTCCAGCTGCCCGGATGTTCTTCCGCTTGCTCGGACGCCAGCAGCATCGCGTCGTAATAAGATATATCCTTGCCAAATAAACGGATAGCTGCCAGCTCATCTTCGTTCAGTCCAACGATTGGAGAACGCAATACCGAAGCAAGTGGAATATCCTGCTGCGGGTTATCGATAATTTCCAGCAGCGACAGCATAATATCCACTTCTACGGCTTCAAAATAGCCCTGTTCCAAATCACTGTAAGCAGGAATACCAAGCAGCTGCAGTTCTTCCACAATCATAGGCGCCCATATGGATACCGAGCGCAGCAAAATAACCATATCCCGATATTCGGCAGGGCGCAGTCCATCGACACTTTTATCATAAATCATCAGTGGACGACCATCCGGTGATACCATCTCGCGAACACGAGCTGCAATAGCCTGTGCTTCCAGACGTGCCGCTTCCAGTTCTGCTTCATCGGCAGCAGATCCTGCAGGCAGTTCCGCTGGATCTTCATTATCTGCTGTTCGCTCAGCACCTGCCCGGTCAATTAGCCAGAATTCTGGTGCATAGGCCTTTTCTTCCCCAGGAGGATACTGCGCACCTGCCACCAACTCAGCACGTTCATCATAACGAATCTCGGCAACCTTCTCATTCATCACCTGACGGAAAATCATATTGACCGCATCGACAACCTGCTGACGACTGCGGAAGTTACGAGACAGATCTATACGACGTCCCTCACCCTGCCAGTCTTCACTATAGGTATGATACTTTTCCATAAATAATCTCGGTTCAGCCAGACGGAAGCGATAAATGCTCTGCTTCACATCACCTACCATAAAGCGATTCCCCTGTTCAGAACGGGAAATCAGACGAATCAGCTGTTCCTGAACCGAGTTGGTATCCTGGTATTCATCCAGCATGACTTCATCGAATCGCTCCTGATACTCCAGCGCGGCTGCAGAAGGCAGCACATGATCAGGCACAGATGCCGGATCGCGCAGAATCTGCAGGGCATAATGCTCCAGATCGGAAAAATCGACCCAACCGCGACGCTGTTTCTCCTGTTGATATTTATCGCTAAATCGAATAACCAGCTCGGACAGTTCGCTCATTAAGGGAGCCGCTTCGCGCAATTCCTGGGCAAATTCATCCGGGGTACGTCCAAAAAAGGACGTTTTCAGATCTGCCAACGATTTTTTGGCATTTTCCCGCAGCTGCTTGACGGTCTCCTGCAGATTGGGATCAATGCCTTCCTTGCGTACAGCTTTGAGCTTGCCGAATCCGGCATTTTGGAAAGTCAGATACAATGCTGTCCACGGCTGCTGCATCACTGCATCCTGGAGCTGATGAATCAATTCCAGATCTTCATTCAAGCTGTCTGCGTAAGCAGCCGGACCGCCTGGCAGGCGCGCCGTGTCTATTCCCTGACGCAGCAGTGCTTCCATGCCTTCCAGCGATACTCTGATATCCTGCATAATATAACTCACCCACGGAGTATTCTGCAGCGCTGCTCCATCGGCAGCTTCGAAATGGGCAGCTGTCTGACGCAACCAGTGCTCGGGCCATGGATGACTGCGGGCAAAATGATACAGCCGTTCAACCAGTACAATCGCTGCATCATCACTTCGCTCTCCGCCGAACCAGTTCATCAGACGATGAAACTGCTTGGAATCGCGTTCCTCTTCTTCGCCATATTTTTCTTCGAACAGTTCTTCCAAAAGTTCCTGACGCAGCAGTCTGCTTTCATTCTCGCTGGCAATCCGAAATCCAGGGTCCAGAGGAATTAGTGAATAATAACGACGAATCACTTCCAGGCAAAAGGAGTGCAGCGTCGTAATCGAAGCTTGACCCAGCAGCGCCAATTGACGGCGCAATCGCTCATCCTCCGGACGCTGTAGCACTTCTTTGTCGAGTGCAGCCCGAATCCGCTGACGCATCTCGGTCGCTGCCGCTTTGGTAAAGGTAGCTACAAGCATCCGATCTACATCAAGTGGATGTGCTGTATCCGTCACCTGGCGAATGATCCGCTCCACCAGAACTGCTGTTTTGCCGGAGCCGGCTGCAGCAGCGACGAGCATATTGCCGCCACGCAGGGAGATGGCTTTCCATTGGTCTTCAGTCCAGGTGCTGTCTATCGGTCTTGGCATTTCTGGATAATCGGTTGTTTTACTGGTCAATAGAATGATCTCCTTTCTGCGTGCTCTGCTGATTTTGCAGCAGCTCCCAAGTTTCATTTTTGTTTGGTTTTTTCAGTATATTATAGGCATTGCCTTTGACCGATTCATCGAACTGGCAGACCGATTTGTAGGAGCAGAACGTACAGGCTTTTTCCTGTTCCATCCGGTATGGCGTAATATCGGTCTGTCCATCGGTAATGCCTGTTCCAATATCACGGGCAGTCTGTCTTACATTGCGCAGCAGTTCATCCCATTGATCCGGGGAAGCAACTGCCGAGCTGCTGTAGAAACCGCCATCGGTTTTCACCGCTACCGGTAAAATAGCCGAGTAGCCTTTGTCCAGTTCCATATCCATCCGCCCAATAACATCGCGGTCGGCGAGCAGCAACCCTTTCATTTTGAATTTCTTGAGCAGCTCCTGCTGGGACTGCTGCAGGGTCAGACGATTGCCGGATTGCAGCAGTGGATTATGCACATGGAAATAGAGCGCGCCAGCTGGCGAAGCTTTTTGTCCCAGCATATCTTCCGCATGGGTCAGCAGTACATCCAGATAGGTCAGCATCTGCAGTGCCAGTCCATAATAGACTTCATGCAGCTTCAGATCGGTCTGACTGGACTTGTAGTCGATAATGCGTATAAGCAGCCCGTTATCGCTCTCGGCCACGTCCACCCGGTCAATTTTGCCCACAATTTCCATCGTGCAGCCATTATCCAGCGTGAACCGCAGCGGCGGCCAGTCTCCATTCGGACCAAATACCAATTCCAGATACCATGGTTCAAAGTCTCCACGACGCGACTGCTCTCCGATAATGACCGAAGCTCTGCTGACAATCTCACGCAGTTTACGTGTAATATAGCCATATCGTTTGGAGCTGAACAGGATTTCCCCCTGCAGCCGCGGTACATGCTTGTCGACAGCTGCTTCGGCTGCTTGCATACATTCTTCGGGACTGAGATCTCCCCATTTGCGTCCCTGGCTTTTGAGATCCTTGGCCAGATCGGTTAGTGAAGCATAGAATAACTTGCTGATATCCGGTGCCTTGAGCCTGTATTCCTGCCGTTCACGCAGCTTGAGCCCGCGAGCGGCAAAATGGGCAAACGGACAGGAGACGAACTGCTCCATACCGGAGACACTTGTTCTCAGCACACTTCCATACAGATGACGGCTCGTATCCTCATTCAGCTGACGACCTCTATTTTCATAAAAGAGTGAGTCCAGCAGCATATGCAGCTGAGGCTGCCATTGTGACTGTGCTGTATACCAGTTATAGGCATGCCACCATGCCGGCTGCATATCGCTCCCTCTGCTCCAGTCACGCAGCTGTCCGATCAGCAGCGGCAGTGTAGTGGCCGGATGACTGATCCGGTCGCTTTCTTGCTCAGCCGAAGGATGATGATGCTGATGCTGCAAAAAAGGAAACAGACTGCGTACCTGGGTAATGACTTCCGACGGCAGCAATCCTTTGCCTTCGTGATCGGTCTGCGAATAACTGATCCATAGTTTGTCGCTGGCCATCGTTAATGTATTGTAAATAAGAAAACGCTCGTCCAGCTGACGCCGTGTAATACCCGGTGCCAGTGCTAATCCATCGTCGGACATACTCGTCCGCTCCATCTCGTTCAGAATACCGTCATCCACAAATACAGATGGAACAATCCCGTCATTCACACCTAGTACAAATGCATACCTTATATCCATCGGGCGGGTGCGATCCATCGAACCGATCAGTACCTGATCCATCGCCGGCGGAATAATACCCAGACGCAGACCGGACAGTCCGGTCTCCAGCAGACCGGCAAATGTGGTTAGCTCCAGTTCGCCTTCTCCCATAATATCTACCATCTGCTCCAGCAGATCCATAATACTGCCGTAGATCTGAACATGCTCACGTGCACGCAGCGGATCGCCTGCCAGGGCAGCACTACCGCTCATTTGTTCCAGTTGTCCGGCGATATTGCAGTCTTCGATCAACTGATACAGGGCGATGCACATTTCGGTAGCATGACGGGCTTTTTTGATTTTCTTTTCAAAAGTAATCAGCGGACCGGTAACCAGATCCCGTGCCTGCTCGATGCGCTGTGCAGCTGCACGCTGGCTTTCTGTCCGTTCCTCTTCATTCTCCATATGAATACCGGGAATATTCCGCCATGGACGTCCATCGGTCCAGCGGGAGCCGTGAATACCGGTTGCCAGTACTGCATTTTCAAGTCGGTCGATATCTTCCGTGCTAACGCGGCCATCATCCGGAACAAGCATGCCTGTTTTGATGCAGCGGAATACATCTTCATATCGCCAGTGGTACATGACAATATCCAGCGCCGAGCGCAAAAACTCTGCCAGCGGATGATGCAAAATCCCCTGTCTTTTATCCATAAAATAAGGAATATTATAATCCTGCAGCAGCGGCTCAATCATCGATTCGTAATCATCCAGTGTACGAACGAACAGTGCCATGTCCCGCCAGCGCGCCCCTTTGTCGCGGGCGAGTCGTATCATCTCGCGCAGAGCTGCTTCTATTTCGGAACGGCGATCCAGTGTGGAATGGATCGTAATATCCTGCTCCCGTGCCTGTGCCTGATCAGCCGACGGCTCACGCCATACTTTCCGGTGACGATAGCCATATTCCAGATGTGCCAGCTGGGCACTGTTGCGAAACCGAACCGGTACACTGTCAGGAGATGCCGACAGATTCTCGATAATAGGCAGAGCAGTTCCGTCCAGTGCTTCGGCCAGCTGGGCCAGCTTGCGATAGGTGAGTGCGGTCGGATGGAACAGCTCCATTTCCTGAGGCGGTTCCTGATCATAGGGACGATCCAGTGTGAGTGTAATCGTCACCGATGCAGCTTTTTCCATCAGTGCTGCAATAACGGCATATTCCTGCGGACTGAAGCTGTGGAAGCCGTCGATCCATACTTCTACATGATTCAGTGTCTCTGATTGCGGAATCGCTGCAGCCAGATCTGTCAGTGTATCATCGCGATCCACATATAATCCTGCCAGTCCCTGCTCATACTCCTGGTAAATACGCTGGAGATCATGCAGCTTATCGCTCAGCAGTGGCGAGCGCTGCGCTCCCGGCTGCTGTACATAACGAGCCAGCTCTTCTGCAGTCAGCGCATGATGCTTGAACTCGGTATACAATTCACTTAATTTGCCGATAAATCCAAACTGATCACTGGATGCGCCAAATAACCGGAGCTCCGGCTGATGCGCATGAATCAGCTTGTACAGCAGCATTTTTTTGCCTTCATCTCCGATAGGCGTGCGTGCCGATCCGCCGGTCTCCCGAAGTATCCACTCGGCAAAATGACGGAAACCATACGTATGTGCCCGTACATTGCCTCGCAGCTCAGGTGTGCGAATAAGTGCATACTGCGCCTGAAAGGATGCCTGCTCCGGCACCAGCAGCAAAATAGGCGGACCATCTGGCTGCTCTTTGATCTGATCAATAATTCGCTGAATAACTGTAGTCGTTTTGCCGCTTCCGGAACGACCGAGCATAAACTTGAGTGGCATCAAATCACCTTCATTCCTGCAAAGTAAAATCTATATTCAATTTCGTACATATTTTTATTAAAATTCCTACCAACAACCTTCTTCAAAAAAAGAACATTTGTTCCCGTTTGTATCTTATTAAGAGTAATACAATTCGGTGCGAATTTCAATCCTGTTCGCCAATATGCAGTCTTCATATGTAAATCCCCTCTGCCTGCAATACACGATATAGTGTGTCTCGGAAGAGGGGATTATGAGATCAATCATTCATCTTGGTTGAAGACTGCCGATATTGATCCAATTATAGTTTAAAAGTTTTTGCTGCGTACCTCAAAGATCGCAAATTTCAGATAATGACCTTCGTTAACGCCAAGAATCTGCGGATGATCCTTGCCTGCTGCGCGCCACTCTACCAAACGCAGTACTTTACCGGCATCTTTGGCTGCATCCTGGATCGTCTCGAGGAACAGATCAGGACGCATATGGTACGAGCAGCTCGCTGTTACCAGGTAGCCGCCTTCGTTAACCAGTTTCATACCGTGCAGGTTAATATCTTTATACCCACGAACGGCGCCGGGTACCGCACTTTTGGTTTTGGCAAAAGCAGGCGGGTCTAAAATGACCACATCCCAGCTCCGTCCGCCGCCAGCTGTCATCGGCTTGGACGTATCCTGCCCCGAATCAGCTGCTGCACGCTGATTTCGTTCTTCCAGTCCCTTGGCATTGCTGCGCAGATAGTCAAACGCATCATCCACTACAAATTCCACCCGTTCTTCGAATCCGTTCAGGCGTACATTTTCACGTGCACTCTCAATCGCATGCGCCGAAATATCGAGACAGGTTACTTTTTTGGCTCCGTATTTGCAAGCATTCAGTGTAAAGCTGCCGGTGTGGGAAAAACATTCCAGTACCGTGGCGCCATCCCAGTAAGGGAAATCGACGACTTTGCCTTTGCGATTAACCGGCAGCGTTACCTGTGCTCCATCCTGCTCCACTTCGGTCAGCTGAATGCCGCTGCGCTCGCCCCAACCCCGCATCAGAGGTGCAATCGAAGCACGATTCTCCCGCTGGTCGAAGAAGTAGCCGGTTTTCTGGCCTTCTTCAATATCGACCTTGATCAGCAGTCCGTTCTCGGATACCGTCACATGACGCGGACACTCTCCGTACATTACACCTTTGACTTCTTCCAGTCCTTCCAGCTTGCGTACCGATACATCACTGCGTTCGTAGATACCGGCAGGCTGCATCACCTGTACCAGCGCATCGATAATCTGCTGACGACGACGATCCATGCCAAGTGTCAGCAGCTGCACAACCAGAATCTCGCCGAATCGGTCTACAATCAATCCTGGCAGAAAATCCGCTTCTCCATAAACAAGCCGATATGCATTCTCGCCACTCAAAAAGCGGGTACGGTGCTTGAGACACCATTCGAATCGTTCTGCAAAAAAGGCGGTATCCAGATCTTCCAGCGGCTGATGGGATACGACGCGTACCGTGATACGTGATGCCGGGTTGTAATAACCGGATGCCAGAAATTTGCGTTGATGATTCAGAATACTTACGATCTGCCCCGGCTCTGGCTGGCCTTCTACTTCGGCGATCTCACCTTCAAATACCCAGGGATGTCCCTGTTCGAGTCTTTTTTTACGTTTCTGATGCAAAATAATGCTTGCCAATAGTGGTCACTCCTTCATAAAGTCCGTACAGCCTGCCAACTTGTTAATCGGCTGCCGGTTGTGTGTGCATACAGATGCATGCTTGATCAAAACAAAAGATTTCACCTTAACCGAACGGTAAAGTGAAATCCTTTCGTCGTATCCTGTCTGTTATAAAACGATATAAAATTTCTTACTGGGCCAGCGGAGTTGGAGTCTGTTCCAACACACGAACCAGTTGACCTTTGCTTGTATTAACGTCAGGCTCGGTGAGTTTGACACGGCACAGCTTGCCTACCAGATCTTCCGATCCTTCAAAAGCGATCTGCAAATAGTTATCGCTGTAGCCAGCAATCATGCCTTCACCGTATAACCCTTTATCATTGTTTTCCGGGATTACATCGAGTACATGACCTACAAATTTCTCGGTATAGGACAGCTGCATCTGCTCGGACAGATCAATCAGCTGATGGACACGTTCATTTTTCACTTCTTCATCCACCTGGTCTTCCATACGAGCAGCCGGTGTGCCGGTACGTTTGGAATACGGGAACACGTGCATCTCGGAGAATCCGATCGACTTCATCATATTGTAGCCGTTCTGGAACATCTCATCGGTCTCGCCCGGGAACCCTACAATCACATCGGTTGTAATCGCTACATCCGGCATGGACTGGCGAATACGGCGGATTTTCTCTGCATATTCCGCTACGGTATACTTGCGGCGCATCCGTTTCAGCACATTGTCGTCGCCTGCCTGCAGCGGAATATGGAAATGACGGCACATTTTCGAGGAACGATTCAGTACATCAAGCACCTTCTCGTCAATCTGGCTGGCTTCGATCGAACTGATACGGATACGTTCCAGCCCTTCCACCCGATCCAGATCCCAGAGCAGATCGGCGAGGTCATAATCTTCCAGATCATCTCCGTAACCGCCGGTATGGATACCGGTCAATACAATCTCCTTATAACCTGCGGCTACCAGCTGATGCGCCTGGGCAATTACACTGCTCGCTGCGCGGCTGCGGGATAGTCCGCGGGACCACGGAATAATGCAGAATGTGCAAAAGTTGTTGCAGCCTTCCTGGATTTTGAGAAAAGCACGAGTATGATTGGCAAAATCCGGTACATCCAGTTCTTCGAATTCGCGTGTCTTCATAATATTGCGCACCGCATTGATCGGCTGACGCTCGCTCTGCAGGGTGCGAATATGATCCATCAGCTTGTCGCGATCCTGGGTACCTACCACCAGATCGACCCCTTCAATATCCAGAATCTCGGCCGGGGACGTCTGCGCATAGCACCCGGTAACCGCGATAACGGCATCCGGGTTACGGCGTACGGCACGGCGGATAATCTGCCGGCTTTTTTTGTCTCCGGTATTGGTTACGGTACAGGTATTAATCACATATACATCCGCAGTCTGTTCTTCAAAATCGACCTGGTCATAGCCTTCATTTTTGAACAGCTGCCACATGGCTTCAGTATCATAAAAGTTGACTTTACAGCCCAACGTGTAAAACGCTACAGATGGCATAAGTTAAATTCCTCCCATTTCTCCGGTTTCATACATAATGCAAGCCAGCGCTGTCATCGCCGCTGTCTCCGTGCGAAGAATACGGCTGCCGAGGCCAGTAGGTACAGCACCATGCTGCTCGGCAGCCTCCACTTCCTGTTCGGCAAATCCGCCTTCCGGTCCGACTACAATCAGCACTTGCGCTGCAGTATCCGTATTCTGCTGCAGACCAGCCGCGAACGGCTGAACAACATCACGCAGCTGACTGCCATTTTCCTTTTCATAACAAAAACAGATCAGATCATACTGTGCAAATGTCGCCAGCAGCTGCTTCCAGCTGAGCGGCTGACCGATCTGCGGAATACGGCTGCGATGGCTCTGCTCGGCAGCTTCCTTGGCAATTTTACTCCAGCGCTGGATACGCTTTTCTTCTTTGCGCGAATCATACTGCACAACTGTACGCTCTGACAAAAAAGGAACAAAGGCTGCAGCTCCAAGCTCCGTACATTTCTGAATCACGGTCTCCATTTTGTCACCTTTGGGCAGACTCTGGGCAATCGTAACCTGAACGGCTGCTTCGGACAGCTGCTCCAGCCGTTCCACAATACGTGCCGTAACGACACCTTCATCCATACTGCTGATCTCGGCTAGTACATCCAACTGGCTGCCATCACAAGCGATCAGCTTATCGCCTTCTTGTGAACGCATTACTCTTATAATATGCCGCGCATCATCACCCGTGATCGTTACTTCCTGCTCACTGAACTGCTGTGCCGGTACAAAATATCGCTGCATCGCTCATCCACTTTCTGTATGACATTTTCCTACTATAAATAGTGTAGCTGATGGGTGTACCATCCATTCGTATCCGCTATAACATTTGTACTCTCCTATATAGCCTGCTCCATCACTTCAATATATACGGTACACGTTCTCCGAATGATATTCAAATAGCCCGGTCTGTATAGACAAGCCGGACTTCTCAAGGCCATACAGCACCCTATTGGGGTGAAATACCTGAATCCCTATCATACAACTTTTGGACAGTGAGGGCTAGAGTTTCACTTCAAATTGTACACCGGAATCCTTTTGCCATGCCACTTTGGTAATTAGATAAAAACAGCGCAGATTCAACTCACGAAAAAACTCCCTTTCCTGCACCGGATAATCCGGATACGGAAAGGGAGTTTTTGATGTCGCATCTATACTACCAATCGCTAATAAAAAACAAGGAGCATAACAGCGGGTTATCTTTTGCCAAATTAGCGATTGTCTGTAGATTAGTTACGGATCATGTAATCAAATGCGCCCAGTGCTGCAGTAGCGCCGGAGCCCATGGAGATAATGATCTGCTTGTAGGCACTGTCTGTGCAGTCGCCGGCAGCGAATACGCCAGGCAGGCTGGTTGCACCGTGTTTGTCTACGACGATTTCGCCCATGCGAGTCAGTTCGAGTGTATCTTTCAGCCAGTCGGTGTTAGGCACCAGACCGATTTGAACGAATACGCCCTGCAGTTTCACATGCTGCTCTTCCATCGTGTCACGATCGATATAGGTAATACCGTTAACCGTATCGTCACCGGTGATTTCTTTGGTTTGCGCGTTTTTGATAACCGTTACGTTCGGCAGGCTGTACAGACGATCCTGCAGAACCGAATCGGCTTTTAGTTCCGAAGCAAATTCAAGAACCGTAACGTGCTTGACGATACCAGCGAGATCGATCGCTGCTTCGATACCGGAGTTACCACCGCCGATGACAGCTACATGCTTGCCTTCGAACAGCGGACCGTCACAGTGAGGGCAGTACGCTACGCCTTTGTTTTTGAATTCTTCTTCGCCCGGTACGCCGATATTGCGCCAGCGTGCACCGGTAGACAGAATAACGGTTTTACTTTTCAGTACCGCGCCGTTTTCCAGTTCTACTTCAACCAGATCTTTTTTCTCGAGACGCTTGGCACGCAGGGATGGCATAATATCTACGCCGTATTCCTTTACGTGTTCTTCCAGGCTGGCTGCGAGCTTTGGACCTTCAGTGTATTTCACACTGATAAAGTTCTCAATACCAACTGTATCCATAACCTGACCGCCAAAGCGCTCGGCTACGAGACCGGTACGGATACCTTTGCGTGCTGCATAGATCGCTGCGCTGGAGCCGGAAGGACCGCCACCAACTACAAGCACATCATATGGAGCTTTCTCGGACAGTTCGTCTGCATCCGGGCCTGCACCCAGTTTGGACAGAATATCCTGCAGAGACATGCGTCCGCTGCCGAATGGCTCGCCATTCAGGAACACGGTAGGCACAGCCATAATATTCTTGCTGTCTACTTCATGCTTGAATGCGCCGCCTTCGATCATGGTATGCTTGATGTTCGGATTCAGTACACTCAGAATGTTCAGCGCTTGTACCACATCCGGACAATTGTGGCAGGTCAGGCTGACATAGGATTCAAATGTATATGGGCCTTTGACTGCTTTTGCCTGAGCGATCAGACTGTCATCCACCTTGGGTGCACGACCGCTGACCTGCAGCAGTGCCATAACCAGTGAAGTAAATTCGTGACCAAGCGGTACACCGGCAAAAATAACGCCGGTGTCTTCGCCTACACGGTTTACACTGAAGCTCGGTGTACGTTCCAGTACAGCAGTTTCCACTTGGATACGCGGAGAAATGGCAGCCAGTTCGTCAAGGAGTGCCAACGTTTCCTGGGATGTTTTATCATCGCCAGCGCTGACTTTCAGCACGATGTCGCTCTCCAGCATCTGAAGATATTGCGACAGTTGGACTTTCATTTCTGCATCTAATACCATTTGCTCATGCTCCTTACTGTTAAACGTTTCAGTTTAAACTTAGATTTTACCAACCAGATCCAGGCTTGGTTTCAGGGTTTCAGCGCCCTCTTTCCATTTTGCAGGGCAAACTTCACCCGGGTTGTTGCGAACATATTGAGCTGCTTTGATTTTGTCTACCAGCGTGCTTGCATCACGGCCGATACCGTCAGCATTGATTTCAACAGTTTGAACAACGCCTTCTGGGTCGATAATGAATGTACCGCGTTGTGCCAGACCTTCTTCTTCGTCCAGAACATCGAAGATGCGGGAAATGCGCTGGGAAGGGTCACCGATCATGATGTACTCGATTTTGCTGATAACATCGGAATGATCGTGCCAAGCTTTATGTGTGAAATGAGTATCTGTAGATACGGAGTATACTTCTACGCCCAGGTTTTTCAGTGTAGCATATTGATCTTGCAGGTCACCCAGTTCAGTTGGGCATACGAAAGTGAAGTCAGCCGGATAGAAGCATACAACGCTCCATTTACCCTGGAAGTTTTGATCCGATACGTCGATGAACTCACCATTGTGGAAAGCCTTTGCGTTGAAAGCATCTACTTTTTTACCGATAAGAGACATAATAAAATTCCTCCTGATTCCAATATTTTTTTGGTTATCCTAAAATGTAATTAGAATAATTATAATCTGAGAATCATTATCATACTATACACAGGGTCATGTCAAGCGATGTGCAGGACTTCACTTAATCTTCATTTTGGAAAGGAATTTTCTTCCTTTTTATAGGAGATTTTTAATGATTTTGCCCTTTTGAAGAGTTTCGCGTACCTTGTGAAAGTTCAATAATTGTTCATATTTATCCTTTTTGGCTGCAAAGCATTTTCATGCTTCTTTTTGTTAGTACCCAATTTGAAAGATATTGATCTTCATGAATTTCATGAAAAACAAAAATGCTGCTGACCGGAATAATATCCAGTCAGCAGCACAAAATGTATTCATGTGATGCAATCAAGATTGTTTGGTTATTTCGATATCAACCGCCAAACAAAAGATTGCCCAGGGTATAGAAGCTTCCACCCAGCGTATTGGCAAGCTGATACAGCGGTACAATCGTTACCTGACGCAGCGGATAAATAAACACAAGCAGCAGGAACAGCAGCATCGCCCATTGCTCGACACGCTGCAGACGTGCGCTGAGGCGCGGAGGCAGCCAATCCGACAGGATGCGATAACCATCCAGCGGCGGCAATGGAATCAGATTGAAAAGGAACAGGAAGCAGTTCATCAAAATCATATATTCCACAAAAGTATAAATGGCAATATCAATCCGGTTGTTGGCAAACGACCCGATCAATCCAAAGTAATTCAGTGCATAGTAGATAATCGCGGTTAATAGCGCCACCAGCAGATTGCTGACCGGTCCTGCAGCGGATACCAGAATCCCCATTAGACGCGGACGGCTGAAGTTCTCCCGGTTCACCGGCACTGGACGTGCCCAGCCAAAGCCTGCAATCAGCAGCAGAATCATACCGAGCAGATCGATATGCGCAGCAGGATTCAGCGTTACCCGCCCCAACAGACGTGCTGTAGGATCACCAAACTTGTTGGCTACATAAGCATGTGAAAATTCATGTACCGTAAAGCCGATTACGAGCGCGAGCACGTAAAACGGCAAAATGTTCAAAGGTACAAATAAGACGTTATTCAGAAAATCCATTCCTTACCTCTTTCTCGCTACAAATGCGATCCAGTCTTCATCACGATGCGCACCTTCCACTACAAAACCGGCAGCTTCCAGCCCCTGACGTACATCGTCTTCTTTATTTTTATAAATACCCGAGGCAATATAGACACCGCCCGGCTTGAGTGCTTCATATACATCGTCGATAAACAGCAAAATGATCTCTGCCAGAATATTGGCTACGACCACCTGTACTGGCAGTGTAACGTTGAGCTTCACATTCAGGCTGTCCGGGTCTGCTTTGAGTACGGACAATAGATCACTCTCATAGACTGTAATATCCTGTTCCAGCCCGTTTAGACGCGTATTCTCCCCTGCACTTGATACAGCGACAGGATCCAGATCCAGCGCCAGTACACTTTTCGCTCCCAGCTTCATCGCGCCTATCGCCAGAATACCGGAGCCTGTGCCTACATCAATAACTTCTTCGCCACCATGGATCACCGTCTCCAGTGTACGCAGACAGAGCGATGTCGTTGGATGCGTACCCGTACCAAACGCCATACCCGGGTCCAGTTCGATAATCTGCTCCTGTGGGCTCTCCGGCGTGTAATCTTCCCACGTAGGCTTGATTGTCAGACGCTCGGATACACGAATCGGCTTGAAGTACTGCTTCCAGGCATTCGCCCAATCGTCTTCATCCACTGTCTTCACCGAAATGGTAGCAGCGCCGGCATCAATACCGAACTCTTTCAGTTGACTGGTGCGTTCGCCAATCTCGGCAGCGATCGTATCCATATCGGTCGCTTCGGCAAAATACCCCTGTACTACAGCCAATCCCTCGGGAATATCGTTCAACGGCATTTCGTACCATTGTCCATAAGAGGTATCGCGTGGCTTGTTCAGTGTACCCGATTCCTCAATCGTTACGCCGCCTGCGCCTGCCTCATGCAGAAAGTTGGAGATCATCTCCACCGCTTCTTCAGTTGTATGTATAGTCAATTCATGCCATAACATGTTTTATTTCCTCCTGTTTTCGAGCGTGCATTACGCTTCATTGTACTACAGATTAACAGTATAATTCAAAACGGCCAGGTTGGACAGGGAACTATCCAAAAAGCATATCCTCTTCCCCTTTAAAAGTATGAGACTGATCGTGCAGAATAGGACACTTGATAGATCATAACTCGTATAAGCCAACAGCTGTTTCCCCGTAAGCAAAATAAAGCCCGGTTCCTGACAGAACCGGGTAACTTTATCCTGTTGTAATCCTGTATGCCGCTTAATCGCCGCGGAATGCTCTTTTGACACGGTCGAAGAAAGATTGCTCGTTCTCGTGCGTATTCTCTCCGCTGAGTGAACCGAACTGACGCAGCAGATCCTTTTGATCATCAGTCAGATTGCTTGGCGTAACCACTACAACCTTGATATGCTGATCGCCCTGACCGGTACCGCGCAGACGTGGTACACCTTTTCCTTTGAGGCGGAAGTAAGTGCCAGTCTGTGTGCCCGCAGGTACTTTGATTTTGACTTTTTCGGTCAGCGTCGGTACTTCGATCTCGTCTCCAAGCGCTGCCTGGGTAAAGGTAAGCGGAATCTCGCAGTAGATATCATCATCTTCACGTTCGAAGAAATCATGCGATTTCACACGGAAAACGATATACAGATCTCCCGGAGGACCTCCGCGTACACCGCCTTCACCTTCGCCATTTACTCTCATCTGCGATCCATCATCGACCCCTGCCGGGATGCGAATATGGATTTTACGCTGTTTTCTTACACGGCCGCTGCCGCTGCAATTATTACATTTCTCTTCGATAATAGTACCGGTACCTCCACAATTGGAACAGCTGCGGCGGTTCACCATACGGCCAAACGGCGTATTTTGTACTACTTCTTCCTGACCGGAACCATGACACACCGAACAAGTCTTCGGCTGGGTACCTGGCTTGGCACCAGAACCATCACATACATCACAATTCTCGGTACGGTTGATCGTAATATCGGTTTCTTTGCCAAAGATGGCTTCTTTGAACTCCAGATTCATCGTGTACTGCAGATCGTTACCTCGCTGTGGTGCATTCGGGTTACGCTGTCTGCCACCATTGCCACCAAAGAACATATCAAAGATATCGCCGAATCCGCCGGAAGAGAATCCGCCTCCGCCAAATCCGCCCTGATTAGGATCGATGTGTCCGTATTGATCATACTGCGCACGTTTGGATGAATCGCTCAGTACGTCGTAGGCTTCCTTAACTTCCTTAAATTTGGTTTCCGCGTCCGGCTCTTTGTTAACGTCCGGGTGATACTGGCGTGCTAGCTTCCGGTAGGATTTTTTGATTTCATCCTCTGAAGCGTCTTTGCCCAGGCCCAGTACCTCATAATAATCGCGCTTATCCGCCATCGGTCCACCTCCACTCCTTTATCTGAATGCTATGAATTACCGGATTACGAATCCGTTAGGATTTCTGTCTGAAAGACTTCCTGCATCCGAAGTTCTGCATGATATGCGGTCGATACACATACCTCGCTGCAGACTTTGTTTATACCGGCGAGTTCTCCCGTTATATAGCACTCTGTGTGTTATACCATGTTCACATAAAAAATGAAAGTCAAAGCACGGGATGCCCCGGCTTTGACCTTCCCATTTTAAGCACTAGCTGATTGCACCCGTCATAACCGGCGCTTTGTATACAATCATTTAAGCAACAATCGTGTTATCAACTGGCTGGTGTCTGCATATTCAGACAGCACTTAGTCTTTTTTGTCTTCGTCTACTACTTCGTACTCTGCATCAACGACATTGTCGTTTTTCGGAGCGCCTTCTGCGCCGCCAGCTGCTTGTTCTTCCTGTGCAGCCTGCTCGTACAATTTAACTGCCAGAGCCTGTGCTACGGTGCTCAGCTCTTCTGTAGCTGCTTTGATCGCTTCTACATCTTCACCTTCGAGTGTGGATTTCAGCTTGTCTTTGGCAGCATTTGCTTTTTCGACTTCGCCTGCATCCGCTTTTTCACCAAGATCTTTGATTGTTTTTTCGACTTGGTAGATCAGCTGGTCGCCGCTGTTTTTAACTTCAACGAGTTCTTTGCGTTTACGGTCTTCTTCAGCATGCAGCTCAGCGTCTTTCATCATTTTCTCTACTTCTTCGTCGCTCAGACCGCTGGAAGAAGTGATCGTGATTTTCTGGCTCTTGCCTGTACCTTTGTCTGTTGCGGATACGTTAACGATACCGTTGGCATCGATATCGAAGCTAACTTCGATTTGCGGTACGCCGCGTGGTGCAGCAGGGATATCACCCAGCATAAAGCGTCCCAGTGTTTTGTTGCCGGCTGCCATTTCACGCTCACCTTGCAGGACGTGAATTTCAACGCTAGGCTGGTTATCCGCATAAGTGGAGAACACCTGGGATTTGCTTGTTGGGATAGTTGTGTTGCGCTCGATCATTTTGGTAAATACGCCACCTGCAGTCTCGATACCGAGGGACAGTGGAGTTACGTCCAGCAGGACCACGTCTTTTACGTCACCAGTCAGTACGCCCGCTTGAACAGCTGCGCCCAGTGCAACAACTTCGTCCGGGTTAACGCCTTTGTGAGGCTCTTTACCAGTCAGTTTTTTGATTGCTTCCTGTACAGCAGGAATACGAGTGGAACCACCAACCAGTACGATTTTGTCAATTTCGCTGGCGCTCAGACCGGAATCTTTGATCGCTTGACGAGTTGGTCCGAGTGTACGCTCTACCAGAGTAGCGGACAGCTCTTCGAATTTCGCGCGAGTCAGATTAACTTCCAAGTGCTGAGGTACGCCGTCTGCAACCGTGATGAACGGAAGGGAGATCGTCGTTGTCAGTACGCCGGACAGTTCTTTTTTCGCTTTTTCAGCTGCGTCTTTGAGACGTTGTACAGCTGCTTTATCTTTGCTCAGGTCAATGCCCTGATCTTTTTTGAATTCACTTACCAGGTAGTCGATGATAACTTGGTCAAAGTCGTCACCACCGAGGTGGTTATCACCACTGGTTGCTTTAACTTCGAAGAAGCCATCGCCCAGTTCCAGGATGGAAACGTCGAATGTACCGCCGCCCAGGTCATAGACGAGGATCGTTTGGTCTTCGGATTTTTCCAGACCGTATGCCAGTGCTGCTGCTGTCGGCTCGTTGACGATACGCAGTACTTCCAGACCAGCGATTTTACCAGCATCTTTGGTTGCCTGGCGCTGACTGTCGTTGAAGTAAGCTGGAACCGTGATAACCGCTTGAGTTACCGGTTGTCCCAGATAAGCTTCTGCATCGGATTTCAGCTTTTGCAGGATCATCGCGGAGATTTCCTGGGAGCTGTAGTTTTTGTCATCGATTGTTTCTTTGTGATCTGTACCCATGTGACGCTTGATAGAGCTGATCGTACGATCCGGGTTGGTGATGGATTGACGTTTTGCTGTTTCACCAACGATACGCTCGCCGTCTTTTTTGAAACCAACTACGGAAGGAGTTGTACGTGCGCCTTCCGGGTTAGGAATAACGACTGCCTCGCCGCCTTCCATTACTGCCACACATGAATTCGTTGTACCAAGGTCGATACCAATTACTCTGCTCATGCTTAATTTCCTCCTTGTAACGTCTATGTTTTTTGAAAGAATATTTCATATTTAATCAAGTGAAGATTGCTTTTTGTTAAAGAACTTTTGGTTGAAGCGTAGAAGCTTACCTGTATCATGCCATAAGCTTGCCAGCGTTAAAAACACCGTACATTTGCTTATCGTTATGATGCCAAGTGCTTAGCCGCTTACTTTAACCATCGCCGGACGGATAACTTTATCCTTCAGCACATAGCCTTTTTGCAGTTCTTCTACCACGATTCCTTCTTCGTATTCGTCGGACTCTACCTGCATAACTGCCTGATGGAATTCTGGGTTGAACGGTTGTCCTACCGCTTCCATTGGAGTCAGACCTGTATTTTTGAGTACATCGGACAGCTGGCGGAAGATCATGTCTACGCCTTTGGAGAAGGATTCCAGTTCCGGATTTTCCGGCTTGGTTGCCATCGCACGTTCAAAGTTATCAATAACCGGGATCAGTTCGGTGATCAGCTGGGCAGAAGCGTACTTCGCCAGCTCTTCCTTTTCCTTTTGCGTGCGGCGACGGAAGTTATCAAAGTCTGCCTGGGCGCGCAAAAGACGCTGTGTCTGGTCATCAGCATGTGCCTGCACACGCTCCAGTTCAGCACGGGACACCACTTGCTCTGCTGTGGACTCTGCAGCGGAATCTGTTGTTTCAACAGTCTCAGCAGCTACATTGTTGTCTTCAGCCTGGATGTCATTCATCATTTCCTGATCTTCCGGATTGTTGTTTTCTTGAAAGGATTGCTCTTTATTCAAGATTGTTCACCTCCTTATAATAGCTCGTCATTCACATGGTTCATACTACAGCTCCTGATACATTCAAACGATATATGTTAGTCATCAGAGAGAACAATTAACGATACCATTGTTTGAGTATCCCGGTCACATCATGTGACAGCATATTCAGAATGCCCATCACCCTTGCATATTCCATGCGTGTAGGTCCCAGTATACCAATAGTACCCAATGATTCGCCATCCAGCTCATAGGTGGCTGTAATCAGACTGCAATTTTCAAAAGCCTGATGCGCATTTTCCGCACCGATCCGTACCTGTATACCGTGAGGAGCAGAAGCTTCCGCCATCAGACGGGTAAGCGTTGGCGTCTCTTCCAGCAAATCCAGAATACTTTTGACTTTGTCCATATCCCTGAATTCCGGTTGAATCAGCATATTGGTCGCTCCGCTCAGGAAAATCTTCTGTTCCTGTTCGTGATCAAAAGCAGAGTTCAGCGTGGCCATCATTTCTTCATAATGCTCCAGATGACGCTGCATCTCTTCGCTGATTTCCGTGAAAATACGGGTTTTTAATTTATATAAAGGCACGCCTACCAGTCTGCTATTGAGCAGATTCACCATTTGTTCCAGCTCGGATGCGGACACATTCTCGGGAATTCGTATTTTACGATTCTCGACCTGCCCTGTACTGGTAACCATAATGGCGATAGCTGTCTCATGATCCAGCGTCAACAGTTGAAAATGGCGTAGCGAGGTATGGAATACCTCGGGCCCCAGTAAAATAGAAGTATAATTGGTTACATTGGACAGCACCATCGCAGCATGCTGCATGAGCTGTTCCGCTGCGGACAGCTTTTCCGCAAAGAAACGCTTCAGTTCCTTGACTTCGGCGGTGTTGACCGCTTCAACCGGGGACAGATGATCCACATAATAGCGATATCCCTTTTGAGAAGGAATACGACCGGCCGAGGTATGCGGCTGCTCCAGGAATCCCAGTTCCTCCAGATCGGCCATTTCGTTACGAATGGTCGCGGGACTGTAATTCACGTCGCCTCTTTTGGATATGCTACGGGACCCGACAGGTTCCGCCGAACGAATGTAATCATCCACTATTGCATTCAGAATCATTTTTTGACGCTCGGTTAACATGAGGCTCCCTCCTTTTTGTACGATATCCATTCCGCGAGGATCAGGGCCATATGCACCGATGCTGTTTTTGGATTCAGGTCTATTCCAGCTACAAATCGGATTCCCTGAACAAAAACAACATAAGGGATATACCGGTTCCTTGTAGAGAAAGATATCCACCTCGTTAGCACTCACTAATGTTGAGTGCTAACGACTAATACAAAAATACCAAACTGCCTCATTTATTGTCAAGTCAGTTTGGTATTTTTATCATGTTTAACTTTGGATTTTTGAACCCTGTGCCGCATAAAGGCAAAAGGATTGGCGTTATAGCTTCGGTATACGGATCAGTAGCACTGCTACTAATGCGGGCAGCAATAAAATGGCGTTACATATAAAAGCCGGACTTCCACTGCTAAAGGATAATATTTGCATAGCCCAATATGGCGCAAATGCCGTACCTGCAAACAGGATAAATGTATATAAGGATACAGCAATGCCTCTTCGCTGCAATCCTAGCTGTCCTACGATAGCGACCAGAGCAGGGACACTGATCGCTATACCAGCTACAAAAAGAATACTGAATAAGATTACTCCTGCCAGTGCAGTCCATAAGGCCATCATCACAAGACTGAATATACTGACTGTCAATCCGAGCAGCAGCGTAAACCGGGCATTGGTTTTTTGCGCAATTTTACCGGCAAAAGGAGATAAAAGCATGCCCGCGATCCCGGCAATTTTTATTTCCAATATGGATTCAACATTTAGTGAATACAAGGACTGCTGCAAATAATGATTCAAAATAGCGTACATTACAATAAACGAAGATAACAGAACAAAAGCAACAACATAACTGAGCAGCAGATCTTTTTGTATCAGGATGGCTCTTATTTGTTTTAAATAGGCGTATACATTCAACTCCGGCTGCTGTGCAGAATCATTCGGCAAAAAAATCAGGATCAAACCTGCAGTTACAATATACAAACTACCAAACAAAAGAAATAATCCATGCCAGTTATATTGAGTACTGATTATTCCTGCAGCTACCTGACCGACAACACCCGCCATTAAAAAACCGGTGCTGACAAAGCCGATCGCTGTGACCCGCCGATGCTGCGGAAATATGGATACAATATAAGCAAGCACCACCGGTGAAAATGTCGATGCAGCCAAACCCTGCAGTCCGCGCAAAAGAAGCAGCCATGCAAAAGAATGAACCCACCCTGCTGCACATGTAAAAACAGCCAAACATATCAATCCGAACAATACTACCTTTTTGCGTCCATATTTATCCGCTATAGCTCCATATACAAGGCAGCCACAAGCAAAACAAAGTGAAAACAAACTGCTGGTCAACGCCGCCCTGGATACGGAGATATCGAATTCTGACGAAAACAGGGAATTTAGTGGAAGAGTCAAATACAAACTGCACATTACAATAAGACCACTCCAACTTAGCAGCCAGGTTATCCATACGTACCGACTCTCTTTTTGCAAAATACTATTCTCAATCATTTGCATATATATCCACCCTTCTTTTTAGTTAGATAATCTAATCAATTATATAAAAAAATATACTTTTACTTCTTTTCGAAAATCGGCTCTTATCTTCCTGAACCAAGCCGATTTTCGATACCCCGATTGAGCTTTAGCATTATCTTGTGTAATACCTGCTGTTCCTGCTCATCCAGATCCTGAACCAGTGAAGCGCATGCTTCCCAGAATACAGGTAATACTGTGTCTACCAACCGCTTGCCGGATGACGTCAAATAAATATAGCTTTTTCGCCCGTCTTCTTCGCTTTGCTGCCGGTAAATCCAGCCTTTCTTTTCTACATTGTTCAATAAAATAGTCGCTGAGGCTCTGCGTATACCAAGCCTCTGAGCAAGGGCAGATGCGGTTACTTTGTGTTGAATTTCATGCAAGCGAATCAATAAGAGAAGATCAAGTTTGCTTTCGCTTATATCATAGGGTGCCAGTACATCATCAATAACATCCAGAATATGATCGCTGTTCCATAACATGAGAAGACCAAGCTGTGCAGCAGAAGCAGAAGTCTCCGGAGCAGCGGTTTGATCGCACAGCTGATTGTACGGTTCATTTCCAAGTCGCGGTAACGACTGATCCAGCGATGATTGATAGCTGATATGTTTGCGAACGATAGTATACTCCTCCTTTACATAAATGATTAGATTATCTAATCATATAATAAATCTTCCTCTGCTGATTTGCAAGTGATATTACTTCGAGATTTGTACGCGATATCACTTTGGGATCTGTAGGCTATATTTACCCTGACATTCGCCAACCATATTTAATCTAAATAGTTGAATAAAATAACAAAAGCCGGATATCCCTATTCATTGTGGACATTCGGCTTTTATATTGTTGTGGGTCTGCAAGTGGTCTTTCCTATATCTGGTTGTGCTTTGCAATCTACAGCCAACCGTTTTCTTAAATATCCAGAACTTTGAGTACAGCGATCTCGTCACAGCGATCCTGCTTGGGACAGTGTCTGCAATCTGCCCAGACCTTTTCCGGGAAAATGCTTGTGTCCACCACTTCAAACCCGTTTTTGACAAAGAAAGAAACTTCATATGTCAGAGCCATCACTTTGCGCAGCCCGCGCGCCGCCGCATGTTCCATCAGCTTGTCTACCAGATGGGAGCCTATGCCCTGTCCTTTGTGGCCATCAGAGATGCCCAGCGAGCGGATCTCTACCAGCTCTTTCCCCAGCTGACATAGAGAGCCGCAGCCGACCAGCTCGTTATTGATCTCTGCGACGACAAAATGCTGCAGCTGCCGATGCAGCGCTTCACGGGAACGCGGAAGCATAATACCTCGCTCAGCATAACCTGAAATTAATTGATAAAGAGCTTCTACATCTTCGGGTACAGCTGCTCTGCAAGTGACTACAGCCTGCATAATACGTTCCTCCTCGTGTCGCGATGCGGATCGGTCAGAATAGGATCAGCAATCTGATCGGTTTAATTGGGTCGATCATTTATATATTTGAATATCGCCGATAAAATCTCAAATGAATACGTATAAATATACAATAATACAAATTTAAATTCAATAGGTTTATTCAAAAAATACTACATATTTTTTTGGTTTTTCTAGTATACGAAAATGATATTCCTTTATTTATACGGAGCGGGTAGACGTTTTATTGTTCTTTTAGCGTGTTTGCCTGCATTTCTGTAAAAGGCATTTTCAAAATCAAATCACTGCATTTTATACATCATATTTAAACCTGAGATTTGTATTCAATCAACAAAGCAACCTATAAAAAAGAAACCGCACATGAGTAGAGCTATGTGCAGCTTCTTTTACCGCATAATAAGTAGTTCTATTTAATTGTCGTGTGAGCCTAGAAATCCACCTGCTGATTTAATATCACTTCTCTGGGCTCATAGCCAAAAAGATCAACTGAGCGTACCAGTGAAAACTCGATACCTTTCAATTGGTCAGGCAATGCAGGAACGACCATAAATTCAATATAACCATAACCTCCTCCTCCATGGCTTCCATTTCGATTTACTTGATAGATTTGCTCACTAATAACTTCAAGCATTAGATTCATTTTTAACATGACCACGTCTGGATTCTCACCAAGGTACTTAATATCTATTTTAATAACGCTTCCAAGCTCATACTGCATAATATGGGTCAATGTGTACTCGCACTCACCGGATACCGTTTTCTTCATCAGTGGAATGACACTTTTCAAGGCTCCAGGCCCATCTGGTAAATAATAATAACGATTTTCTTCAAGGTTCTGCAGAATAAACCTTACCTTGTCAATATCCATGGAAAATTCTTCAGACCATTGCTCCAAATATTTCTCCGGTGGAAAAAATCGTTTACCTATAGACAATTTACGGCGTTCTTTGATAAGTCGAATCAATTGATGATCAATTTCTTTTGCTTCATCATTGTACTCATTTGGAATAATACGTGGATCAGTCCAGCTCATACAATTCACCTCTTTTATTTTACATTTTTTTCCTGTAACTATCATATCAAAAAATAGGTTTCAAGTAATTGTAAATATACAAAAAGCGCTGACTCCCGAAGGAATCAGCGCCTGATGATAAATATCTACATCTAATTTTATACGGTTTCTTCTACGAGACTGCCGACAAACTCACCGAATACATCATTACCGAACAGCAGTCCTTTTTCGCTCAATCGATAGCCAGCATCTGTAGGCTCCAGCAGTTGACCATCAAGCAGTTTGCGAATCTGGGCTTGAAAGACATCATCCAGCTGCTGTCCGTCGAACTGACGGGCAAAGCGCTCTTTGGACACACCTTCCAGCATCCGTAGTCCTACCATCATAAAGTCTTCCATCGCTTCGTTGCGGTCAATCTCGGCATGATCCAGACGTGGCAGACCCTGCTGGGCAGCTTCGTTATACGGATTGACCCCTTTGATATTCATATGGCGCTCTCCAGCGACATAGCCGTGTGCTCCAGCGCCCAGACCATAATAATCTTCATTGCGCCAGTACGTCATATTGTGGCGGCTACCGTAACCCGGCTTGGCAAAATTACTGATTTCGTACTGTTCATAGCCTGCCTTTTTCATTTTGTCCATCAGCAGCAGATACATGTTCAGCTCGCTCTCTTCATCCGGCAGCGGCAGCTGGTTTTTCTGGAACATAGTATGGAACAGCGTATTCTCTTCCACTTTGAGGCTATAGATAGAGTAATGCGGCAGATCCAGCTCCAGCGCACGATCCACACTGTAGGACAGCATGTCCAGCGTCTGATTGGGAAGTCCGAACATCAGGTCGATCGACAGATTGTTTAATCCTACCTTGCGGGCATTCTCCAGACTGCGGTATACATCATCTGTATTATGGATACGTCCGATACCGGTAAGCAGCTCATTTTGAAAAGCCTGCACCCCAAAGCTGACACGGTTGACGCCGCCTTCTTTCATAATTGCCAGCTTGTCTGCATCCGTCGTTCCCGGATTGGCTTCCATCGTAAACTCAATATTATCCGACCAATTCGGGAAATACGTGCGAATCGATTTGAGGAAATATTCCATCTCGTCATTTTTGAGTACCGTAGGCGTTCCGCCTCCAACAAAGATGGTATCAATGGTGCCCGGTGGATGCTGCTGTACTGTATATTCCATCTCGCGTTCCAATGCGCGCAGGTAATCCATTACCGGCTGATCCTTCAGAACATAAGAATTAAAGTCGCAGTAAAAGCACTTGTTGGTACAAAACGGAATGTGCATGTATATCGCACGGGGCGCGTCGTTATTCAGTGATTTATTCATGACTCTTTTCCTCCCCGTCATTCTATTTTAAACCTGGCTGTACGCGCCAGGGTATGGTCATGGTTGGATGAAGCTTTTGCAAATTTAACAGTGCAATGGACAAAAGGGAAAGCCTGTTGCCAGGCCCTCCCTTGTCTCACCGCTACAAATTGATTATAGGACAGACTAGTCGTCGATACGTAGTACCGCCATAAAGGCTTCCTGAGGAACTTCTACGTTACCGACTTGTTTCATACGCTTTTTACCTTCTTTTTGCTTCTCCAGCAATTTACGCTTACGGGAGATGTCACCGCCGTAACACTTGGCGAGAACGTTTTTACGCATCGCTTTGACGGTCTCACGGGCAACCACTTTGGTACCGACAGAAGCCTGAATCGGAATTTCGAACATTTGACGCGGAATCAGCTCACGCAGCTTTTCACAGATAATCCGTCCGCGATGATACGCACGATCGCGGTGAACGATAAAGGACAATGCATCGACCTGTTCGCCGTTCAGCAGAATATCCATTTTGACCAGATTGGACTTGCGATAACCGGAAAGCTCGTAGTCAAAGGATGCATATCCCTTGGTACTCGATTTCAGCTGATCGAAGAAGTCATATACAATCTCGGACAATGGTACCTGATACGTAATCGTAACACGAGTAGTATCCAGATATTCCATATTGATAAATTCACCGCGTTTGGTCTGGCAAAGCTCCATCACGGTTCCTACAAAATCGTTCGGTACGATAATGGAAGCTTTGACAAAAGGTTCTTCCACATACTCGATCCGGCCAAGCTCCGGATAGTTGGATGGGTTATCGATCGTGATAACATCTCCATTGGTGAGCGTCACATGATAAATAACGCTCGGTGCAGTCGTGATCAGCGGAATATTAAATTCGCGCTCGATCCGTTCCTGGATAACGTCCATATGCAGCAGTCCGAGGAATCCACAACGGAAACCAAAGCCCAGTGCGCTGGAAGATTCCGGCTCAAAGCTCAGGGAAGCATCATTCAACTGCAGCTTCTCCAAGGCTTCGCGCAGATCTACATAGTCGGACGATTCGATCGGATACAGACCGCAATATACCATCGGGTTGATTTTACGATAACCAGGCAATGGTTCCAGAGTTGGATTCTTCGCATCGGTAATCGTATCCCCGACACGCGTATCGCCCACTGTTTTGATACCTGCTACGATAAAGCCAACATCGCCGACATTCAGTTCATCGACAATCGTCATACGCGGCATAAAGGCACCGACTTCGATAACTTCAAATTCTTTGCCGGTCGCCATCATTTTGATTTTGGAGCCGGCTTTGATTTTGCCGTCCACGATCCGGGAGTAGATAATAACGCCCTTGTATGGATCGTAGTGCGAGTCAAAGATCAGCGCTTTCAATGGATTGGAAGGATCACCGGTTGGTGCGGGAACTTTCTCCACAACCTGCTCCAGGATTTCCTTGATCCCGATTCCTGCTTTGGCCGAAGCCAGTACGGCTTCACTTGCATCCAGGCCGATAACATCTTCTACTTCCTGCTTTACACGCTCCGGATCAGCGCTTGGCAGGTCGATCTTGTTAATAACCGGCAGAATCTCCAGGTTATTATCCAGTGCCAGATACACGTTGGCCAGTGTCTGTGCTTCAATCCCCTGGGCCGCATCAACGACCAGCAAAGCACCTTCACAGGCTGCCAGACTGCGGGATACCTCATAGGTAAAGTCGACGTGTCCCGGTGTATCGATCAGGTTAAGCAAATACTCTTCGCCATCATCGGCTTTGTACGTGAGACGTACAGCCTGCAGTTTGATAGTGATTCCGCGCTCGCGCTCCAGGTCCATCTGATCCAGTACCTGTTCCTGCATTTCACGTGAAGTCAGTGCGCCGGTGTACTCCAGAATACGGTCAGCCAGTGTTGATTTACCGTGGTCTATATGCGCAATAATTGAGAAATTACGAATTTTTTGCTGTCTTGCTGCAATATCAGTCATTCCTTACCCCCAACATAAGCCTGAAATATAATGCTGATGGTCCGGTCCTACTTGAAAGGTCAACCATTCCATTAATCAATTTATTATAGCAGTTGGTTGATATCCCAGCAATCCCACAACAGGAAGTAAAATGAAAGGATTATCGGGAATAAATTTCTACAAGTAAGATAGTATTGCATTTGATAATAGTCCATGCTAAAATATTTAGAGTTGTGAGTCTTAACGATGAACCGTATATGCTTTACAGGAGGTGAATGTAATGCCTAACATTAAATCCGCAGTAAAACGTGTAAAAACAAGCGAAAAGCGTCGTGCTCTGAATGCTGCACAAAAGTCCGCTCTGCGTACTAGCGTGAAAGCTGCAGATACTGCACTTGTGAATACTGATGTTGAAGTTGCAAAAACTGCTGTTGCTGCTGCTTCCAAAAGCCTTGATAAAGCTGTATCTAAAGGCCATATCCACAAAAACGCGGCTGCTCGTAAAAAATCCCGTTTGGCTAAGAAACTGAACGCAATTTCCAGCCAAGCCTAAGCTTGATTAATATAAACCCCTGATCGGTTCTCCGGTCAGGGGTTTATTGTTGTGGTACAAAAATAAATATCTCGATACAATAATCTGACTACTCTCTATCAGCCTATAAGCAGGCACCTGGTCGGGAGTTTTATTCGTGTACCGATTCCACACTTCTACTGATCACTATTAAAAAAGCCCAGGATTTATGCTCCTGAGCTTTTTTGGATTTATTTAAGTTCAATTACGCACCCAGCCGCAGCAAAAACATTTCCAGTCCGAGTACTTTATCAATCGCGCCTGTCTTCATCTGGTAGTCGAGCCTTGCCAGATGGGCTACGATCGAACGCAGCTTTTGATTGTCGAATTTGCGAGCCTGCTCGCCGGCAATTTTGATTGCATACGGATGCAGGCCAAGCTGGGAAGCAATCTGCTGCTGGGAGTAGTTTTGTCCCGACAGCTCTTTTACCTGCAGCATGATCCGGAACTGACGGGCAATCAGGGCAGCAATCTTGATCGGTTCTTCACGCTGCTTGAGCAGATCATAAAAAATGGTCAAAGCCTGTTCCAAACGCACTGCAGCAATTTGTTCCACCAGCATAAATACATTTTGCTCGGTACTACGAGCTACCAGCTGATGCACGCTATCTATAGTAATCGTGCCCCCTCTGCCTGCGTGCAGACACAGCTTATCCATTTCTGCCGACAAGATTCCCAGCCCTGTGCCCGCTGACTGTACAAGCGCCTCAGCCGCGGCTGTAGAGCAATCACATTCCTGCTTTTTGGCATGACGGATCAGCCAGCTGATCAGTTCTTCGGCTCCCATAGGTTGAAACGGCAGCACACAGGCATGGTTTTTGATCGCCTTAACGATTTTTTTGCGTTCGTCGAGTTTTTCGCCATTGACCCAGAACAATAAAATAGAATATTCGGCAGGCTCCTCCATATAGCGCAGCAGCGATTCTACCCGGTGCTCCAGCTTGCTGTTATCCTTGCCGGCTGTCAGCACCGAAGAATCCTTGATAATTATCAGCTTGCGCGGCACCATAAAAGGAATCTCTTCGGCTTCTTCTACGACTGTCTCCAGGGCAGTCTCGGACAGATCGTAATGAGCCAGCGCAAAATCGCGATGCTCCGGCTCAATCAGCTGCTGCGTCGCAAAATCGATAAATTCCTTGATCCGGTATTTCTCTGCGCCATAACATACATAAATAGCGGCAGGTTTGTTATTTTGAATATCTTTACTTGCTGTCTTCAGATCCATAATCCGTTCCTCCTGATTTCAATATCATTATTGTAACGGAAAAAAGAACAGACGACAAAGGACTTCCTGCTTTTTCTCGCAGAAAGTCCTTTATTTCAGCAATGTACTATATTTTATCTACAGGATGCTTTACCCCGTATCCTGCCTGTATACCAGCACGGCAGGATGCCAGGTCATTCTAACCTTTTTATCTCTTTTGTTAATCGTTGCCGATCGTAATTTTGTACGTTTTGCTTATGCCGTTTTCGTTAACCTGATAAGTGAATATTTTACCATCGTCCGACCATCTGCCGCTAATCAAGCTCCCCTTCAGCGTAATGGAAGAAACAACGGTACGTCCATTCACATTATCTTCTGCGATACTGTCCAGCCGCAAAATATTATCTGTCGTGAGTACAACAGTATAATCTGCACCCGGAGACTTCCATTCTTGCTCCTGCTTTGGTCCATTCACACTGGAAGTGGAAGGCAGCAGGGAACGTTCTGTGCTCTTGGTATCGAGTGTAGGCGTATCTGCTGGCGGAGTGTCTGCTTTTGGTGAATTATTGCTGGATGCATCCGGATCAGGTGTTGTGCTTTCCTGCGACTGCGTCGAAGGAGCATCGGTTGATTCCGGATTGCTCTCTGCTGCACTCTGCTTGTCCTGAGCAGCCTCCTTGTTTGTCTTGCCCGTATCGGCGGATGGTGCTTTTGCCGTACTGTCCGCTGGACTGGAGTCCTGCTGGGAAGACACTTCAGGATTAGCTGCAGGTTGCTGTGAGCGATTGTTTGACGTACTTCCATTATCCCCTGAAGAAATTCCACCACGGTTCCCCGATGCAGGAGGCTGCTCCTCGCGGGTATCCGGTGTATGGGTACTTTCCTGTGGAGTCACGTTGCGCTCCGGCTCTTTTGAAGCTGGAGGTGTCTTTGTGCTCTCACTTGCAGAAGGCGTATTGGATGAAGTCTCAGGTTCCTTGATATCCTTGCCATTGGATGGTTCCTGACTTCCACTGGACGGCTGGTCTGACTCCGGCGGATTTACACTGCTTTCCGTATCCGGTGGTGATGTGATACTGCCCGATTCCGGCTGGGCTTCTTCCTGTTGTGCACTATAGGGAACAGGCTGCGGGCCTGCTTCGCTAAGTGTTTTGGGCTCATAGTTGGCAATGGATACGCCCAGTACCACCCCGGCAGCCACGATCCCGCCAATCGTACGTACTGGCAGACGTTCACGCCAGCTGCGACGCTGACGACGGCGATCCGCCAATTCGTCGGTATCGGCTTTTTGCGGTTCCATAATACCGATCTCGGCTGCGCTCTCGGTACGCCGTTCTTCGTCCAGCAGATCGAGCTGTGGCAGAATAGCATCTACCAGGCTGTACTTTGGTGTGACATCAGGTAACTTTTCCAGGCGTAACGATAAAGCCGTCATAATCCGGAATGTCTCTGCCGCATCTGGATTCTCATCCATATAACGGAACAAGGCTTTTGTATCTTCCCCATTCAGGTCACCGTCCAAATAGCGGCTCATCCACTCTTCCGCTACTTCACGTTTCATCCAATCATTCCTCCTTTCTCATAATCTGCTAGCAGATTCTGTAATTGTTGCCGGGCTCGAAACAGGTACGATTTTACTGTATTCAAAGGTAAATCCAGACAATCCGCAATTTCGTTGTAAGACAGGTCCTGAATATACCGAAGCACAATCACTGTACGATGATGTTCCGGCAGCTGATTGATCGCTTCCCGCACATCCTTGGATGTATAGGCGCGCATCACTTCATGCTCTACATCATCATGACCTTCGAACACCATTTCGTGTTCCTCAATAGAAACGGTAGGTTTGCTGCGTCTGAATTTATCAATACAAATATTCGTCACGATTCGCTGCACCCAGGTCTTGAATTGTGCTTTTTCTTCGTAGGAACCGATTTTGGTGTAAATACGGATCAGTGCCTCTTGAGCCGCATCCAGAGCATCCTGTTCATTGTTCAAAATGTAGTAAGCTGTTTTGTACACATGATGTTCTATCTCTCTTAATAGGGTGATTAGAGCATCTCGGTCTCCCTCTTGGGCGGCCTTGATGAGTCCCTGCTCCACCACGGAGGATCCCCCTCTCCTTACAACCCCTAGACGCATAACACCGCCTAATTGTTGCAGTACTTTTAAAATAATTTCAATTTATTGATTCATCCCGGCAAATACAGATGAATGGCTTTGTAAACACTTACCCTATGTAGGAATCATTCGAATCCAAGCCATTTCCAGATCACTTTTGGAGCGGATTTGGAGCGATTTTGGCGGCAATACGGATGAGAGCTGTATTCAGGATACCAAAATCCGCTCTATTCGTCATCTTCTGACCTGTAACTTTAAAAACCCGCAGCATCGGGAGCTGCGGGATACGGTCATTTAATGAATAAAATAATTCGCGGCAATCACTGTTATTCCGAGGATACGGGAGAAGGTAGCAGCGTACGTTGCGACAGCTGACCCTCTGCATTTACCCTTATCTGCACTTCCCCATTCTGGTCGGTACGTGCTACATCGGAGCCGGCATCCTCGATTCGCTTCAGTACTTCTTTGGTAGGATGGCCGTATGTATTGTATTGACCTACCGAAATAACGGACAGTGCTGGCTGCCAATAGCGAAGCCATTCTGCCGAAGTGGATGTCCTGCTGCCATGATGGCCTATTTTGAGTACATCTACAGGGTTGGAGACAGACTGGCCGGAAGGTTGCTGCGAGCTCTGCTGTGACAAATTTGACTCTGCATCCTGCTTTTGCAGATTGGATAGAATGGTCTGACTGGAAGCCAGGTCATACAGGATTCCTTTTTCCTCCGTCTGATCGGCATCACCGGTAAACAAAAACCGGCGTGAATTCATCGTCAGCAAAAATACAACAGAGTAATGATTCTGTTCTTCTTTGCGTGGAAGAGGCTGTATGGTCGGAGAATCAATTGACTGCCCGGCATCCGGGTGATAGGCGGTAGATTGTTGATCTTTAGCCGCTGGATCTGCTTGCGTTGTAATATTGGAGGTAATCGCAACCGGTGCAAGGAACGCAAGCTCTGTCTGTTGGTCCGGCTGCAGCTTCATTCCCGGCGAGGAACCATATATCGGTACTTTTTTCGCCAGCAGCGTCTGCACCAATTCATCCAGGCCGCTGCCTTTGGGCATTGTACCATTGAATATAAATTGGCGAATCGGAATCTGCTCTGCTACTGCCAGCAGGCCGCCTGCATGATCGTGATCGCCATGTGTCAGTATAACAGCGTCCAGCTGATGAATGCCTCTTTGCTTGAGCAGAGGAACCAGCAGTTTGATTCCAATCTCATACGGATCTTTGCGTTTGCGCCATTCCTGCCCTTTTTGCCCAAAATCTATTGTACCGCCGCCATCGACCAGAATATGCTTGCCTCCAGGTGTAGTGATCAGGATACTGTCTCCCTGACCTACATCCAGATACTGGACAGTACCTTGTCCATGCTGCAAAGGATTCTGATAAGCATAAATCAGCAGCAAGCACAGCAGACAAGGAGAAAGTAGGATGCCCAGTATGCGAAGACGCAGCCATGGAGAGAGCATACGGTACCATGTACGGCTGCCTGTTCTATAGCTCGTGTGCCCCGGACCTGAATATACAGATGGCAGCGGTGCAGTAGCTTGTATTTCCAACCAGACTGATCGACTGGGTGATATTGCAGTATGTAGATTACTGGCAGAACCGTCATCTGAGGAAAGCTGTTCATTTTTCCATTGCAGCAAATCGCTGCTGTAACGAAGCAATATATACAAAGCAGCATAATACAAAAGTATCCAAATCAGCGGCGGAGCGTGCCAGATCGTCAGCATGGCTGGCAGTCCATCCAGCCAGTCTATCATTCGAAACGATATAATATTGATCCAGGAGACGATGCTGCCGAGCCATACGGCTCCCTGCAGCCACACATAACCAAGTACCAAAGCTATTGAACCTACCGGCAGCACAATCAGACTCGATACAGGCACCAGCAAAAAGTTCGCTACAAATGATAATAACGAGAATTGGTTGAAATAATAAATAGTTAACGGAAATGAAATCATCTGGGCAACCAGTGTAACTGCTATTGCTCCTGCCAGTCGGGATGGCAGTTTTTGCAGCAGCGGCTGCATCACAGGCACATACAGGATCAATCCTGCAGTTACAGCAAAAGAAAGCTGGAAACTGATATTCAGCAGAAAATAAGGCTCATACAGTAGCATTCCCCAGCAGGCTGCACACAAAATATGCAGTCCATCCTTGAGCAATCCACGACTGGCTGCGTAGAGAGCAATCATTCCCATAATACCGGCACGTATAGCAGACGGAGATGCTCCAGTCAGCAGCACATAGACAGGAAGCAGCAGCATTACAACGAGACAGGCTCTTTCCCGTGTCAGACCTAGTTTGCGAAGCAGCCAGAGCAGCAGCCCCGTATAAATCGCTACATGCAGTCCCGATATCGCCAGAATATGTGTCAAACCCAGTCTTGAAAAAGAAGCAAACTGTTCGGGATCGATATCATCTGCATCTCCAATCAGCAGTCCTTTCATATAACCATTGTCTTCGGTATGAAAAATTTGTTTTATTCGGCTGCCCAGCAGCTGCCGCGTATCATCATTCCAGCGCAAAAGTTGCCAACTCCAGGAAGCAGGTCCGTTAACCGTCAATTGGGCAGGTTGGAGAGCAGAAGCGCCTTCGGCTTTGATCATCCAGTGAATATATTGGGTTCGCAAATAACGCCGGTAATCAAAAGCATCAAAGTTACGCGCTTCACCGGGCATTTTCCAGGTGCCTCGTATAGCAATTCGATCTCCACGCTGCCAACGTGCTGCCTGCTGCAGTTCCGGACGGGTAGCCAGCTTGAGCTGTACCATGATTGTCTCCGGTTTCTGAAGCGCACCGGCTGTTCCCAGCTGCGGCAGTACATACAGTTCCATCCGAAAACGGACCCGATCTCCATCGGTCTCGGGTGGACTGGTAATTACTCCTTCTGCCTGAACAGGCTGTTCGTTCATCTGCTGCGGTGATTGATGCAGTAAGGAAGGAAGCATACTGTTGTTATGCTTATCATTCCAGTGCCAGTACAATGATGCACAGACAAGCGTTAATCCCAGAATCAAGATAGAACGCCGGTGAGCCGGTAGACGGATCCACAATGCACATCCGAACAATAGCAGACCGAGTAATCCCCATTCAAAGCCACCATATTGTAAAACAGCTGCTAACGTGCTGCCTGCGACCCAGGCTATGCACAATGCAACCAGAGGTCTTGTTTTCATCGCTTCTCCTTTGGATTGTTGACTATACAGACAATCTCTAATGAACTCTTGATCGCACAACGAGAATAGTTTCAAAACGATCAATTTCAAAAATTGAAATAACCGCGCTAGCATCAACTTCACCATACTTATGTCAGGGTATATCCTTATACTTGTTTCAAGGCATACCCAGAGCGATATGGAATCGATGCGTCCCATAAAACCATAAAAAAGAACCATTACCTTATCGTCAGGATGTCGGACATCCGGCGGATATGATAATGGTTCTTCCATTACGTTCTATTTCTTATTCTCTTGTGCGATGAGAGATAACAGATGATGCCTGTATGCTTAGCAAATCTTGTTATTGAATCAATCGATAACTACTGTCTGCTGCGGTGGCTCATACGCTTGCAGCTGACGGAATACAATTCCTTTTTGAGTCATCATTTCATGTACTTTACGGGTATCCTTGGGATATGCGCGATGATAGACCACTTCAATAATGCCGCTGTTGGCCAGCATATTGGCGCATGTCCAACAAGGTTCATCTGTGACATATACCGTCGAGCCTTCGCGGTCGGCTCGGTCGGTAAACAGCAGCAGATTCTGCTCGGCATGAATGGTACGAATACAGCGCTGCTTTTTGACCATAGTCTCTATGCCACCAGATACGACCAGCTCCACTTCTTCGGAAATCATGCAGCCTGCTTCCGAGCAGTCCGGCACACCCATAGGTGCTCCATTGTACGCTGTACCGAGCAGCTTTTTGCCCTGTACGAGTACAGACCCCACATGACGGCGTGGACAGCGTGAACGTGTCGATACCATATGTGCAATATCCATAAAGTACGTATCCCAGTCTTTACGCATCCTGGTCTTCCCCCTTAACCATTTAAAGCCTTGCGTATGGCAGCAGTTTGGCAAGCATCTTGCTGCCGATCCCTTTGACATTGTCCAGTTCGCTTACACTTCGAAAAGGACCGTGTGCATTACGGTAATCGATAATAGCCTGTGCCTTCTTTTCCCCGATTCCAGGCATTTCGGTAAGCTCGGTCAAGCCTGCCTGGTTGATACTGATCCTGCCAGAAGTATCTTCTGCCGGTGTAGAACTGGCGGGAGATGCATCTGCAGAGCCCGATCGGGAATTGGATGTATCACCTGAAAGCGGCTGTGTACTTGTATCGGCTCGGTAAGTCCCCGCTGCTGCCTCTGTAGATGATCCGGCTGAACCGGCAGCTGCATCGGTCCGGGAACCGGATACGACTGCCTGTTGATCCGTAGTCATCCGAGAGGAAGCCGGTTGTTCTGAAGCCTGATGGGCTGCAGAAGATAACTGATCGGCGGGTACAGATGATACTGCCGATTGAGTACTGACTGGCTGCAGAGCGGCGGCTCCAGCAGGGGGCAGTGCCTCCATAGCCTGTCTCTTAGCTTGTTCGGCTGGAGCATTTGCTGTTAGTGAAGCTGCCGCTCGTTCATCCAGTGCAACCCAAGGAGTTCCCTGATCCTCCGGCTGTCCTGCTCCAAAGCAGATCAGACCGATTCCAAGTACAGCCGACACGGCTGCTATCCACATCATATTACGTTTCATACCTGCACCTCTGTTTGTCGGGACCCGGTTCATTACCGGGTATCCCGGTAATTGGTCTCCCATCGCATAGGAGGTAATACTTATTAAATGTTAACTGTTCGATAGATGTTCGATTAAGCATGAATTGCTGGCATCTGTATGGCTAGCCGTTAGGCTTGTTTCTTATCACAAAGAAACGCTTAATCAGTTGGCTACAATGTTAACGAGTTTGCCCGGTACTGCAATAACTTTACGTACCGTTTTGCCTTCGATCGCCTGTTTGACCGCATCGAGGGACATTGCGAATTCTTCCATCGCTTTGGCATCCATATCTTTGGCTACGTTGACGCGCTGTACAATTTTGCCGGTAATCTGGATCACGATCTCCACTTCGGATTCGGTTGTCCAGGCTTCATCGTATTTTGGCCATTCTACATAAGTGATACCACCGTCGTGACCCAGACGGGACCACAGTTCCTCGGCGATATGTGGTGCCAGAGGAGACAGCAGCTGGATAAAGTTCTCCATCGCTTCGCGAGGCAGCTCATCTGTTTTGTAAGCATCGTTGATAAAGATCATCAGCTGGCTGATCGCCGTATTAAAGCGCAGATTCTCCATATCTTCGGTTACTTTTTTGATCGTTTTGTGCCATGTGCGCTTGAAGTTGTCATCGCCGCCATCGTCGACGATTTTGGAGCTGATCGTTCCTTCTTCATTAATAAACAGGCGCCATACACGTGCCAGGAAGCGGTGCATACCTTCGACACCATTCTCATTCCATGGCTTGGTCGCTTCCAGTGGTCCCATGAACATCTCATACAGACGCAGTGTATCTGCTCCATATTCATTTACGATATCATCCGGGTTAATAACGTTACCACGGGATTTACTCATTTTCTCGTTGTTGGTACCGAGGATCATACCCTGGTTAATCAGCTTCTGGAAAGGCTCCTTGGTATTAACTACGCCGATATCGTACAGTACTTTGTGCCAGAAGCGCGCATACAGCAAATGCAGTACCGCATGCTCGGCGCCGCCAATATACAGGTCAACCGGCATCCAGAAGTCCAATTTTTCTTTGGAGCACAGTTCGTCATTATTTTTCGGATCGATATAACGCAGATAGTACCAGCAGCTGCCTGCCCATTGTGGCATCGTATTGGTCTCGCGACGTGCTTTCATGCCTGTCTCCGGATCGATGGTGTTCACCCAGTCAGTCGCATTCGCCAGTGGTGATTCTCCCGTACCGGATGGCTTGATTTCTTCCAGATCCGGCAGCAGCAGTGGCAGACTGTCTTCCGGTACCGGCTTGATCGTACCATCTTCCAGATGCAGGATTGGAATCGGCTCACCCCAGTAACGTTGACGGCTGAACAGCCAGTCACGCAGACGGTAGGTCGTTTTGCCTTCGCCTTTGCCGTTTTCCTCCAGCCACTGAATCATGGTGGAAATTGCTTCTTCCATCTGCATACCGTTCAGCATACCGGAATTTACGTGTTCACCTTCACCTGTGTAGGCTTCCTGCGTCACATCGCCGCCAGCAACCACTTCGACAATCGGCAGTTCGAACTTCTGCGCGAATTCCCAGTCGCGTGTATCATGAGCCGGAACTGCCATGATTGCACCGGTACCATAGGCAGCAAGTACATAATCGGCAATCCAGATCGGCAGTTTCTCCCCATTGGCCGGATTGACTGCATAAGCGCCTGTGAATACACCGCTCTTATCCTTGTTCAGGTCGGTACGTTCCAGATCACTCTTATGGGAAGCTTTTTCCTGATAAGCTTTGACTGCATCCTGTTGCTCGGCAGTTGTAATTTTTTCTACCAGCGGATGTTCAGGTGCCAGTACACAGTAAGTAGCTCCGAACAGGGTGTCCGGACGAGTTGTGAAGACACGAATCTCTTCTTCTGTTCCATCTACCTGGAAAGTAACTTCTGCACCTTTGGATTTGCCGATCCAGTTGCGCTGCATATCCTTGATGCTTTCTGCCCAGTCCAGTTCATCCAGATCTTCCAGCAGACGATCTGCATATTCGGTAATCTTCAGCATCCATTGACGCATCGGACGACGAATAACCGGATGACCGCCGCGCTCACTCTTGCCGTCGATAACTTCTTCGTTCGCCAGTACCGTACCCAGTGCCGGACACCAGTTGACCGGAATCTCGGCGATATAAGCCAGACCCTTGTTATACAGCTGGATAAAGATCCACTGGGTCCATTTATAATAATCCGGATCGGTTGTACTGATCTCGCGATCCCAGTCGTAGGAGAAACCGAGAGACTTGATCTGACGGCGGAAATTATTAATATTCTGAATGGTAAATTCACGCGGGTGACCGCCATTATCGATCGCATACTGCTCGGCCGGCAGACCGAATGCATCCCAGCCCATCGGATGGAGTA
Organism: Paenibacillus bovis; assembly: GCF_001421015.2. Taxonomy (NCBI): domain Bacteria; kingdom Bacillati; phylum Bacillota; class Bacilli; order Caryophanales; family Paenibacillaceae; genus Paenibacillus; species Paenibacillus bovis. The sequence goes on from NZ_CP013023.1 coordinate 4,322,311, forward strand.
CATTGTAGCCCTGCATACGCTTGTAGCGGGAAACGATATCTGTCGCTGTGTAGCCTTCCGGATGGCCTACGTGCAGACCGGCACCGGATGGATAAGGAAACATGTCCATCGCGTAAAATTTCGGTTTGCCCGGCTCCTCGGTCGTTTTGAATGTTTTGTGCTCATCCCAGTAGCCTTGCCACTTGGGTTCCAGTTCCTGCGGACGATAGCCCGGCTGGGACGTGTGTACTTCTGTCATAGTATTTCCTCCTCTAAATTAAGTATGGCTGTTCCGGTAATTCCATTATCATTATGCTGCGCTTGTTATCCGTCCGGACAATGCACTCTTGACGTCCGAAAGCAACAAAAAACCTCTCGTCTCCAGCGTATAATATCGCTAGGGACGAGAGGTTGAATCTCGCGGTACCACCCTAGTTAGCGAACAGGTATGCTTCACCATTCACTCACTTAGTTGCCTGATAACGGCAGGAAGCCGATGTGTTTGAGAATACATGGATATAGATCCGATTCACTGTACGGATCAATCCTGTAATTCCTGACACATATCTCCAAGGCGAGTTCACATCAGCATCATATCGGCTTGCACCAGCCGCCGACTCTCTATGTAATGCTTGCTGATATTACTATTCCTTTTCACTGAGTATTAAGTATGAACCAGTCAGCGATGGCTGTCCGGTTATAACAATGGTTTTATTGTAAAAAAGTTAGCCGGTAAAGTCAATGAAAGAAATATCCGGTGGTCAAAAAGAAATGCCAGCTGCACTATGCATAAACTATATATACTATAGCTGACTGATCTTCATATCACCGGAACTGGTGTTTACCTTTATATGCTGAAGAAGCTTGCCTGTCCCCCGCATACCGGTTATACGATGCTCGGATTTTTCCTGGAAGGTCATTCCTGGGATCTGGATATTTGCTGTTCCCGAGCTGCTTGTAAATTGTAACTGCAGCGAGTTGCTCGTAGCTGCGCTTTTGGCATTTACATCACCACTCGAAGTAGTGAGCTCTACATCCGATACAGGCTGCTTCTCGGTATAATCGATTTCACCGGATGAAGTTGTAATCTGTGTACGCTGACCGGATAGCTGTAAAGAATGAATAGTGCCACTGGTGGTTTCCCATTTGGAATCTGCTGCTTCATTGTGCTCTGCTGTAATATCGCCGCTGCTGGTCTGGATAATGGCGGTTCCGGCTACTTGCAAGCCGGAAATCTGCTGATCGCCGGAACTGGATTGCGTTGTTATCCTGTTAGCAGCAAGATCATGAAGCTTCATTTGACCGGACGAAGTCATAACTGTGATCTGATCCCACGTTTTCGATGGAATCTTTATTTTTAATGTCAAATTATCGATAGGATCTAACTGGATACCGAACATATTGTTCTGTGTCTCTACCTGGACATTCATAACGCCCTGTTCCGGTATCATCGTGAAAGAATAGTTTTCCTTGGAATCTGTATGCATATTCCCGTCCAGTGTGGCTGTAATCTGATCCTGCTCGCCAGGCAGCAGTTCAATATCTGTAGCAGAGGTACGAATGTTCAGACTATGGATAGAGGTGGAAGGCATCGATTTCTGTTCATGAACAGTGCTTTGTTGATTAAAATGAGTGTAACTCCAATAGCCGATAACGCATACTCCTACTATAATTATAGCTATACCTGTAGATAACGAACGTTTCATCCTTTTACTCTCCTCGCCAGTTGGCCTATATTATACAATATCTTTGCTTTCTACATTACGAATAGACAGATATGCAGACAGCAGCCCAACAGCAGCCAGACTAACCGGAACTGCTGTAATAGCGAACATGGAGAAATCATTGCTGGTGCCACCTGTAAGAGCAACAATCAATACAGCGGATACGAGTGTGGCAGGTACGGACTTGCGGCGCATTCCGATATATAGTGGAATCAGGCCTATCCCGGCAGAAGCCAGCGCACTGATCAGCACACTCCGCAGGTTACGCATAAATATATCGGAAGTCATCGGTTCAGCCAGAAAATGAACCGTCTGGTTCGTCAAATAAAAAAGACTTCCCATTACCGCGTTCGATACAAAGATGGTCGTAAACGTAAACATAGCAATGATCAACACTTTGGCAATCATCAATTTCTGCCTTTTGACAGGATACATAAACAGCACAGAAATCGATCCGGTCTTATACTCTTCCACAAACAGTCTGGCGATCAGAACAGCGGCGAATATGGTAAAAGTCGCCCTTACCAGGCTATCAATAATCATAAATGCCATATCATAGCTCTCAAAAGGAATATGACCGTCCTTGGTCTCCATGACATAGATCAATACCAGCAGTGCCAAAAAACAAAGGTTGGCGATAAGTACACCCTTTATGTAATGCCATAATTGATACTTTTTAATTTCCAGACGAAGTAACTTCAGCATGCTGTAATCCTCCATCCAGCAGATTGATAAAATAATCTTCCAGCGAGTGGCTCTTTTTTTTGATTTCTTCAATATGAACGCCATTCAGAACAAATTGTTTGGCGATTTCTCCCTGTGTCAGGGATAGACTGTAGATTCGTATTTTTGAATCGGCAATTACTTTGAAATTGTCGATACCCAAAATTTCTTCCAGCACGTATAATGCTTTTTGCGTATCTTCACTCCGGATTTCAATATATTCGGTATTGCGTTCATGAATTTCCCTGACAGTCACTTCTTCAATCAACTGCCCTTTGTTAATCACTCCTATAGTATCGGCAATCTGCTCTACTTCACTCAGAATATGGCTGGAAATGAGTATGGTAATCCGGTATTCATCACACAGCATCCGGAACAAGCCGCGCAGCTCCTTGATCCCTACCGGATCAAGTCCATTTGTCGGCTCATCCAAAATCAGCAGTTCCGGCTTGGTCATAATTGCACGGGCGATTCCAAGACGCTGACGCATACCCAGTGAGAAGCTTTTGACCGGTTTATCATTGACCTGCTGCAGGTTGACCAGAGACAATGCTTCTTCAATAGCCAGATGATTATAATAACCGGCATATTCACAGTGCAGCTGCAAATTCTCACGGGCGCTCAATTTGTCATAAAAGACGGGGAATTCGATAATACTGCCGATTCTTTTCAGCATTTCATAAGAATGTCCGGTTACTTTCTCTCCAAATAGCTCGATCTCACCGCTGGATGGCTTGATCAGATTGGTCATCATTTTCATAACGGTAGTTTTGCCTGCACCGTTGGGTCCCAGGAAACCGTAAATCTCTCCTTTTTTGACATTCATATTCAGATTGGAGACTACTTCATGACCAGCATAGCTTTTGCTGAGCTGATGGGTTTTGATCAGGTAGGTCACTGCTTTTCCTCCTTCATGTAATAGACTGCTTGTACATTTACTTTACAGGAGTGAGATTGCTTTTTGATTAATCAACTCTTACTTATTTCTTAATTTCTGTGTTTTTCTTGTTGAAAAGAAAAGCGGCCTGTCCTCTTTTGCTATACAGTCAATAGTTTTGAACGGTTTGGCTTAGGCATAACTTTTCAGCATCACAGTGAATACAGTCTTTTGATAGGGTGTACTGGTAACCGAGATAGTCCCGCCCATTTTCTCTACAAGCCGTTTGGTGATTGTTAGTCCCAGACCGCTTCCCTGATACAGACGATTTCGTGAATCTTCCAGCGTATACATCCGTTCAAATACACGGTCCTGGTGCTTTTCACCGATTCCTTGTCCCCGGTCCCATATATCAATACCAATATGCTTGTTATGACGATATACAGATAATCCTACTACATGTCCCTCGCTACCATATTGAATGGCATTGGATAACAGATTGTTCAGAATACGATGCAGCTCTTCTTCATTGCCATAGGCCAGACAGGGGCGATCATCCGGAATATCGATCACCACTTCTATATCCCGGGCTGTCAAAATATCATAAAACGCCAGAATATTGGCTTGGCAAATCTCGCTCACGTCTATTTTGGAAATCTCGATCTCATGATCGCCGGATTCCAGCTTGACCAGATCAAAAAACTTCTTCATTAAATGAAGCACTTCTATCGATTTGTTATGCACTTTGGCAAGCAGAACATCCACTTCCTGCCGGGTCAACTCGGGATCATTCAGTATGACCTCCAGATAACCAAGAACCACTGTCAGTGGAGTACGCAGATCATGGGATATATTGGAGAGCATCTTGCGAATCGATATTTCCATCTGATAGTAAGAGGCAGCTGTTTTCTGATTATGTTCCAGCAGCCGATTTATTTCGTTTAATAGTGCTTTTAGATGAATATCTTCGGTTTGCAGCAGCAGTTTCTCTTCGGTACGCTGATCGGTAATAGCTTTTAATTTGGTATGCGCATATAGCAAATTGGCCTGCTGCTGTTTGTAACGGTGACGCTGGAAAAGAACCAGCAGCAATAGCACAATCGTGATCATTCCCCAGATCATATCCATCTCAAAATTCTCCCAGCTTATAGCCGATTCCCCATAAGGTTTTGATATATTGAGGAGCAGATGGGTCATCTTCAATCTTCTCGCGCAGTCTTCTCATATGTACGTTAATCACATTGGTGTCGCCATAATAATCTTCTCCCCAGACCAGAGTATACAGCTGGGCTTTGGTAAATACTTTTTTGGGATGGGTCATAAACAATTTCAGAATCTGAAATTCTTTGGCTGTCAGTTTGATTTCATCTTCGCTTTTGTAGACGGTAAAATTATCGGTATCCAGATTCAGTTCACCAATATGAATCTTTTCTGAATGTGCAGCAGAACTGACCGGAGCGGAATACTGGTGCGCACGACGGAGATTGGCTTTTATTCTGGCCGTTAGTTCCATCATGGAAAAAGGTTTGGACAGATAATCGTCTGCGCCAAACCCTAATCCGAGAGCCTTATCGAGATCTCCGTCTTTGGCAGACATAATCAGGATAGGGATCATGCTTTGTGCCCGAATTATTTTCAGAATTTCGATTCCGTCCAGTTTGGGAAGCATTAAATCAAGTAAAATCATATCAAACATCTTTTCCGAAAATACTTCAAGTGCCTGTTCTCCATCATAGACGCAGCTTATCTCAAATCCTTCTTTGATTAATTGCACCTGAATCATTTCGCTGATGGATACATCATCTTCAATCAACAAAATTCGATCGTTCAACCGCGATCCCTCCCTATGTATACTCCTTATTATTCTACGGCAGATCCAATTTATTTTACACTTTTATATTTTAATGTTTCCTTATGTATATAGAGGAACAATATACCTTTTTATAACTTTTATATATGTGATTTTCTCTCTATATCAAGATTTGTTCTATATCTACCTGCTGCCTTTATCCAGAATACTCAGCAGCAGATTACCTATAAAAAAGCAGCAGGAGCTTTAACTCCGGCTGCTTGGATAAATCTGTTCCTGTTATGTGCTGGTTCTCTGCTAGTAACGTGTTATGCGTTATTTATTGCCTCTACTGCAGGACCCCTTGATCAGGCAATCTTGCGACTCACTCCTGCCCTGGCCCGGTCACGAGCTGCTTCTTCTTCCGGTGTAGTAATAAACCGGGTAATCACGGCACTGATAAAGTACAGGATGGCGAATACCCAGACGACGCCCTGTGCTCCAATCGTCCCGATAAATGCATACGCAATCGCCGGCGCGATAAAGGCAGACAAACCTGCACCCAGATTGACGATCGACATCGCCGGGCCTTTATTGCCACCGGACACGGACGGAGCCAGCGCTGCAATCGGTACATAGCCTGCCAGGAGACCGCCCCAGATAAAGCCGACAATAGTGGTCATCCACAAATTACCGTTTGTCCATTCCGGTACATAATACAGCAGCAGTGTGAAGATTCCGCAGCCTACGCCACCAAACCACATGACCGTCTGTCTCCAGCCGAACTTGTCACCAATAATGCCGAACAGCAGATTGAATACAATATTACCAAGGAAAATCGTTCCCCAGATATTCAGCCAGGTCGTGGTGGCGATTCCATACTGCGCCATATGCAGCGGCAGAAATACCGGGAATCCGTACGAACCAACACTATTAATAATACGCACAATACCGCTCAATCCCACTTTGGGATGGGTTTTGACAATAGTCAATCCTTTGCGCAGCTCCTGCAGGGTCTCGCGGGTATTGCCTGCTTTTTTGGGAAGCTTATCCCGGTTGAGCAGCAAGGCGAATACGGCACCAACCGCTGCGAGTACAACTGCGCTCCACAGTGTTGTCATATATCCCAGATGGGTAATGGCATAACTGGAATAGTATGCACCCAGTACGAACATACCGCCGGAATACGCTACCCAGAACCAGCCGATCGCGGTACTCAGCCGATTTTGCGGACTCCGGTACGTCACCCACGTCAGGAAAGAATAGGCAAACAGCGGATACCCAAATCCTTTGACTGCATAGGTGATCAGCATAAGCGGATAATTCAGCGATGAGACACCGAAAGCGATAAAAGCCGACGTACCGATAACATAAAACAAAAAGCCAAGCAGCATCGATTTCTTGGCACCAAATGCCTCCAGAAATACGCCGGAAAACCAGGAAGCGATCGCCAGTGTAACTCCATAAATCGTAAACAGCAGACCGGCATCCTGCACACTCAGTCCCTGCTCCACCAGATAAGGACTGAGCCAGCCAGCCTCCAGTCCATCTCCCATCATAAAGATCAACACGCCCAGATAGCCCCAGGCCAGCGTTTTGGGAATCCCGATACGGTCCAGTACGTTCATTATCCACACTCCTCTGCACAATTGGTCAAGCTCATGTATGGTAATCTTTCCTTATGAATTGCATACAAAAATGGATCTGCAGATCAGCCGTGTCTATCTGCTGCCGATACTTCAGCTGCCAACGCTTGTTTTTGACTGGCAAAAAACAGCTGGGTCTGCCGCCACTGCTGATAATCCTGCTCCAGTGCAGTATTGTATTCAGGCCTAAAAGAAGTAAAGGAATACTCGTCGGCATCGGCAGTATACCCCAGTGCCGTATTGCACAGTGCTACCGCTCCAGCGACCGAAGCCTGCTCGTAGCCTTTGGCAATACGTATTTCCCGGCCCAGCAGATTAGCCAGCGTCTGCGCCAGCAATCGACTCTGCAGACCGCCGCCGCAGGCGCGGATCACGGGATTGTCCAGCGGCGTCACTTGCATCAGCTGTTCAAAGTTTACTTTGACCGAGAAAGCAATCTCATATAGTGCAGCCCGTACAAAATGAGCGCGGCTCAGTTGATCGGAGATCGGTGCATCAAACAGAAATCCTCCCTGTACCCGTGCATTTTTCTCACTGGACAGATAGGCACCCAGTGCAGATACACACTCGCTGTCTCCCAGTTCACCAATCTCCTGTTCCATGACTGCATAACTTTCATTCGGATAAAATATACTTTTGAGACGCTGATAATTGAGCCCGGTAATACCGGGATTGGTCTCTACCAGCCATTGTCCCGGCCATGTATGCGCATTGATCCAGGCAACACTATTCGGATCGCTGATATAATCGGCGGTTACTTTGGCAATAGGAGTCGTCGTACCGGATACGATAACCATATCTCCCGGCTTGGCTCCCGTACTGGCCATAGCCAGCTGGGTATCTCCTCCGCCGACAATAACAGGAACCGTACTGGACAGCCCGAGCTGAACAGCAATCTCTTCTGTCAATGTACCGAGAACGGTACCGGATGGTACCAGCGGTGGAAGTGTGGATAGATCAATACCAAAGTTGCTGCACATATCCAGAGACCAGTCGGCCTGCGCCACATCATACAGCAGCGTCTCCGAAGCCTGGGAAGGCTCATATACCAGTATGCCGCTCAACTGATACGTCACCCAGTCGCTAATACTGGTAAATCGGCTCATAACGTCATATTGGGCACGCCGCCGTTCACGCAGTCCAACCAGCTTCATACCTGAAAATAGTGCAGATGGCGTTCTGCCTGTCTGTTGGTAAATACGCTGATGATCCCCTGCTGCCGCTTCCCATTCCCGGCCACGATTATCTATATTGGGCAGTCCCAGATAGGGCTGCCCCTGCCCGTCGATCAGTACAATACCCTGACGCTGACTGGTCGAAGTAATACCGGCAATCCTTGCATCCGTTACAGCTGACAGAACTGTCCGGGTCAAGCCAATAATCTGTTCCCATAGTATCTCCGGTACAAAGCTGCAGGCATCGGGATATAAAGGATCACGCTGGTAGGCAATATCAGCGCGCTCAATCGCCAGAATCTGTCCATGGATATCGGTAACGGCTACCCGTGCATTGCCTGTGCCGATATCAAATACGAGATATGCTTGCTGTGTCATTTGAATTCGCCTCCAGTATGGCTTTGTTGTACAGTGTGCGTACAGAATGGTCATTTTTCACAAACCATTGCAGCAACGCCTGATTCATAATCTCTACATGATGATCTTCCACTTCATACGTAGCCCCGGCCAGATGGGGAATCGCCAGCACATTGGGCAAGCGAATCAATTCATAATCCTGCGGCAGCGGCGGTTCCTGATCGAATACATCAATAATGGCTCCGCGAATCCGTTTCTGCTCCAGCAGATGCACCAGATCTCTGTGTTTCACTACCACCGAACGTGCCGTATTCACCAAAATCGAATCCGGCTGCATCCGGGACAATAATTCTTCTCCAATCAGCCCTCTGGTCTCTTTGGTAACCGGCAGGTGAATCGAGACTATATCACTGTCTGCAAATAACGCTTCCAGTGTGAGCTTCCGGTCACGCGGATCGGGACTGGTCACATACGGATCGTAATACTGAATATCACAAGGAAAGCTGCGCAGTATACCGGCTGTCCGCTGCGCTACCGCACCAAAACCGACCATGCCGACCTTTTTGCCGGCCAGCTCGTTACCTTTGAACTTCAGATAAGCGGTGAGACTGCCGCTTTGCCATTGCTCCGCTTCCAGCCATTGACTGGATGGAATAACATTACGTAGTAGCGTAATCAGGCTTCCTACCACCATTTCTGCGACAGCCTGGGCATTGCGTGCCGGAGTATAAAATACAGGAATGCCTCGCTCAGTCGCCAGCTGCACATCTACGTTGGACGGTGTTCCCCTGCATACGCCGATAAATTTTAATGAAGGCACTTCGTTAAGCACATGCGCCGTAACCTGATCCAGCTCGGCAATCAATCCGTCTGCCTCTGTCTCCTGCAGCAGTTGGATCAGTTCTTGCTCCTGATAAGCCTGACCATGCTCTTTCCAGCAGCGATAAATAACTTCTCCAAACTGTTCAGCCAGCTGCTGACGTCCTCGCTCGTTATAAGGTGCAGTAATCAGAATTTTCATTATGAATCTCTCCTTCATGCACGAATATGGATAAATCAATCTATTTAATAATAAAAAGCATTAAAGTGACAATGTAGTGTAGCTTTACTGTAAAGAAGCATAAGAGTAGAGAAACATCTTGTCACGCCGGTGATCGGGTGATGTGGTAAATTCGATTGCAATGATTGCTTCTCAGCTTTTCTGTATCATCCACTGCTATCTATCAGCAGTTCCTGTCAAATAAAGAAGAATCCAAATGGCAGAAAATAAATAAAACCCCTTTCCCTGGGTGCGGAAAGAGGTTTTATGATGCTGAGGATAACGGTTGTTCAACCAACGGTATCTCTCAGTCATACACATGATAAATCCTTCTTTCCTATCTCCCAGACGAATCGTCTGCTGGAATTGGCACGTTTTTGCCGAGGTTTCGTAGGGCCAGTCCCTCCACCTCTCTGGATAGAAAATACAATGGATATGTAGTTGTACAGGAGCAGATCAGGCTATTTTTTCATTATCAATTTGTATGTATATTCAATAATACGGTTGTACATTGATAATGAACACGCTATGATATGTAGCAATGTTAGCTTGACTAATTTTGTCGATTCGACAATAATTTTTCTTAATTCTAATTAAACCGAGTAACAAAGTCAACATTAAAACATAACTATTTTTGATAAAATTTAAAAGAATAAAAGATTTCGAAAGGGGCAGTGATTCATGTCTGCGTATACTCAACAACCGGACGGCATCTTCAAAACAGTCTGCTCACTGGACTGTCCGGATCAGTGCGGGCTGCTTGTTCACAAAGAAAATGGAAAAATCACCAAAATCGCCGGTGACCCCGAACATCCAGTCACCCGTGGCAATATCTGCAATAAAGTTCGGCATATGGCTGAGCGTATTTATGATGATCAGCGCCTTACCCAGCCGCTCAAACGTACAGGTCCCAAAGGCAGCCGCCAGTTCAAACCGATTACCTGGGAAGAAGCGATTGAGACGATTACTTCACGCTGGCAGAGCCTGATCGACGAGCATGGACCGGAAAGTATTCTGCCATACAGCTTTTACGGAAATATGGGCAATATTAACGCCGAGGGGATGGATCGCCGGTTTTTCTACCGACTGGGTGCCAGTCAGATTGAACGTACAATCTGTACAGCAGCTGGCGGTGCAGGATTCAAATATACGATGGGTGGCAGTATCGGAACCGACCCGGAAGATACTGTGCATACCCGGCTGTTTATCCTGTGGGGAATCAATGCAGTCAGTACCAATATGCACCAGATTACCCTCGCCCAGCAGGCACGCAAACAGGGAGCCAAAATCGTTGTTATTGATGTACACCGCAATCAGACCGGTCGTATGGCAGACTGGTTTATCCCCATACTGCCCGGAACGGATACAGCACTGGCGCTTGGCCTCATGCATGTATTGTTCGCCGAGGATCGGGTAGATGAACATTTCCTGCGTGAATATACAGTTGGTCATGAAGAACTGCGTGAACACGTAAAATCATATGATCCAGCGACTGTGTCCGGCATTACGGGTGTTCCTGTCGAAGATATTTACAAGCTGGCTCGAATGTACAGCGAGACGTCTCCTGCCATGATTCGTATCGGCAATGGACTGCAGCATCATGATAATGGTGGCATGAATACGCGTGCTATTACCTGTCTGTCTGTACTGACCGGGCAGTGGCTGGTACGCGGCGGTGGAGCGATTCGGTCGAACTCTGCTTATCTGGCCCATAATGCAGCCGCCCTGCAGCGGCCGGATCTGCTGCAAAATCGGAATACACGCTCCTTTAACATGAATCAATTGGGACGGGCATTAACAGACACGCAGCCACCGGTGCATTCCCTGTATGTGTACAGCTGCAATCCGGCTGTCGTGGCACCGCGTGCGGCGCAGGTGCGTCAGGGACTGGAACGGGAAGATCTGTTTACCGTAGTACATGATCTTTTTTTGACAGAGACAGCTGCGTATGCGGATATTGTGCTGCCAGCCACGTCTGCATTCGAGAATCTGGACTTCTACACCTCTTACTGGCACCATTATATGCAGCTCGGACAGCCGATTATCGAGAATTACGGGCAAAGTAAGTCCAATACCGAAGTATTCCGTCTGCTGGCAGCAGCGATGGGATTTGAAGAATCTGCCTTGCAGGATAGTGATGAGCAGCTGATCCGCCAGGCTCTGGATCATCCGGCCAATCCGTATTTGCAGGGAATTCATTATGATGCTCTGCAGGACCATCATTATCTCAAAGCCAATCGCCCCGAGATCTATCCCGATCGGCTGGAGACACCTAGTGGCAAAGTGGAGCTCTATTCTGCCACGATGGCACGATTGGGACTTCCGCCGCTGCCTACGTATATTCCGCTGCAAGAACAGGATCAGCACGATTATATTTTTGTACCTGGACCTACGCATAATTTCCTGAATTCGACCTTCTCCAATAATGCCAAGCATGCCGGTATGGAAAAGCTGCCGCGATTGTTCATAAATACAGCCGATGCCGAGCGGGAAGGCATTGCGGATGGCGATACGGTTGTATTGTCCAATCAGTATGGCTCCTGCGAGCTGATTGCAGCTGTCGGGGAAACTGTATTGCCTGGCGTCGTCGTCAGCCAGGGATTGTGGGCCGATACACCGGATCATCAGCCTGCTCATCTGGTTAATGCGCTGACTCCGGATCGCCTATCCGATATGGGCGGTGGTGCTACTTTCTTCTCCGGCAGAGTCGATCTACACAAAAAGCAGCTGCCAGTTACACTGGAATCGATTGGCTAAGTGGACAAGCATTTCCTTTATCTAATGGATTAGCACTGATACATGGTGATATTCAAAAATAGAATCATCAAAAAACAAGATTATTCAAACATAAGATCACCCGAAAATAGGACTACCAAAAAGGCTGTCTGCTCCTCACCGGAGAGACAGCCTTTGTAGTATGGAGTATTCTCTATTCTACTGGCTATTGATTCGCCAATTCGACCCGATTACGTCCATTTTCCTTGGCTTCATACAAGGCACGGTCAGCCTCACGGAACAGCTCGGCAGGCGCGGTTAACGGATAGCAGCTGACTCCGAGCGAAATAGTCAGATAAATATTCTGCCCTTCTTCCAATACAAAGGTGTGCTGTTGCATCGTTATCCGTATCTGCTCAGCTAGCTCCAGCGCTTGCTGTTCGGTGCAGTCATTCAGAATAACTGCAAATTCTTCTCCACCTTTGCGTGCACAGTAATCGCCCGGGCGGATAGTTCGGCCGAGCACCTCGGCTACCTGGATCAACACCGTGTCTCCATTCAGATGTCCGTAATTATCATTAATCTTTTTGAAAAAGTCGATATCTACCACGACCAGCGCAAAAGATTGTTGATGTTCCCTGGCTTCATTGAGTGTCTGCCGAAACAAACGATCAAACGCACGTGGATTATATAATTTGGTCAAAAAATCATGATTGGCTGCTTCCCTGGTCATTACCAGCGTATCGTCTGCCCGCTGGATATAGCGGATAATATAATAAGCAAATAAACCTGCGCAAATATATAATAGTCCAAACAGCAGATTCAACATAATATGCTCAATCGCCTGCAGAATCGTCACCGCGACAATATAGACGAGCAGCGTGGCAATAATCGCTCTAAACCAGACTTTCAGCGATATCTCCCGCTGGCGACGCATACAGAGAGAAGTTACCACATACGTGAACATGGCATTGCCAAAGCCCACCCATGAACTGAATTGCAGCGGCTCTCCACTGAACAGACGATAAATGCCGATCAAGATAGCCGAAATAAGGCCACTCCATGATCCGCCATAATAAAAGGAAATCATAATAGCCAGCTGGCGGAAATCCACCATTACGGTATTGTTGCCGGTATGCAAACGAATAGAGAAAAAGCTCATCATGCAAATCCCGATCATCCCGGCGAATATACCCGCCAGCACAGGAATAAGCCAGTTTACCCTATGTAATTTTCGATCAATAAATTTTAGAAAAAGATTGCCAAAAAAAAGAATAGTGGTCAAAAAGGTAAGATTGTTGAACAACGTCTGAATAATCGTTTGCATCTCTCGTCCCCATTATCGTAGCATTGAATTTCGCCTGACTATTAGCTTGTCACATGGATTTGCCTGTTTTATTTATTATACACAATTCATACTTCGACAAATATCATCATTTTTCTCAATTGTTGATTATTTTATTTATCGGAGCGTAAACAAGCAAAAAGCTCCTATACTATAGGAGCTTTTACGCTACATATTATTCCATTATTTTACCATATCATTATTACTTTACAGCAACAAAAAATAAACGGGCTGCATCGTCGCCTGCTTCTATCCATTCAAAATCGGCATAGCATTTGACATCACGGAATCCGGCTTTGTATAGCTCGGTAGTCAACCATTCCTGTTCGTAGGAGCGCTGGATATGAACTTCTTCAAACCGCTCGTACAGGGACTGACTGTCTTCACTAACCCGCGCGAAAATAGTTAAATGATGCTCAATCTCTGTGCGCGGCTGATTATATTCACAAGTCCACAGATAGGAGATCGACCGATCATCGAGCATAAATGGCTGCTCTTCGTCGTAACGGCGCAGCGTATTGGGATGATGCACATCAAAAATAAAAGTCCCCCCCGGCTTGAGTCCACTATAAGTCGACTCAAACGTACGAATCACATCTTCCGGTTCGGTCAAATAATTCAGACAGTCACAAAAAGAAATAACACTGTCTACCGGCTCTGGCATCTGCCAGCTGGTCATATTCTGGCAAATCCACTGCACACTGCCATCCTGAAACAGCCGGTGTCCCTGCGGTGTCGATTCCATTTTGTCCCGGGCCACCGACAGCATATCCGAGGATAAATCTATCCCGGTCATCCGGAAACCGGAATTAACCAGCGGAATCGTGATACTGCCGGTACCACAGCCCAGCTCGGCTACTGTACGTGGCATTCCGTACCGCTCCCACGCTTCCCTTACAAAACGCAGCCAGTCCGGATAAGGCATATCTTCCATCAATTCATCATATACATAGGCAAACTTACGGTATGGCACTAATTTAACCGTCCTTCCCTGTTTTTGCACGTCCGCATTTCGGGCTGATGCAAAAACAGAAAGGCTCGAACTGCATAATGCAGCCCTCACCTTTCCGTCTGTATTGAAAATCATTCGTTCTTTTTATTGCTGCGATTCCGGGGAACTTTCAGCAGCAGGGGCATTTTTGTCCACCATACGTGTCCAGTTCTGATCCTGTACGACTACGCCCTCTTTCATCAGCTTGCCAAGCGCGCGCTTGAAAGCAGCTTTGCTGATTCCAAAACGCTGCTTGATCACATCAGGCGGGGTACGGTCTGAATACGGCATCGCATGATCCGGACGATCCAGCATAAAGGACAGCAGACGCTGTGAATCTTCGTCACGTCCGATTTCCTTGCGCTGAATCATCGACAGATTCAAACGTCCGTCTTCTTCACGTACCTGGGTAACACGAACTTTGACCCGTTCACCGAGACGCAGCATCCGGCTGCGCTCGTTCTGATGAATCAGACCGAGTGCGCCGAATCCGAGTACACCGCCATCCACGAGTACAAAGGTACCCATTTGCAGCGGTTTGTATACCAGTGCATCCACCCACTCATTCATCCAGGTGGATGGAGCATGGAATACCAGTGGACTGAACTCTTCTTCACCGGCGAGACGAGCCAGCAGACGACCTTGACGGTCATGCTGCATTACTACATAGACATCATCACCGATATGCGGACGCAGCTCGGGCTTCTCGGGCAGCTCGCTCATTGGCAGCAGCAACTGGCGTCCCAGACCCATTTCCAGAAAGGCGCCTAGACGCGGGTGCAGGTCGGCAATTTTGAGCTTGCCCAATTCACCCAGGGTAAGCAGCGGCTTTTTCATCGTAGCTGCCAGACGATCTTCGGTATCATGGAAAATAAACACTTCCACCCGGTCGCCTACTTTTACTTTGCCGATCAGCTCGCTGTAGTGCATCAATACTTCCTGTTCACCATCGAGCAGGAAAAAACCATATGGAGATACTTCACGTCCTATGGGAAGCGTAACAATTCTTCCTGCTTCCAGGCTCATACTTTCTCCACCACTTTGGCGTCAGACCACAGACGCTCGATATTGTAATATTCACGCTCATCGCGATGGAAAATGTGTACGACTACATCTCCCAGATCGATCAGTACCCAGCGGGCAGCATTCACGCCTTCCATACCGCGGATAACTACATTTGCATCATGAGCGCGCTTGCGCACTTCGGATGCAATCGATTGTACCTGGGTATCGGAATTACCATGACAGATTACAAAATAGTCGGCTACCAGTGAGATTCCTCTCAGGTCCAGTGCCACCAGGTCGTGAGCTTTTATACTTTCGGCTGCGTCAATTGTCATTTGCAGCAATTGTTCCGGATTTAATGCCATTTAAAGTTCTCCCTCCAATTCAAGTTGTTTGACCAGATCATTTCTGGACAAAACGGTTAACGGGTAAATCACCTGACGCCGCGCGAGCAGCAGATTAATCGTGGAATCAAATCCTGCTACCAGTCCGGCTTCCAGACTGGTCTCCGCCAATCGGCGGATATGGTCGACTCCCGGAAAATCACGACCAGGTTCAATATAATCCGCGAGACAGATCACTTTTTCCAAAGTAGTCATGCCGACGCGGCCGGATGTATGATAGCGGATCGCATTGAGAATCTCCGTATCCTCAATACCATATTCGGTCTCGGCGACATACGCGCCGATCTCCGAATGCCATAGCGGCTTGTCGTATAACAGCAGTTCATCATTGAGCGCCTTGTCACGGAGCAGCTGCTCCTGACGGTCGCTCGGCCAGTATTTGGCGACATCGTGCAAAATGGCGGCAATATCTGCCTTGTCGGGATCAGCTCCATAGCGCCGGGCGAGCACGACAGCAGACTGCATGACACCCTCGGTGTGGCGCCAGCGCTTTTCCGGCATTTGAGAGGAGACGGATTGAATGAGTTCAGCGCGTGTCAGATTCATAGATTCCACTCCTCTTGATATATTCATACACATGATCGTGCACCATATAACGGATCGTTTGTCCGGCAGCAAGACGTTCACGGATGTCTGTCGAAGAGATATCCACCTGCGGCATATTGACGAGTACGACCCGCGGCTGCAGATAGGCAGGCATGGTCTCCGTATGAATAACCGAGCCCGGACGTCCTACACCGACAAAGGTCAGACGCTGTGCCAGTTCTTCGATCCCATGCCATTCGGTCAGCGAATTGACCATATCCGCTCCGATAATAAAGTAGAATTCGTGCTGATCATATCGCTCCTGCAGCGCACGAATCGTCTCAATCGTATAGGATACACCACCGCGTACCAGCTCGATATCCAGCGTACGGAATGCCGGATTGGTGCCAATAGCCTGCTCCACCATCTCCAGACGCTGTTCACCGCTGACACCTGCCGCATGCTTATGCGGCGGAATATGTGAAGGCATAAACCAGACTTCGTCCAGTCCACAGCCTTCCAGCGCAGCCTCTGCGGCCAGCATATGCCCGATATGCACAGGATCAAATGTACCTCCCATAATACCGACTTTCATGAACCCACCACCGAATCGTTTTTTATTCCTGTAAATCCTGCTGCCGGTATTACCCTCTTGGCAGCTCGATTTGCTTGTGATCTTTGGACTCTTTGTACAGAATGATCGTACGACCGATAACCTGTACCAGTTCTGCGCCTGCGCCTTCAGCCAGCTGCTCGGCCAGATCTTTTGGCTCTTCCAGGCAGTTGTTGAGTACGGATACCTTCATCAGTTCGCGCGTCTCGATCGCATCGACTACGTGACGAACGATTCCTTCATTCATACCGGCTTTGCCGATTTGGAAAATCGGATCGAGATGGTGCGCCTGACTGCGCAAAAAACGTTTTTGTTTTCCTGTTAACATTGAATATCCCCTTAATTATAATTAATGATGTTCGTGGTTCAGTGCTTCCAGCACCGCGCTGTGCATCAGCGAGACCGGTGCATCCTGCCCTGTCCAGTATTCATACGCATACGCGCCCTGATAGATGAACATGCCCAGACCGCCTACCGTACGGCAGCCCCGAGTACGTGCTTCACGCAACAGACGCGTCTCCATCGGATTGTAAATGAGGTCACTGACAATAATGCCTTCCGGAATCTGCTCGGCTGCTACAGGCGTCTCGTCTACATTCGGATGCATTCCGATCGAAGTCGTATTAATGAGTATATCGGTCTGCGGCAGATACTGTGACAGCTCTTCATACGTTGCTGTTTGCATCACCACATCGGATGTATTCAACTCCTTGATCAGCTGCACCGCTTTATCAACTGTGCGATTGACGATCGTAATTCCCGCGACCTTTTCCTTGAGCAGCGCATAAATTATGCCTCTGGCAGCTCCACCGGCACCCAGCACCGTTACCTGCCGGCCGGTTAGTTCGCCGGCTTCTTCGCGAAGAGAGCGCACATAGCCGATACCATCGGTATTGTAGCCTTTCATACGGCCGTCGCGAATCACTACCGTATTCACCGCTCCGCAGCTGATTGCCGATTCATCCAGCTCGTCCAGCAGCTTCATGATTTCGACTTTGTGCGGAATCGTGACGTTGAAGCCTGCGAACCCAAGTGCTTTGGCACCGGTAACCGCTTCGGCCAGATGTTCGGGCTTCACATGCAGCGGGACATACATGCCGGGTAGTCCGGCTGCTTCGAGTGCAATATTATGCATGACAGGAGACATGGAGTGGCCAATTGGATCGCCCATGACTCCTAGCAGCAGAGCATTTGATTTGTTTTCCTGATTCCGGTCAGTCATTATTCTCATCCTCCTCATAAGTTCGAGATGATCAGATCAGAGACGGACGCATCATCACTTTTACGCCTTTTGGCAGGTGTACAGCGACCAGCGCACCGTCCGTACTGTTGGCTTTGATCCAGCCCAGTCCGGAGATAAAGATATCTGTCGGTTTGCCTTTTAGAATACGCAATTCGTGACGCGTCCATGCCGGCAGCTTGTCCAGATCCGCTTTGACCGGAGGAGCCAGCATCACACCTGCGTGGTTGGCGAACAGTTCATCCGCACGTTCCAGCTTGGTGCGGTGGATTTTGAGACGATTGTTCAAATAGAAGGTAAAGGACTGATGTCCTCCCTGTACAAAGTCAAAACGTGCCATCGCACCGAAGAACAGCGATTGTCCTTCATTTAACTGATACACGAGCGGCTTGAGCGGCTTGTCTGGCATAATGGCAGCCAGATCCTGCTTGTTCACCAGCTCGGTATAGCGGGATTCGTACACAATTCCCGGCGTATCAATAATATAATGACCATCATCCAGCGGAATATTAACCGTGTCGAGTGTTGTACCCGGATAACGGGAAGTGGTCAATTCTTCTTCCAGGTCGCTGTAATCGGAGATCAAGCGATTAATCAACGTGGATTTGCCGACATTGGTGGCTCCGACCACGTATACATCACGATCACCGCGCATCGAACCGACAATATCCAGCAGACGGTCAAAGCCTGTGTTCTGCTTGGCACTGCACAGTACGATATCTTCTACTTTGAGTCCAAGCTCCTTGGCTTCCTTCTGAACCCAGTTACGGATTTTGTTCCAGTTGGTTACTTTGGGCAGCAGATCCGTTTTGTTGACAGCCAGTACTACCGGGTTATTGCCTACAAAACGCTGCAATCCCGAGATGACACTGCCATGAAAATCGAACAGGTCGACAATATGGATGACCAGAGCATCCTGTTCCCCTACTTGACCAAGCAGACGTAAGAATTCACTCTGATCTACCGTTACTGTCGACGATTCGTTGTAGTTACGTATACGGAAACAGCGCTGACACAGCAGTGGTGTCCGTTCAAGCGCCTGTGCCGGTATATAGCCCGGATGATCCGGTGATTCGTTTTGCAGCACAATACCGCAGCCGCTGCATTTGGTTCCGGCGGTTAATCCGCTCAGTTCTGTCATTTATTGCGTTCCTCCTCAGACCATAAGCCTTTTTTGCGAAGTCTTGTTCTTGCCAGCCGTTCCACCTGACGATTAAACCGGGTTCGCCAGCCCTCTTCATTGAGAGCAATAGGCAGCACCAGAACTGTGAATAAGCCCAGACGATTCCCTCCATACACATCCGTCAACAGCTGATCCCCCACAACAATCGTCTGATCGTCGCGGCAGTTCATCAATTTCATCGCCTTCCGGAAAGGGGCATTGGACGGCTTACGTGCTGCATGCACGAACTTGATATCCAGCGGAGTCGCAAACAGGGAGACCCTGTCCATTTTGTTATTGGATACAATAATCAGTTCAAATCCATACTTTTTTACTTTGGCGAACCATTCTATCAGTTCAGGCGTAGCTGCAGGTGACTTGGCACCAACCAGTGTGTTGTCGAGGTCCGTAATAATCCCCCGATACCCCTGGGCATACAGCTTTTCCAGATTAATATCAAACACCGTATTTACACGTAATTTAGGAATGAGCAATTCAAACAAGCTTTATTCACCTCGATTTCATACGACAAACTATATCATAAATTTAACCAGTCTGACAAAAAGAAACGCCGCTATGCGGCGTTATTTTGAACTTCATGGTATTTTTTTGATCGGGATACTCTGGCTCTTTTGTAACAGCTGTACATGACTGGACGATGCTCTCTCGATAACGTCCAATACACACTTTATTCATTATACTACTTTGCGGCAGATTTGCGCCATAACTTTCGTAAATCCTGTACATACTGTTTCATGGATACCCATTCATCTTCGGTTACTACTTGCGGACTGTACTTCGCTCTTTCGAACAGGGCAAGTATTCGATCCAGAGTATCACTGAGCTCAGGACGCATTTCGCGCCACCTGCCTACAGACTCTCTCAGCGTCTCATGGGATTGCCGATCCATGCCGTGACGCTTCATCCAGCTCAGCCAGCGTTTGGATTCTTCCATGACTTTTTGCTGCGGTGTCATCGGCTCGCCGTAACGAATCCGCATATATGCTGCTTTGAGCTGACGACGATAACGATACAGCATAAATCCGATCCAGGCAGCGATGAGAATAGATGCCGTCCAAATGATTGCCGGATGAACTGTATAATCGGACGCCTGTACAGGTGCCTCGGTATCTTCCGCTTCCGGTTTTTGCGCTTCTGCTTCCGGTTCCGGTGTATCCGGCGTTGCTGCCGGTGTCTGTACATTCTCGGTCAGCAGCGGCATATCAAAGCCAGGTGTTGCTTCTACCGGAATCCAGCCATAACCGGCAAAGTAAATCTCTGCCCAGGAATGGGCATCCGCATTGGTAACCGTATATTCTGTCGCGCCATCCGGAAAATAGTCATTAGTGACATAACCGGATGCCTGACCGGGAGCATACCCCTTGACCCAACGAGCCGGGATATCCAGCGAACGGGCCATCATGACCATCGCTGTGGAATAGTAATCACAATACCCTTCCTTGATCTCGAATAAAAAGCTGTCGACAAAGTCGCTGCTTTTTTTGCGGGACAGATCGGGATTGTTTGTGTAGGCATAATTATTTTGCAAATACTGCTGCAGCAGCTCGATCTTGCGGTAGGGCGTCTCTGCCGAAGCAGTCACTTCTTTTGCCAGATCTTTGACCCGCTTGGGAAAATCCGACGGAACCTGTAAGTAAGGCTCCAGCGATTTGCCGGCATACAGCTGATCATAGGATTCATTTTCGAGCTTGGTTACCGGAACAACTGGCACTCTGGATATCAGCGAGTAGGATTCGGGATACTGGCGATTCTGCCGGGTCTGGCTCCAGTGCACTTCGCC
The DNA here is from genome assembly GCF_001421015.2 of Paenibacillus bovis. Lineage (NCBI taxonomy): Bacteria > Bacillati > Bacillota > Bacilli > Caryophanales > Paenibacillaceae > Paenibacillus > Paenibacillus bovis. The sequence goes on from NZ_CP013023.1 coordinate 4,343,421, forward strand.
GTTATTGCTGCGCCAATCTAGCTGACTCGTATCATCCCCGCCGTTTACATCTTCGACACGTGCAATAGTATACGCACCGAACAGAACCGGATACGTTGTATTGTTGTCGGACAGCATTTTGACCTGCTGCTTAACTGTGCGCTTCTCCACATCGGAGCGCTCGTTCAAGGACAGCTCATCATCGGCTTCCACCGGGTCCAGCTCCCGCCATCCATTGCTAGAGCGGTCAATCCAGCCGGTTCCCGAATAGGCCAGCCTCGTTTCTCCACGCCAATAACTACGACTGGTAGTATTCACCGTCATTACCGGCGTATAGTCAAAATTGAATCCGCCGCCCAGATTGGAATCTTCGCGGCTGTAACCGGAAGAAGCACCCTGACCATTCATCGGACTGGAGCCATTGATTGTAATTACCGATTCGCCATGCCAGTTTTTCCAAGCCGTGTATGGATCTTTGAGTGTAGGCTGGATCTCCGGCATATTAATCCCGGCCAGCATTACAATCGAAAAAATCACAGCGATGTTGAATACAATCTTAAGCGGATATTTGCGCAGATGCTTCCAGCCCTTAGGAAATCTCTCCTGAAAATAACGGAAGTGATTACTTACGAGCCAGCCCATCCCTGCAAATACGACCCAGGCTACTTCCTGCCACAATGTTGCCGAAGTAAAGGAATCCAGTACCGCCAGCGCTACAATATTTGTACCGACGAACATAATAATTGCCCGGCGCGATGTACCGATACGTGCGGATACTTCCAGCAGTACCCATGCCGAGATAACAAACCATACATACGATCGAAGCGTCTCTACAAACAGCTCCAGATTCGCAGTAAGCGACTCGCCCGGCAGCCAGGCATATATACCGTAATAATCCAGGGCATAATACACTACAACAAGCACAGCGACCAGCTTGATCAGCAGTCGATACCATGCATTCACCGGCAGTATAATATCTATAACCGCAACAGCAGCCATCGTTCCGAGTACGAGCAGTGTCGTCTCGGTATACCAGATGTCTGCCGCATATTGAATCCATTGATAAGCAATAATCATTACCCACAGCAGACACAGTGAGTAATACCAGGAGCTGCGAATACCGCTCCACCATTTCATCATAGGGCTCTCCCTCCTAAAACGACCGGCAGCTGATCCAGGGAATTCAGCGCATAGCTGGACATTCCTCGCACAGGATCAGCTTCACTTTCCTGTCCATCCACTTGCTGGTCTTTGCTTTCGATCCGGATCTGTACCGGGTTCATCTGGCGCAGTCTGGCAAACTGGAAGACTTCCCATGCTTTATCCCCCTGCAGCGGACTGATCAGCACGAACAGCGTGCCGGCAGGGAACAGGCGTGCATCCCGTTCCAGCTTCTGCAGCATCTCTCCCCGTCCATTCGCCATAATATCGACCAGATGCACCTGCATCCGGTGCCAATCCGACGCATGATCGGTCGGCAGGAATGAATAATTGTCTTCACCGATGGTAAACAGCCCCATCCCCATACGCTCACGCATACCGTACTCCAGCATCGATGAAGCGACCGAGACAGCCAGCTCGAACTGGGCACCCGACTCGTAATGATCAGCCATACCATCCAGCACCAGCACTGTTTTGGGCAAAGCCTCGTGCTCGAATTCCTTGGATTTCCAAATACCGGTCCGCGCTGTGGCATTCCAGTGAATCCGGGAAATACGATCGCCGTATACATAGTCTCGCACACCGTTAATCTGGTTTGTTTCCGGCCGGGACATTAGCTGTGATGTCTGCTGTCCACCCAGACGGGAATGCCGTGAACCCATTTCCCAGTAAGGAACAAAAACGGTCCGCGGCAGTACAAGAAACTCGCCCGGTGCACTGAATTTGCCCCGATTCTCCAAAAGTCCAAAAATATCTTCGCTGATACATTCGGTTCCATAGAAACGATACCGTCCGCGTTCCAGCGGCGGTGTCTGGAACAGCAGCTCTCCCTTGCCTCGCATGCTTGGAATCAGACTCTCCTCGAATGACCAGGATTCGCCATTATGGCGTTTGAGCGTCTCGCGAACAATTACATAGGGCAGCGGCAGGAAGCCGGGAATCGTTACATTTAGCCGCACCTGTACCTGATCACCTGCATGAATAATCTCGCTGTGATCACCGCCGATAGACAAATGACGGCTGCCCCGCGCGCGTCCCACGCCGCGAAAGCCTCCGCCAATCAGATAAAGGGACAGCAGCGTGACCATGGAAAATAACATGACCGACGTTTTGCCACCCTGAAAAAGCATATACAACAGGCAACCGATCCATACCAGCACAACAAGCCATAATTTGGACGGCTGGTGCTGGCGCTGCAGGTTGAGCCGCAAATATGAAAATAAGGCTCTCATGATATTATGGCCCCACCGATACAGGAGCCGGGATCTGCTCCAGGATCTGATGCATAATACGATCTGCGCCCATCCGCTCCATCCGGGCTTCCGGACGAGGCAGTATGCGGTGACCGATAATATAAGGTGCAAGACGTTTTACATCATCAGGCAGCACAAAATCGCGTTCATGAATAAAAGCATAGGCTTTGACAGCCATCATAAAGGACAGTGTAGCCCGTGGACTGGCTCCCAGCAGCACAGAGCGATGTTCACGAGTAGCGCGGATAATTCGTACCAGATAGTCGCTGACAGAGTCATCCATATGCACTCCCCGAATATCCTGCTGGATATCAGCAATGCTCTGCATATCGGTCACAGGCTCCAGACGATCTACCGGCTGACCTGCTGCTCCCTGCTGAAGCAGCAGATTTTTCTCGGTCTGTTCATCCGGATAGCCAATCGTAATCTTCATCATAAACCGGTCCAGCTGCGCTTCGGGCAGCATATAGGTACCTTCAAAATCAATCGGGTTCTGGGTTGCACAGAGCATAAACGGATGCGGCAGCGGGTGAGTCTCTCCATCCACGGTAACATTGCGCTCCTCCATAACTTCCAGCAGCGCTGACTGGGTCTTGGTGGTAGCACGGTTGATCTCGTCAGCGAGCAGAATATTGGTCATGACCGGACCCGGACGGAAATAAAATTGCTCATCCCGCGGATGGAAAATGGATACGCCGGTAATATCACTCGGCAGTAAATCCGGATTACATTGAATCCGGCGGTATTGACCGCTCATCGATTTTGCGAGCGCTTTGATCATTTGCGTCTTGCCTGTTCCCGGAACATCTTCAATCAGGACATGTCCGCCTGCGAGCAGAGCAGTCAGCAAAAGCTCGATTTCAAAAGACTTGCCAAGTATGCATGATTCCAGGTTGGATCTTACAGCTGCGATGACGTGCATCGATTCCTTGCGTGCCGGCATATATATAAAACCTCCTACATCAGGTTCATAGATTCAAAATCATTAATCAGCAGTTTCGACAAACACTGCTGTCGACTGCTGGATTATTTTTACTATATAAGAATATTTCATAACAGAAATGCGTGTATAACGTATATTGTACATGAAGGATAAGGCAGAGTCACTTTTGGATGAAATAAATATAGTTACATGTACCAAATCTTGTGAGGATGGTTGGACATTTTTCGACAGTGCCCTCATACTGATATGAGCCAAATCTTGCTAAGGAGTGAATTAATCGAATGGATCAACACACACTTCAGATGTTTAGACAATTAACCGAATTCCCGGCCGTTTCCGGCTTTGAGCGGGAACTGCGTCAGCTGGTCAAAGAAAAGATGTCTGCTTATACCAACGAATTTGTACAGGATCGTCTGGGAAGTTTGTTTGGTGTGCTGCGCGGTGAAGAAAATGGCCCGAAAATAATGGTCGCCGGGCATTTTGATGAAGTAGGCTTTATGGTAACAGGCATTACGGAGCAGGGTCTGGTACTGTTCCAGCCTCTGGGCGGCTGGTTTAGTCAGGTCGTACTGGCACAGCGGCTGCATATCATTACCGAAAATGGACCTATCACAGGTATCGTCGGTTCTACGCCTACCCATCTGCTCAGTCCCGAGCAGCGCAACAAACCGGTGGATATCCGCAGCATGTATATTGATATCGGTGCAGATGACCGTGCAGAAGCCGAATCGCTCGGTATTCATCCAGGTCTGCAGATTGTTCCGGTATGCGAGTTTACGCCGCTGGCCAACCCCAAAAAGATTATGGCCAAAGCCTGGGATAACCGCTACGGCGTTGGTCTGGCTATTGAACTGCTGGCGGCGCTTCAGGGCGAGCAGCTGGGCGGTACTGTTTACTCGGGTGCTACCGTGCAGGAGGAGCTGGGACTTCGCGGCGCCCGCACTGCTGCACAGATGATCCAGCCGGATCTGTTCTTTGGACTGGATTGCAGTGCTGCCAATGATATGACTGGTGACCGTAATGCTTTTGGACATATTGGCAAAGGTGCACTACTGCGCATCTACGATCCGACCATGTTCACTCATCGCGGCATGGTGGAATATATTCAGGATACCGCTAGTACCCACCGGATTCCAGTACAATACTTTGTTTCCCAGGGCGGTACGGATGCAGGCGCTGTTCATCTGAGCGGCATCGGCGTGCCTTCGACTGTTATTGGTATCTGTGCCCGGTATATCCATACTTCTTCTTCCATTATTCATACAGATGATTATGATGCAGCCAAGGAACTGCTGGTTCGTCTTGTCAAAGGTATGAATGCGTCCACTTACCAGACTTTGCTAGATCGCGCCTGATTTCTGACACTCCGAAGCTGCTGTACCTGACCGGTGCAGCAGCTTTTTGGCATTTTGCAGGCCATAATAGGCATCGCTGTCCTCCAGCTTCGACCATCGCAATAGCTGCCTCTCTTCCATATACTGCTATGACTTGACTACTCTAATATGCTGTATTACTCCATTATAACCCGGCGCTTCGCTGCTTCAATCCACTTGGGCGCCCAGATCCACAACTATTTTCTATTGAAAAGCGTATATATTTACAAGAAATTAATAATCTCTCATTTTGAAGACTTAGTGCTATATTTTATCATATTTATAATAATTTTGGCTAAAATGACTTAAAATTGTTTCAAAGCACTCAGATTTTATTATATCAATGCAGATAACTGTTTATCTTATTTTGTGCATACCATCCTTTCCGATGCTTTCATATTTCTTATTTTATATTTCGAAGGAGTGAAATCATGAATCGCAGTCATTATGTACTGCAGCTGCTATCTCTGATGACCAGTATAGTACTGCTTCTATCTACTGTTGTCCCTGTTCACGCTGCTGGTAGTGAAGCTTCTGTCGACACAGATCCCTACGATCCGCTTCAATCCGAACTTGCTCCTGACACACCGATGAATATCTATGTCTCTCCGTCAGGCAGCGATGCACTGAATAACGGTACACTCGATCGACCCTACCGTACTCTCGGCAAGGCACGCTCGGTTGTCCGTGATACGTACGGTCAGCGGTCCGAAGGCGGCGTTACCGTCTGGCTGCGGGAAGGCAAATACGCCCTTCCTGCTCCGCTGGAACTTCAGGAATCCGACTCTGGCAGTGCCAGCAGTCCGGTGATTTACCGGAGTTACCCCGGTGAACAGGCTGTGATTACTACAGCCAAGGTTATCCCGCCTTCTGCCTGGCAAAGTCTGAATCCCGAAGCAGCAGCCAGAGTTCATCCCGATGTGTATGCCGGCGATTTGCGCGAGCTGGACCTAACCGCTCTGGATATCCGCAATACCGAAGGCTTTCCGGGAGGCACCACATTTATCCAGGAGTGGGGAATTCCCGATCTTATCGTAAATGGAGTCAGACAGCCGATCTCACAGTGGCCCAATCCAAATCAGGGTATTGGCGGTGGACGGACAGGCTGGGCAACAATGAATGGTTCTGCCGATGTACAGTCCTTTTATTACGGCTCCGGCGGTCAGCCCAAAGATGCAGTTACTACCAATGATCTGGATGCGGACGGCACAGCACGCAGCAGCCGCTGGGCATCTTCGCTCGCACAAGGTCATGATCTGTATTTGCGTGGATTCTGGCGAACTGACTTTGATCCGGTTATGAACAAGGTAGATCGGATTGATGTGGACCGAAATACAATCCGTCTGCTCGATATACCGGAAGGCGGTATGGGTTCCAAATGGAGCCAGGCTGCTCCCGGGGTACAGGAGCCTGGGGCACCAGGTCCTTCCGTCATGAATAACACGTATATATATGAGACATTTGATAGTAGCCCTGCCGGAGTGAATGACAGTGTATACGGTGACTCCAATACGGTAAATGAGGATGTCTACACTGAACAGCCGGAATCACCTACGGTAACCGACCAGGTGTACCGGGTAGGTACCGGCAAGGAAGAATGGCAGGCGGTCAATTTGCTGGATGAGATTGATGTTCCCGGCGAATGGACACTTGATTTCCATGATCGCAAGCTGTACTACTATCCAGCAGGCAATATTGCAGAACAGGATATCATTATTGCCGACCGCTCCGGTCCTATTATCAAAATGAACAACGCTGCCTATATCCAGTTGGTAGGTCTGATTATCGAAGGCGGCATGAATAACGGTATTGAGCTCAAGCATTCCGATCATATTACGATGGCAGGCAACACGGTGCGTAATGTGGGCGGTGGCGGCATTCTCGATTATTATGGCCATCACAATATTATTAGAAGCAACGACATATATGAAACAGGGAGCTTCGGTATTAGCGTAGGCCAGGCCGGTGACCGCATGCAGCTGATTCCTTCCCATACACAGATTATAAACAACCATATTCACGATATCGGCAACCTGATCCATCTGGAAGGCATGATTATTACCGAATCGATCGGCATCACGATTACGCACAATCTGCTGCATCATATGCCCAAGCACGGTATCCGCTATGCATCCAGTAATGACCTGCTGTTTGAATATAACCGGGTTCACCATGTCTCTCTGATCGATGGAGATGCCGGAGCTTTCTATACGGCAAGGGACTGGTCCTCCTATGGAAATGTGCTGCGCTACAATCATATTGATGACAGTCCGCGGGCAAATGGATTCTATGCCGACGATGGAGACAGCGGAGATACCTACTATAATAATGTGATCAGCGATGTGTCCAAAGCGTTTATTTTCGGTGGGGGTCATTACAATCAGGCATACGGCAATCTGATTATTAATGCCGCTTCGATCCAGATCGATGACCGCGGCATTCAGCGCGACTATACACCCGACAGTGAACAGGCCCAGCCGCTGCTGGACAAAAATCCTTTTGCCGAGCCATGGAAAAGCTATGGTACTGTACTGGCTGCTACCTATGGATACAATACACGCAATCTCTGGCAGGATGTGCTGGACCCTGACTGGAATCCCCAGTATCCCAACGGCTCACGATTTTTCGATAATATACTCGTAGAAACAGGCTCTATCACCACTCCCAAAAAAGGAGTAGTAATGATCGCCCATAACACAAGGATCAAAGATATCCGGCTGACTGATCTGCAGGGATTCAGCAAAGCTGCTTCTACTGTTCAGCCGCATACCCGTAATACTGTCGTATTATCTGTATTTCCGGACATTAATACTACCTATGCACAGATTGGATTATTCAAAGATCAATTCCGTCCTGCTCCATCCTGAACCGTATATTAATAAACTCAAATTATCAGCTAGTCGACTTCCTAAAAAGGATGAAAATAAATACTGTATCGTCCTTTTCCGCCTGCCTTTGTATCATTTATAGAGAACATCAGAATAATGGTATACAGTGTAATTTGCACAAACCAGACTTTTAGACATTCCTATTCTCTTCATCTGCGTAAATGTTTCGTTTCATAAAAGGAGCTATTCATATTTCATACTATTTGAAAAGGCTCAGGACTAGTCCTGGGCCTTTTTTGTGCCTTTATTTGGATAGGTATAGTACTACTAAATGTGTTTATACATGACTACTTGATCCGTTTAAGGTCCCAATATGGCATTTGCTTGCTATGTAATAGGAAGGAGCTACTATATTCGTACCATTCTCCCATTAATTTACTGTATTTCCTCTAATAAATAATAAGAAGTTCTGGCGGTTATCAGACATTATAAGTTGTAATATACTAAATTATGTCGAAAGGAACATTTTTACTTCACCTATGAACTACTGACAGCGATAAGCCAGTGGAACCACTACCACTCCTTTGTACCTGGTCGTTCGACAAAGAGGTCATTCAGCTGCGGAGCTGAAGGTTCCAACTTTACACCCGATTCTCACGGGTTAAGTAAAAATGTTTTTACCTTTCAAAATATTTACCGGGCGCACCGGATTCTATGATATTCAGGAGGAAAACATCATGATGACTTTTAAAAAATGGACGGTATTCACTTTATCGGCAGCATTACTGGCTGGCTTCTTGCCAGTACAGACACATACCTCTTATGCAGCAGCATCCACTCGGATGGTTAGCAGTGGCAATATCGTTCAGACAGGCGCCAATATCTATGTAGACCTGACAGGCAACGACGTGACTGGCAAAGGAACCAAAGAAGCTCCCTATAAATCGATCACCAAAGCAAGATCCGCTGTACGTGCTTACAAAAGTGTCCTGCCTGCTGGCGGCGTCACCGTATGGGTCAAAGGCGGAACTTACAACCTCCCTGCAACATTCGATCTGTTTCCTCAAGATTCCGGTACAGCCGACAAACCGGTGATCTATCGCACTTACCCTGGCGAGACCGTCAACCTGACTACAGGTAAAGGTATTGATCCTACCCTATGGAAACCACTCAGTGCAGATGCTGCAGCCCGTGTAAATCCTGCAGTGAGTGCCAGCAAGCTGCGCGAGATTGATGCCGCTGCACTCGGTATCCAGAATATCGCCGGCTTCGAAGGCGGCAGCACATTTACCGAAAAATGGGGCATCGCCGATCTGATCGTTGACGGCATTCGCCAGCCGATCTCCCAATGGCCAAACGCAGATCAGTCTATCAACTCGAATCGTGCCGGCTGGGTAACCATGAACGGTTCCGCCGATTCCAAATCCTTTTACTATAGCGAAGGCGGTATCCCAGAAGATGGCGATACTACCGATGATCTGAATGCCGATAATACGAACCGTGCCGAACGCTGGAAAAAATCGATGGCACAAGGACATGACTTGTATGTCAAAGGGTTCTGGAGAACAGCTTGGAGCCCGGTAACGAGCAAAGTTGGTTCTATCTATCCTGCAGATTCGATTATTTCCCTCAAAGATATCCCAAGCGGCGGCATGGGTGACAAGTTCAGCAGAACCGTCGTATCCACTAATCCTACCCTCAACTCCACCAATGTTACAGCCAATGTCTACAGCACATCTACTCCGTTCACACAACAGTCACCAGTTACCTATCTGTCCTCTACAAATAATGGCGTTGTATCCGATGTATATGGAACACCTACTCTTACTGTACCCCCTGTTGCTGCAACAACCGTAACCTCCGGTGTATACGGACTGACATCTGCAAGTGAGCCATTTGTTCCTGATACAAGTGTCAGCTACCGTGTCGGTAGCGGTCTGGAAGAATGGAAAGCGATCAACTATCTGGACGAAATCGACGTGCCGGGTGAATGGGCACTGGACTTTAAAGACGGCAAAATCTACTACTATCCGACTGGCGATCTGAGCCAGCAAATCGTAACCATCGCCGATAACAAATCTTCTATCGTCAAATTCAATGATGCAGCTTATATCCAGTTCCTCGGCTTTAACGTAGAAGGCGGTATGGGTAACGGATTCGAATTGCAGCGTTCCCACCATATTACAATTGCCGGCAACAATGTATGCTATGTAACTGGCAGCGGTATTGTCGATTACTATGGCAACAACAATATCATTCAAAGTAACGACGTGTTTGAAGTGGGGGCAAGCGGCATTACGGTCGGTTTCTCTGGCAATCGTGCCACACTGGCCAACTCCAATACCAAAATCAGCAATAACCACATTTACAAAGTCGGTACCCTGTCCAGCCTGGAAGGCATCGTAGTACGCGAGTCTGTAGGTGTTACCGTTGATCATAACCTGGTGCATGATACTCCCAAAGCAGCAATCAAATATCCGTCCGACAACAATCTGCTGATGGAATACAACGAAGTTCATAATACGTCTCTGGTCGAAAGTGACACAGGTGCTTTCTACACACCACAGGACTGGACTTCTTACGGTAACGTACTGCGCTACAACTTTATTCACCACAACCAGCGTTCCAACGGCTTCTACTTTGACGATGGCGACAGCGGTGACGTAGTCAGCAAAAACATTATCCAGCAATCCCAAACCGGCTTCCTAATGGGCGGCGGACATGACAATCTGGCTCGCAACAATATGGTCATCGATACGCAAAAAGCAGGACAAATCGACGATCGCGGTATCCAGCGCGGGTACACAGCTACAGGTGCCTATGCACAAAACCTGATCAGCAAAAATCCGACTTCCGGCGCTTGGCTGCAGTATGGTAAAGACCTGAAAGCCACTTATGGTTACACTACTAATCTGTGGGCGGATATCCTCAACCCGAACTGGCATCCGGAATTCCCGAATGGCTCCAATATTTCCGGCAATGTATTCGTTCAAAGCGGTGCAGTGACTACTCCCAAAAACGGTACATTTACAGTACAGGACAATCTGAACTTTACTAATATCGCTGATGCCCAGTTTTTTGACGCCAAAAATATGGATTTCCGCTCCAACAACCCGGAAATTCAAGCTAAATTTATCGGATTGAATACGATTTTCCCAAGAATCGGTCTGGTGCAGGATCAATATCGTACCAAAGTTATATCCCGTGCTGAGTCCGGAGGCATGACTAACCGTTAATCATTTTAATGAATAAGTTATTCTCTAAGGAATCTATATCTTTGTACTCATAAATACTGCCTAACATCTTCTTTCCCCCTTCTTAATCTAACGGAAATCTCTTTTAAAAGGGATTTCCGTTTCCCTTTCCTTAGCATAAAAAGTCGATTTTTGTTATTTTTTAACCAATTTTATCTATAAATATTAATAAATAGACCACTATATCCGACAAAATAACTATTACACATATTCCTGTATTTCTTCTACTAATCTCATTTTCTAAGGAGTAACTTATACAACCCGTCAGGATATCCAGTTGAGAAAGGGAGTTTTATTATGTTTGGAAAGAAGTCTATCGCAGCTGTTCTTCTAATGAGTACATTAGTGCTGGGATCTGTTGCATCTCCGGCCTCTGTATATGCGGATCGTACGTTAAACGGCAATGTAACTACGCTTAGCAGTGGAGCTACAACGAATACAGGACTTAATCTCTATGTTGATGGCTCGGTAGCTGTCGGTGGAGACGGCAGCAAAGATACACCGTTCAAAACACTTCCCCAGGCCCGTGACGCGATTCGTGCCAAAAAAGGAGTACTTCCGGCTGGCGGAATAACCGTCTGGGTCAAAGGCGGAACCTACAAAATCACTGGTACTTTTGAATTAACATCTTCTGATTCAGGCTCCAATGGTAAATCGATTGTATACCGCTCCTACCCGGGAGAAAAAGTAATTATCTCCAATGGTGTATCGGTAGATCCTACGCTCTGGAAGCCACTGAACAGTGAAGCTCAAAAAAGAGTAAATCCCAAAGTCAGTGCAGCCAAACTGGTAGAGCTGGATGTCAGATCAATGGGGCTGACCAATATCAATTCTTACCCGGGCGGTACTTCGTTCTCCGACAAGTGGGGAATTATCGACCTGATCGTCAACAGTGAACTGCAGCCAATCTCGCAGTGGCCGAATCCCGAAGAAGTGGCAGGCGGCAAACGTGGTGGCTGGACGACAGCCAATGGCTCTGCAGATGCCAAATCTTTTTATTATGGTGAAGATGGTGTGCCGGCAGATGGAGATACCATCAATGCCCTGAATGCAGATGGAACCAATCGTGCCGATCGCTGGAAAAATTCGATTGCCCAGGGACACGACCTGTATTTGCAAGGCTTCTGGAGAACACTATGGTCTCCGCTTATGAGCAAAGTACAGAGCATTAACACGTCGGATGGCAGCATTACCCTGCTCGATATGCCTGCTGGCGGCATGGGCTCCAAATTCAGCAAAGATGTAGCAGGTTCCAATCCTGTTTACCGCGTCGGTGAAGGTACCGAAGAATGGCGCGCACTGAATCTGCTGGACGAGATCGATCAGCCTGGCGAATGGGCACTTGATTTCAAAGATGGTAAAATCTACTACTATCCAAAAGGCAATATCGCCGACATGGATGTTGAAATTGCGGACAAACCCAATGCTGTTGTCAAAATGAATGGCGCCTCCTATATTTCTTTCCTCGGATTCCAGATCGAAGATACACTCGGTAACGGAATTGACCTGCAAAAAAGTCATCACATCACTATCGCCGGCAATACAGTCATGAATGTCGGTAACGGTGGTATCATCGACACGTACGGCTATTCCAATATGATCAAAAGCAATGATATATACGATACTGGCGGATTCGGTATCAGTATTGGCAGCGCTGGCGATCGCAAAACACTGACTGGTGCAAGTACCCGCATTACCAACAATCATATTCATCATATCGGGCAGCACGCCCATCTGGCAGGCATTGTTATTCGTGACTCTGTAGGTGTATGGGTGGATCACAATCTGGTGCACGATGTACCAAGAGACGCTGTACGTTATGAACGGAATAACAACCTGACTTTTGAATACAATGAAGTGCATAATACCGCACTGGCCGAAAGTGACACAGGCGCTTTCTACACTGCGCAGGACTGGTCTTCCTACGGGAATGATCTGCGTTACAACTTTATCCACCACAATCAGCGTGCCAACGGATTTTACGCAGATGGCAGCGATGCCGGGGATAATTACTACAACAATATTATCCAGGGTTCTGATCGCGCCCTGCAGCTGAATGGACATCACAATATTGCCAAAAACAATGTGATTGTAGCGTCCAATACAGCACGAATCGAGAACCGCAGCGATACGCTGGCCATTAGTGCCGCCGTTACCCAGAACTACGGCGTAAGCAGTATCTTTGCTGATACACTGCGCGACAAAAACCCGACATCAGGCGTATGGCTGAATTATGCAGCCCAGTTAAAAGCCAAATATGGCTACACCGACAACCTGTGGAGCGATATACTCAACCCTGCATGGCGTCCGGAATACTCGAACGGTTCCAAAATTATCGATAATGCTCTTGTGCAGGTAGGTAGTGTAATCAAGCCTAAATACGGCGACTATACGGTAGCCAACAACAATACGATCGATAGCATAAGTGCTGCTTCGTTCTATAATTACAGCCAGATGGATCTGCGCTCCAAAAACTCTCAGGTGCTGTCCAAGTTCCCTAACCTGAACAGTATCTTCCCACAAATCGGCCTGCAGCAAGATGCTTATCGCATCCGCGTAGTGACCCGTGCAGAGACTGGCGGATTAACTAACCGCAACTAAGGACACCCGGCATACGGTTTATCAGGATACACGTATCGGAAGAATCTGTTCGCTCTTCCTCTCATCCTTGTTAACTCGTACACATGTATTTTTCCTTTTACCCGGGATTATTCATTTTTATAAATTTCAAAACCTTTCTATAGAAGAAACCAATCTGCTACCTGCGGACTGGTTTCTTTTTTAGTTCAGTTGCTCAATTAACAAACAGGAACAAAGACTAAGCCCTTTAACCATTCAAAAAATTGACACTACTGTTCTTCCCTCCATATACTACCTTTAATAAGGAAAAAAGGGAGGTTAGGTATTGCAGGTGAAAAACATAAAATATGTCGTACTAATGAGCGGTCTGATCCTGCTTTTATTATTCCCTTTATGGCAGGGTGAACAAGCGAATTCCCGACAGGGTGCGCTTGACAGCGGATCGAATGCCTCCACTCCAATCAATCTGTATGTGGATGCTTCGGCGAATGCACAGCAGCAAAATGGCAGTCAGGAGCATCCGTATGCTACGATTCAGGCTGCGCGCGATGATCTGCGCAAACGCAGCAAGCCTCTGCCGTCCGGTGGAGCAACCGTATGGGTCAAAGAAGGCAATTATCAGATTAATGCTACGCTGGAATGGACAGCTGCCGATTCCGGTACTGTTCAGGCACCGATCACTTACCGGACCTATTCCGGCAAAAAAGCAACGCTATCCAATGGAACATCGGTGAATCCGGCTGATTGGAAACCGCTCAGCGCTGAAGCGCGTGAACGTGTCAATCCGGCGATTCAACCGGGCCAGCTGCTGGAACTGGATGTGAAAAAGCTGGGCTTTCAGAATATCCAGGGTTTTACCGGCGGTGATTACTTTACCGAAAAATGGGGCATATTGCAGCTGATTGCCGGTGATGCCATGCAGCCGGTCTCCCAGTGGCCCAACAAAGATGATGCTTCTGCCGGCAACCGTGCAGGCTGGGCTGTCGCCTCAGGTATCGTCAACGAGAAATCTTTTTATTACGATGACAAGCAGAACAAGGATACCAGCAATCTGGGACGAATGGCACGCTGGCAACGAGCGATCCAGACCGGACATGGTGTATATCTTCAGGGATTCTGGAGAACGGTATGGAGTCCGGCTACGATACGTCTGAACGAGATCCAGCCTTCTTCCCGCTCGATTCATCTGTCAGAGACACCGGCTGGCGGCATAGGCTCCAAATTCAGTGCTGTCGCCAATGCAGCGACTACAGATAACCAGTATCGTGTAGGGGATGGCAGCGAGGAATGGCGCCTGCTCAATCTGCTGGAAGAGATCGATCAGCCCGGCGAATGGGCTATGGACTTCAAAGACGGCAAAATTTATTACTATCCACCCAAGCCGATCAAAGAAATGAACACGGTTATTGCCGATCGTACCGACCCAATTATCCGCATTAACGGCGCTTCCCATCTCCGTTTTATCGGATTTGAACTCAAAAATGGACTCGGTAACGGTATCAACGTACAGAACAGCAATCATATTACACTGGCGGGACTGACGATACGCAATATGGGCAACGGTGCTATAACCGATTCCGGCGGCAGCCACAATATGATTCAGAGTAATACGATTTATGATACCGGCAGCTTTGGTATTAGTGTGAACAAAGCAGGCAACCGCGCCAAACTGACTGCTGCCAATACCAGGATTACCAACAATCATATCTATAACACCGGTCTGCTCGTGCATCTGGAGCCACTGATTATCCGGGAGTCGGTTGGACTGCGGATCGATCATAATCTGCTGCATGATGTGCCCAAGGATGCGATTCGTTATACCTTTAGCAACAAACTGTTATTTGAGTACAACGAAGTACATAATACAGGACTCGTCGAAGGCGATACCGGTGCATTCTATACTGCACAGGACTGGTCTTCCTATGGCAATGTACTTCGTTATAATATGATTCATCATAATCAGCGCTCCAATGGATTTTATGCCGATGGCGGTTCCAGTGGCAATACGTACCAGAACAATATTATCCAGGACACCAAGCGCGCCTTTATCGTCGAGAATGGGCATCATAATATTGCAACCGGCAATCTGCTGATCGACACGGAATCCATGGAAATCAATGACCGTTCCGACAGTTTGAATTACGGACTGAACAGCGAATATGCCAAGCTGCTCCGCGGCTTCCATCCGATGAGCGGCCCCTGGAAGCAGTACGGCGAGAAGCTCGCCAAACAGTACGGCATGAAAGGCAATCTGTGGAGCTCGGTACTGAGTGCCAGCTGGAATCCGCAGTACCCGAATGGCAGCAAGCTGAGTAACAATGTGCTGGTCGGTGGAGCCACTATCAAGATCTCCAAAAAAGGGGATGTAGCTGCCCAGGGCAATGTAATTCTGAATACGGTGAATGAAGCCGGATTTTATAATTACAGCAATCTGGATCTGCGGACACAAAACAAGGCTATACTCCAAAAGTTCCCTTCGCTCAACAAAGTGATTAACGAAATTGGATTATACAAGGATCAGTACCGTAGCCAGCCGGTTGCACGCAATCAATACAACGGATTAAGCAACCACTCCGCGCCGGATTCACACTCCTGATCGATCAGGAGTCACAAGGCTGATCCAACCAACAAGCAGAAATAGAATTTTAAGCCTCAAGCCAAAAAGCCCTGGAATCATCCAGGGCTTTTTGGCATGTTTATTAGAAAGGTTATGGAGAGCATATGATGTTTTCGCATCTTTTTCACTTCATCGCAAATGGTACATATCTGACTTATCGCTGAGAAAATACGTATAATTATGTGGAATAAATGATATATATAAGTATATTAGTAATATTACCTATATTTTACAGTTAAAAATGTATCAAAAACCCAGACTTCAGTATATAATTGCCAAGCAACACTTCATCGTAATTGTAACCGTAATTGCAACTGTCTCTGTCCCTGTTGTCAGACATCAGTATCGCACATTCAATATCAATTATGAATAGGAGTGAAATTATGAAACGCAGTCATTATGTGCTGCAATTGCTGTGTCTTTTGACCAGCCTATTGCTGTTGTTGTCCGGAACGCCCCCTGTACATGCCGCTGATGGTACCGCCATTTCTCTGACTGAATCCGATTCATCCCTATTGCCCATATCTCCTGTAACAACGGTTAACATCTACATATCTCCCGGTGGAAGTGATACGTCCAATAATGGAACCCTCGAACGCCCCTACCGCACATTGGCCAAAGCCCAATCCATCGTCCGCAATACGTCGAAGCAACGTCCTCAGGGTGGGGTGACCGTATGGCTGCGGAAAGGAGAATATACGATCCCGGCTCCACTGGAGCTTGTGGAAAAGGATTCTGGAACGCCCGGCAGTCCGGTAATCTATCGCAGCTATCCCGGCGAGCGTGCAACTATTACCACAGCCAAAATGATTCCTTCCACTGCCTGGAAAAATCTTAATCCCCAAGCAGCTGCACGTGTTCATCCCAAAGTGTCTGCAGGTGAACTGCACGAACTGGACCTGCAAGCACTCCATATCAAGAATATTGATGGATTCCCTGGAGGTACAACATTTGTCCAGGAATGGGGGATTCCGGATCTGATCGTAAACGGGGTCAGACAGCCTATCTCTCAATGGCCGAATCCTGACCAGGGAGCTGGCGGCGGTCTTCCCGGGTGGGCAACCATGAACGGGTCTGCTGATGCCCAGTCTTTTTATTATGGACCTGGAGGTCGTCCAACCGATGGTATCACTATTAATGATACGGATGCAGATGGCAGCAAGCGCAGTACCCGTTGGGCATCTTCCATGAAGCAGGGACATGATCTGTATCTGCGTGGATTTTGGCGGACCGACTTTGACCCGGTAATGAACAAGGTAGAACGGATCGATGTGAAAAAAAATACGATCCGGCTGCTGGATATACCCGAGGGCGGCATGGGCTCCAAATGGAGTATGGATGCTCCCGGATCACTTGTTCAGGAAGCCGTCCTATCCGTAGCGGACAACACCTATACGGAAGATCCTGCTCCCGCCGGGTTAGGCAGTCCGATCGATTACGAGTCCGGCGCTGTTCACAATGATGTGTATGCTGAAGCGCCGGCTACGGTAACTGCTCAGGTGTACCGCGTAGGCAGCGGTACCGAAGGATGGCAGGCCGTCAATCTGCTGGATGAGATCGATACTCCCGGCGAGTGGGCTCTTGACTTTCATGACCGCAAGCTATATTACTATCCGACCGGCAGAATCGCCGAACAGGATATCATTATTGCTGATAATTCCGGCCCTATTGTTCGAATGCTGAATGCTTCCCATATTCAGCTGGTAGACTTGACTATCGAAGGCAGCATGGATAACGGAATCGAGATGGAGCAGTCCCATCATATTACATTGGCAGGCAATACCGTGCGCAATGTCGCAGGCGGCGGTATTCTCGATTATCATGGACACGACAATGATATCCGCAGCAATGATATCTACGAAACGGGAAGCTTCGGGATCAGTGTCGGCGAGGCAGGCGATCGAATGAAGCTGATTCCGGCCAATACGCAAATTGTGAATAATCACATTTATAATATTGGAAAGCTGATTCATCTGGAAGGCATGATTATCAGTGAATCGATTGGTGTCCGTATTACACATAACCTGCTGCACGATATGCCCAAGCATGGCATCCGTTACATTTCCAATAACAATCTGCTGTTTGAGTATAATCGGATTCATCATTTCTCCCAGATCGATGGTGATTCCGGCGCCTTTTATACAGCAAAGGACTGGTCTTCTTATGGAAATGTACTGCGGTACAACCATATCGATGACAGTCCACTCGCCAATGGAGTCTATGTCGATGATGGAGACAGCGGAGATACCTACTATAATAACGTAGTCAGCGATGTCTATAAGGCTTTTCTGTTTGGTGGTGGCCATTATAATCAGGCTAACAGTAATCTGATTATCAATTCCTATTCTATCCAGATCGATGATCGTGGTATTGAACGCAATTATTCACCGGGCAGTGAACAGGGACTGCTGCTCCAGAAAATGAAACTGATGCAGGAACCCTGGAAAAGCTACGGTACATTCCTCGCCAAAACATACGGTTATAACACCCATCACCTCTGGCCGGATGTCTTGGATCCGAAATGGAATCCACAGTACCCGAATGGCACCCGGTTCTTCGATAATGTACTGGTGGATACCGGTATGATTACAGGTCCCAAAAAAGGAGTCGTAATGATTGCACACAATACCCGGATTAAAGATATTCGGCTAACCGATCTGGAAGGATTCGCCGATAGCGATTCTTCCGTACATCCACAGACACGGAATCGTGCAGTTCTCTCGGTATTCCCCAATATTAATCAGGTATATGCACAGATCGGACTTTTCAAAGACGCTTATCGTCTTGTTGTGCGCTAAAGCCAACCGCTACACCTGACTATCAGTACTTGGTATTCTGCCTTTGATCACGCCTTCGGACTAGTCCGGGGGCTTTTTCTATGCAAAAATGTTCCTACTTATGGGAAGGTACAGGATGTTCATTCGCATACAAGGTCCCAATTCAATGTTTGCTTAGTATGTAATGGGAATTAGCTACTATTTGTCCTATTAATTAACCCTATTCCCTCTAATAAAGAATAAGAAATTCAGGCGGTTATCAGACATTATAAGTTGTAATATACTAAATTATGTCGAAAGGAACATTTTTACTTCACCTATGAACTACTGGCAGCGATAAGCCGGCAGAACCACTACCACTTCTTTGGACCTGGTTGTTCGACAAAGGGTCATTCTGCACTGAAGCTGATCGTTCCAAATCTTGCCTCTCTTTTCATGGATTAAGTAAAAATGTTCTTACCTTTTAATTCATTTACCGGGTTCGTGCCCGACTTTATTATATCAGGGGGAAATCATCATGATGAGCATCAAAAAATGGACAGCATTAACATTATCGGCAGCATTACTGGTAGGCTTCTTGCCAACACAGACCAAAACCACTTATGCAGCGGCAGCAACACGAATGATCAGCAGCGGTAACATCGTTCAGACAGGCGCCAATATTTATGTGGATCTGACAGGCAACGACGTGACTGGCAAAGGAACCAAAGAAGCTCCCTATAAATCGATCACCAAAGCAAGATCCGCTGTACGTGCTTACAAAGGTGTCCTGCCAGCTGGCGGCGTCACCGTATGGGTCAAAGGCGGAACTTACAACCTCCCTGCAACATTCGATCTGTTCCCACAGGATTCCGGTACAGCCGACAAACCGGTGATCTACCGCACTTATCCTGGCGAAACCGTCAACCTGACTACCGGTAAAGGCATTGATCCTACCCTGTGGAAGCCACTCAGTGCAGATGCTGCAGCCCGTGTAAATCCTGCAATAAGTGCCAGCAAGCTGCGTGAGATTGATGCAGCTGCACTTGGTATCCAGAATATCGCCGGCTTCGAAGGCGGCAGCACATTTACCGAAAAATGGGGCATCGCCGATCTGATCGTTGATGGCATTCGCCAGCCAATCTCCCAATGGCCGAACGCTGACCAGTCTATCAACTCCAACCGCCCTGGCTGGGTGACCATGAACGGTTCCGCCGATTCCAAATCCTTTTACTACGGTGAAGGCGGCATCCCGGAAGACGGAGATTCCACTGACGATGTGAATGCCGATAATACCAACCGTGCCGAACGTTGGAAAAAATCGATGGCTAAAGGCCATGACCTTTATGTCAAAGGGTTCTGGAGAACAGCTTGGAGTCCGGTAACAAGCAAGGTGGGCGCTATTTTCCCTGCCGATTCCATCATTTCTCTAAAGGACATCCCTAGCGGCGGCATGGGTGACAAATTCAGCCCAACCGTTGTTAACACCACCCGTACTCTCAACTCCACCAGTGTTACTGCCAATGTATACAACACCTCTACTCCATTCACACAACAATCACCAGTCACTTACCTGTCCTCTACCAATAACAATGTAACCTCCAATGTATATGGGGCACCTTCGCTGGTCGTTCCACCACTGGGCGCTGCAACTGTAACAGCCAGCGTGTACGAAGCGGCAGTTGCGAATAGCGATCCATTTGTTCCTGACACAAGTGTCAGCTATCGTGTCGGCAGCGGTCTGGAAGAATGGAAAGCGATCAACTATCTGGACGAAATCGACGTGCCGGGTGAATGGGCACTGGACTTTAAAGACGGCAAAATCTACTACTATCCGACTGGCGACCTGAGCAAGCAAATCGTAACCATCGCCGATAACAAATCTTCTATCGTCAAATTCAATGATGCAGCTTATATCCAGTTCCTCGGCTTTGACGTAGAAGGCGGTATGGGTAACGGATTTGAATTGCAGCGTTCCCACCATATTACAATTGCCGGCAACAATGTATGCTATGTAACTGGCAGCGGTATTGTCGATTACTATGGCAACAACAATATCATTCAAAGTAACGACGTGTTTGAAGTGGGGGCAAGCGGCATTACGGTCGGTTTCTCTGGCAATCGTGCCACACTGGCCAATTCCAATACCAAAATCAGCAATAACCACATTTACAAAGTCGGTACCCTGTCCAGCCTGGAAGGTATCGTTGTCCGTGAATCAGTTGGTGTTACCGTTGATCATAACCTGGTGCATGATACTCCCAAAGCAGCAATCAAATATCCGTCCGACAACAATCTGCTGATGGAATACAACGAAGTTCATAATACGTCTCTGGTCGAAAGTGACACAGGTGCTTTCTACACACCACAGGACTGGACTTCTTACGGTAACGTACTGCGCTACAACTTTATTCACCACAACCAGCGTTCCAACGGCTTCTACTTTGACGATGGCGACAGCGGTGACGTAGTCAGCAAAAACATTATCCAGCAATCCCAAACCGGCTTCCTAATGGGCGGCGGACATGACAATCTGGCTCGCAACAATATGGTCATCGATACGCAAAAAGCAGGACAAATCGACGATCGCGGTATCCAGCGTGGGTACACCGCAACCGGTGCCTATGCACAAAACCTGATCAGCAAAAATCCGACTTCTGGCGCATGGTTGCAGTATGGTAAAGACCTGAAAGCCACTTATGGCTACACTACCAATCTGTGGGCGGATATCCTGAATCCGAACTGGCATCCGGAATTCCCGAACGGCTCCAATATTTCCAATAATGTATTCGTACAAAGCGGTGCGGTCACTACTCCCAAAAATGGTACGTTTACTGTAAAAGATAATCTGAACTTTACTAATATCGCTGATGCCCAGTTTTTTGACGCCAAAAATATGGATTTCCGCTCCAACAACCCAGAAATTCAAGCTAAATTTATCGGATTGAATACGATTTTCCCAAGAATCGGTCTAGTGCAGGATCAATATCGTACCAAAGTCATATCCCGTGCACAATCCGGAGGCCTGACCAACCGTTAATCTTTTTGGATAAATATTTTAAATGTACGAAGCAAAAAACAGCTTGTACAGATAACGGCTAACTCCCCTCTTTGCCTGACTTTAAAAAGCAGAAATCCTGTTCACCCGGGATTTCTGCTTTTTTCGGGTATAAACAGTCGTATTTTGTAATAACAGCCAACCGTTAAACAAGCAGTAAAGCTCTCATTGTGCGCTTGTTTCAAGTACTTTATTGCTAAACAAAGACATCCCTTCACATGTGCACAAAGCCTCTTTTGACGTGATTCCTGCAGATTCTTTTTCATGCAAAACTTGACAAGATCGAACAAGCTATGCTCAAATGGTTACAAAAAAGAAACACATATATTAATTTAATGAGATAATTTTTACAATTAATGATATATTTTTTTGTTTTTGCTAATTTCTCGACAATCTTTTATTATATATAATGGCTTTGACCGACTGATTCTGTGAAGGGGGTGGTTGCAGATTATAAATCAGGTACTGCATCATGACGGAGACATGCTCGTACTCCGGCTACTCGCACACAATGAGAATGGAGGGAATTCATACACATGAAGACGTTTCAAAAAATTGTATCGCTTACGGCTGTACTCGCGCTGTCCAGTGCGATGGCTGTTCCCTACGCAATTGCCGAACAGGCAAGCAGCCAGGGAACTGCCATACTGAGCAGCGGAGCGGTCACAGCAACCGGAATGAATCTGTATGTAGCAACTTCCGGTAGTGATACAAGCGGAGATGGCAGCGAAGACAAGCCATATGCCACTCTGGAAAAAGCAAGAGATGCTATCCGTGCTCTGAATGGCAAGCTGCCCGAGCATGGTATTACCGTCTGGATCAAAGGCGGCGAATATGAGACTTCTACCCTGGAATTGAATGAACAAGATTCAGGTACTGCAGATAAACCAATTATTTACCGCAGCTATCCCGGCGAACATGTCACACTGACCAATGGTGTACATGTACCGGCATCCGACTGGAAGCCGCTTAGCCCGGCAGCAGCAGCTCGCGTCCATCCGAATGTCTATGCCGACAAGCTGTATGAGCTGGATATGACCCAAAAAGGATTCAAGCATATTTTTCACTTTAGCGGCGGTACTTCCTTTACCGAGCAATGGGGTATTGTTGACCTGATCGCTAATGGTGAACGTCAGCCAATCTCCCAGTGGCCGAATCCGGGCGAATCGGTCAATAATCATCGCAAAGGCTGGACGACTATTAACGGCTCGGCAGATGCCAAATCCTTTTACTACGGAGAAGGCGGTATCCCCGAGAATGATGATACGACCAATACACTGGACCTGGATGGAACCAACCGTTCCGAACGCTGGAAAAAGTCACTCGAATCCGGCCATCCCCTTTATCTTAAAGGATTCTGGAGAACTGTATGGAGTCCCATCACCAGCTCGGTTCAGGAAATAGATACCAAGCATCATGTCATCACACTAAAAGATATTCCGGACGGCGGAATGGGCTCCAAATGGAGCAAAGCAGTTGTCGATTATCGTAATAGTACCTCCGCTCTGGCCGATACGTATAAAAATCAGCAGTCCCTGACTACGCCTCCTTCGGCTGACGATGCGCTGCACGATGTAGATACATCCAGTACAGCGTATACGATGTATCAGGAAGGCGGTACAACTAAATCGGTTGAACTCAAGGAAGAGCTGACCGAAGACTCCCTGCTGAAGACTGAAGCCGCAGACCCTGCGCAGGAAGCCGAAGATGCCAAACCGGTGACACTCCAGTCGCTGGATAATCCTGTCACAGCGCCAACAGCTTCAAAAACCGATCAGACTGCTGCGAAAACAGACAGCGCTGCTGCCGCAGATTCTACTGCTTCTGGAACAGATCGTACGCTTACCAAGGAATCGTCTGCTCTGAAGTCGGATCGTTCTGCTACCGACTCACCAGTGACTTATCTTGGCGAACAGCCTTCGCCTGTATATTATCCGGATGAGAACACGAGTCAGACAGTGGTAACCAAAGATGTGTATGCCAAGACGGTAAGTGGCAACGTCTATGAGTCAGCATATGATTCGGGATATACAGCCAAGATCCGTGCTCCTTACCGGATCGGAACAGGTATTGAAGAATGGCGGGCAATCAACTATCTGGACGAAATTGATCAGCCAGGTGAATGGGCACTCGACTTCAAGGATCATAAGCTTTATTACTATCCAAAAGGCGGCAAAATCCAGAACCTGAATATGATTGTTGCCGATAATGAAAATCCGGTGGTCTCGTTCAAAAATGCCTCCTATGTGCAGCTGCTAGGCTTTACAATTGAAGGTAGTATGGGCAACGGGATTGAACTCAAAAACAGCGGGCATATTACAGTGGCTGCCAACACCCTGCGTAATCTGGGTAACGGCGGAATACTAGATGTAGGCGGTTCTTCCAACCTGTTCCAAAGCAATGACATTTATGAACTGGGCGGATTCGGAATCAGCATCAATGATTCTGGTGACCGCAAAAGCCTGACTGCTGCCAATAGTCGCGTCACCAATAATCATATTCATCATGTAGGTGAGCTGACTCACTTGGAGCCGATTCTGGTTCGCAACTCGGTCGGTATCACGTTTGACCATAACCTGATGCATGATGTTCCCAAAGATGCTGTACGCTACGTATACAGCAACAATCTGACTTTTGAATACAATGAAGTACACAATACGTCATTGATCGAAGGTGACACCGGTGCCTTCTATACCGCACAGGACTGGGCATCGTATGGCAACGTGCTCCGCTATAACTTTATTCATCATAACAAACGCTCCAATGGTTTCTATTCGGATGGAGCCGATAGCGGAGATAACTACCAGTACAATATTATTCAGGGCTCTACCAAAGGAATTCTGCTAAATGGTCATGATAATATTGCCAAAAACAATCTGGTAGTCGATTCCAATATGATTCAGATTGATCAGCGCGGCGATAACAAAAGCCATGGCGTGAACAGCATTTTCGCCGACCAGCTGCGCGAGATGAATCCAACTAGCAATCCATGGGCCCAATACGGCAAAACGCTTCAGCAAAAGTATGGTTATAATCATACCCTGTGGAGCAGCATCCTGGACCCAAGCTGGCATCCCGAATATCCAAACGGAACCAAAATGACAGATAATATGCTGGTTAACACACCAAGTGTCGTGGTTCCCAAAAAAGGAGATACCACGATCGCAGGTAATGACTTTATCAATAGTGTAGGACAGGCAGGATTTTACGATTACAGCAAAATGGATCTGCGTACAGACAACAAGCAGATTCTTGCCAAATTCCCTGACCTCAACAAAGTATTCCCGCAAATTGGTCTGGAGACCGACACTTACCGCACACGTGTAACAACACGCGCAGAAAGCGGCGGATTGTCGAATCATTAATGACTTCTTATTGTTACAGATCTTGACGGCTTGATGATCTGAATGTATCAAAGACCATCCGTATACTATCGGATGGTCTTTTTGCTGTATAATCCTCTTTTTCTATATGAATTTATGCAGATTCATATTCCCTTTTAATAAAGCTACTATACTTTTCTCACAAAAATTCGCCTACCCTCTTGTATTCTTCCAAACTCATGCTATAATTATCTTAACATTAAGATTTCAAATACAAAAACAATTTATATATACAATCTCAGGAGGATGATGATTATGGAACTGTTAGGTATTCACCACGTCTCGATCATGACAGGCAAAGCGGAAAAGAATTTTGATTTTTATACCAAAGTAATGGGAATGCGTCTTGTCAAAAAAGGAGTCAATCAGGACGATACCACTTCCTATCACCTCTTTTACGGAGATGGCGTTGCTTCTCCGGGCAGTGAATTGACCTTTTTTGATCTGCCGGGCATTGGTCCAACGTATCAGGGTGTATCCAGTATTTCTGCTTCTTCCCTGCGTGTAGCTGATACTGCAGCTCTGCAATACTGGTCCGATCGTTTTGACAGCCTTAATGTAACGCACGAAGAAATCAAATCCCGTGCCGGACGCGATACGCTTGCTTTCCAAGATTTTGAAGGTACCCGTCTGATTCTGGTAGCCGACAACAATGAGCAAGGCGTTGCACCCGGTCAGGCATGGGCGGGTTCGGATGTACCGGTAGAACACGGTATTCTCGGTTTGGGACCGGTGACACTGACGGTAGCCAACCCTGATAACACGGTAATGATTTTGACCGAAGTACTCGGCTTTCGCCATGTCGGTTCCTATCCATCTCTGGCTGGTGAGCAGCATGCCGATATTCAGGTATATGCTACCGGTGAAGGCGGTGCAGGTGCCGAAATTCATATCGAGACACGTCCGGAGCTGCCATTTGCCCGTCTTGGCCGCGGGGGTGTCCATCACGTCGCTTTCCGTGTACCGAATGAAGAACAATACAATGCCTGGTCGGAGAAATTATCCAAACTGGGTATTCCCAACTCCGGTAAAGTTGACCGTCACTATTTCCGCGCGCTCTACTTCCGTGAGCCAAACGGCATTCTGTTCGAGCTCTCGACCGATACACCGGGGTTCGATATTGATGAGTCTATGGATTCGCTCGGCGAAACACTGTCTCTGCCTCCATTCCTGGAGCCGCATCGTACAGAGATCGAAGCCAAGCTTCGTCCGCTGGTTCTTGAAGATTAATCCAATAACAAAAATAACCGCCGTCATCCCTGTTGATGACGGCGGTTTTTGGTATTGTAATGATGAGATACAGTGGCTAATCCTCAGAGCATCTTTTTACACGCTTATGAAAAGTGAATCCATATTGAAGATGCACTCTATGGATCTTTTCTCTTTTTTGGCTGGTTGTAGAATAATAACCAGTATACTCAAAAGCCTCCGCACAAAGCAGAGGCTTCAGGTACTGCAGCAGGCAGTCTTTATATTGAAATAAGACAGGAGATCATCCTGTTGATTCCGATCTTAATTGCCGTTATTCTGTCTACGACGGCGCAGTTCTTCTGTAATTTTGCGACCGGTAGGGGTCTGGGCCAGGCCGCCGCGGGCTGTCTCACGATGCTCACTCGGCATAGAGCGTCCTACCTGCAGCATAACATCTACTACTTCATCCGAAGGAATCGCACTGCGTACGCCAGCCAGTGCCATATCGGCAGCAGCCAGTGCATTGACTGCGCCCAGTCCATTACGGACGATACATGGAATCTCTACTAATCCAGCTACCGGATCACAGATGAGCCCCAGCGTATTTTTGAGAGCAAGACCTACTGCATGCATCGCTTGCTCGGGACTACCGTCTCGCAGCTCGACGACTGCACCTGCAGCCATACCGATTGCAGATCCTACCTCGGCCTGACAGCCGCCCTCTGCGCCAGAGATCGACGAGTTATTGGCGATAACATAACCGATCGCTCCAGCAGCAAATAATCCCATGACCATCTGCTCGTCGCTCCAGCCAAACCGCTCCTGTGTACTTACGAATACACCGGGAATAATGCCGCAGGAACCTGCTGTCGGCGTCGCGATAATGCGTCCCATCGAGGCATTTACTTCGGATACAGCAAGAGCATAGGACATCGCACGCGTCGCATCGCTGCCGGATGCAGTCTCTCCGTTATTCAGATAATTGTATACCCGGCGTGCATCGCCGCCGGTCAATCCGCTGCGGGAAACCGTATCCTCTGTAATCCCTTTGTGTACAGCTTCTTTCATAATATGATAATAGTCCGTCATTTGCTGAATGACTTCTTCGCGGGATACGCCGGTTTCCTTGACCTGCTCTTCGACCATCAGTTCTGCTATCGTTACGGAACGTTCCTCACACAGTCTGATAATATCTTTTAACGAACGGAATTGCATTCCGATTCACAACCTTCCATTAATCCAGATTAATAACTACTGCCCGAGTCACATGAGGCAGCTGCTCGATTCGATCCAGCACTTCCTGAACCGGGGCACTATCAAGTTCGATGACTGTCATTGCTTCACCGCTGCGTGATTTGCGATCCACGTCCATAAAGCCGATATTCAGCTCCGACTCGCTCAGGGTACGCGTAATATCCGCCAATACTCCTTTGCTATCCTGATGCTCTACCGCCAGCGTCGGGTACTGCCCGGACCCTCTGAGATCGAACCCGTTCATTTCATGAATTTCGATATTTCCGCCTCCGATAGAAGCGCCTGCCAGCTCGGCGGTACGCTCTCCCTGCTGCAGACGAATACGTACAAAGTTCGGATGCGGATAATTACCGCTTCCTTTATCAAATTGAATCGTCATTCCGAGATGGTCGGCTTCTTCCGCTGCATCCGGCAGGCGGGGATCATCGGGACTGTAGTCCAGCAATCCGCCTACCAGTGCCAGATCGGTACCGTGTCCCCAGTACGTTTCGGCAAATGAACCGTACAGAATAATATCCGCATGTTCCGGGCAAACGCCCAGCAGTTGCCTTGCCGCACGCCCCAGACGTGCTGCTCCTGCCGTATGTGAACTGGATGGACCCACCATGGATGGGCCGATAATGTTGAATACATTTTTAAAACGCATTCTGATTCCTCTTTCCCGCATATGCGCCTGTGGATTATTGTCTTGAACAAGTTATATTCCGGCAGAGTCGTGCTATAGATGCTCTCCGCCGTGTGTATCCGCTGATAATACATTTTCCATATCCGGTACCAACTGACAACAAAAAAGACAGAGCAGGGCCTGCAAGGGCCTGTTGCTCTGTCCTCGTTACCTGAGAGTTTGGACGGGCATACCGGTATCTTCGATACTGGCATTGTGCCTATCATACCCCTTGGGTGGCTTGCGCTCTCTCCAGAGTTGCGTCCGGCAGCGGTTCATGGTACCTGAGAGATTGACCGGGGGCTGGCATTCCCGCCGGCTTGCTCCTTCGGTGGCGGATCGCATACATCCGCAGACTCTCCCGCTATCTTCATTCGCAGTCTATTTCCATGGGGAAATCCCCGCTTTGGTTCTGCTCATTATCCTTGTCACCCCTAGCTTAATTCAGCCGGCATAACACTGTCAATTCCTCTTGGCAAAGTTACTCCGTACTTACGGTTCAGGAGCTCATTTTCTGCCTGAGCCAACCTTTTTTATAGAAAATAAGTTAATGGTGTATACTTTGGCAGCATCAGGATAAACGTGGAACCATGACCCGGATTGGAGACGACCTGCAGCTGACCCTGATGATCTTGCACGATCAGATTAGCGATGTATAATCCCAGTCCGGTTCCGCTAATTTTGCGGGAAGCCGCCGAATGGGAACGGAAAAATTTGCGAAATACATGCGGCTGATCCTGCTCCGGAATACCAATCCCATAATCTTCGATCGCAATAATGACCGAGTCGGCTTCCTGTCTGATATTAATATCGACCGCCATGCTATCTGGTGAATATTTGAGCGCATTGCTGATCAGATTATGGATCACCTGAATCATACGGTGCTGATCGCCCCAAATATACATTTCCTCGTTCCCGGCATGTATACGGATGCGATGCCGCGAATGAATATCCCACTGACAGCATACCGTCTGCACGAGCTCGCGTACCGCCAGACAGCTCATATGGTATTCAATATGCCTTGCTTCGATACGCTGACTGTCCAGGAAATCATCCAGCAGTCTGGATAAACGGTTGCCCTCCTGCTGAATCGTATTCATGAACTCCTGCCGCTTGGCAGCCGGCATATCTTCATACAGGCTCAGCATCTCGATATAACCCATAATCGCCGACAGCGGCGTTCTCAGCTCATGCGAGACGACGGCAATCAGTTCATCCTGCATCTGTCGCACCCTTTTTTCTTCGGTGCAATCACGGAAGACGAGAAGAAACCCGTGCTGGATTCCGGCGACCGGATCAATAACTGGCGTCACGTAGAGTGACAGGATCCGCTTGTTGCTCAGCAGAATCAGTTCTCCCTGTTCCCAATGCTCGCCGCTGTTCATATAATGTTCCAGTCTTTCATTCAGGGAAAAGGTATTGTCTGTCAGCTGATCAATATGGATCAGCAGCTCTGTAATGGGTTGTCCGGTATAATCAGCCAGCTCGAACCAGGTCTGCATCGTCGGATTCATAAAGGAAATCAGCTGCTGGGAATCGCACATGACTACGCCCTCTTCCACGGACTGCAGCAGATTGCCTGTAATACTTTTCTGTTTCTCGGCAGCGCCCTGTTCTTCCAGCAGACGATCACTCAGCAGCTGGAGCTGTCGCTCCTGCTCACTTCGCTGCTGCTTCAGATGTTCTTCTTCTGTCAGATCATGAACGAAAAAGGTATGAAAAGAAGTACCTTCCGCCAGTATGTTGCTGCGCGTCAGCTCCACCGGGAATGTTGTATTGTCCAGACGGATCGCTTGCACGGCTATACAGCCTTCTCCATTATCTCCAGCTTCCAGCAGGATAATATCCGCTAATGGACGGCCGATAACTTCATCCTGCCTGCAGCGGAACATCTGCTCGGCAGCCGGATTGAATTCGGTAATCCGCAGCTGGCTATCTGTTGAAATAATACCGTCGATCGCCATTTGCAAAATAGCACTTTTTTGCGCTTCACTTTCTGCCAGATCAAATGTACGCTCCACTACCCGTATTTCCAACAGCTCTTTATCCTTTTTGATCTGCAAATACTGGTGTTCCATTGTGCTGACAACCGATTTAAAATTACGAATCAGCTTGCGTACTTCCAGAATATTGGTCTCCGGCCAATGAAGCGGACGATTTTCTTTGATCTTGGACGGAATATTATTGGAAGCCTGAGCCAGCTGCAGCAGCGGACGGCTCAATTTGCGGCTGATAGGCTTTGCCAAAAGAAGCGCCATAATAACGACAAGCAATATTTTTATAATGCTGCTTAGATAAAATGCATAATATGGGTTTAAATAAAAGTTAAGCGGCATAGTTAAGACAAGACGATATTGTTGCAACAATGGTACACTCATTACCAGATAAGACTCCTGCCAGCGTTCCAGCTTGTAGAGGGGTCTGTCGGGAAACTGCTGATAAATACGGCCATGGACAGGCTGATGCTCAACCAGCATTGTCTGATATCCTGTATTATCGGCAAAACGTGCTGCTAATGATGCTTGCATGGTGGTATAGAGTGTTTTTCCGGAATCGTCAAGCAGCAGCGAATCAATAGCAAAATCCTTTTTGTAATCGATCATCAATAGCTGAATCCGGTCAGGCCGTACGAGCAGATTCTGCTGAATCTCCTGAATATACAGCCGCGATGTACGACTCATATATTCCGCTCCATAGTCCAGTATATCTTCAAATTGCTGACGGCCATTTACAAACATCACCAGCAGGCAAGCCAGCACGACAGAGGCCAGCAAATATTTGAATAGGATGCGTCCCAGCGATATCGGATAAAACGGCCGGCTGCCAATCGCTACACGGCTTAGCAGCGATTCCACCACAATCGAAGCCACCAGCCCGTTAACAATACCGTTCAGCACACTATTTATGGTCAGTAGCCCGATCAGCCGAAGATCCGTATGCTCAAGCGCGTATCGGTACACGACAAATAACATCGGCAGCGCAACCAGCACCCAGAAAGCCGCATCCATTTTGAGCAGACTGCTCTTGGGAAATAGACGTGAGCCAATACATACAAAAATCAATTCCAGCCCCATGACTGCCAGCAGGAATCCGTAATAGTCTGTCCATAGAAAAGGCAGATTGATAAGTACAACTGCCGGCGCTGCAAACCGCAGTCCGTATAATCTTAAAATGATCAGGGCAGCCGTACCGCCAAAGATAAATTGAAGAACAACCGATAAATCCAGCTTGAAGCAGTTAACCGCTATGCCAAGAATCGTCAGGATGCCTGTCCCCAACCAGGGGTATTTTAACCAGTGAAGTATTTTGTGATTCATAACGAACGGTCCTTTCTCGCACGTACAGCAGCTTCACCCGAAAGACCGTCTGACTCATTGTCATCCTACGCCTGAGTGCATGTATACTGATTACAATATCCCGAGTATGACATGATCTGTCTGTTACTTTATCCGCATAAAATATTCCTTATCCACCATATCCGCTAACAATGGTACAATATATCCGTATTTGTCAGAAGGTTTGTTAGCGAAATCTGTATGTAAAGTATATTGCTGTCAGTTTATTTCATTATAACGTCAAGAGACGGTTTGGAAAATAATTCATATAGTGTTCAGATGTATAAAACTATAACTTCAGTAACTTTACTATCTTACATATTGAACAGAATTACCATGGGATCAGCCAAATTTTTATCCATTTAATCCTTGATCCTGCACAGCCCACAGACCAGGCTGCGAACCGGACAACTTGTACGATTGAACTTTTATACCGGTTTATTCGTATGTTCCTAAAGAATGGTTCACTTAAAACAGTTAATGGGCTTGATCGTCATGCATACTCATCAAGCTTATAATTTTCGCACAGGAGAGTGACTGGCATGCCTATCAAAGTTCTGCTTATTGAAGATGAGAAAAGTCTCGCCGATATGATTGCATTTTTCCTCCAGGAGGAAGGTTACGATACAGAGCTTATCCATGACGCCAAAGAGGCGATTAGCAAACTCCATGATTATCAGCCCGATATTATTGTGACGGATCTGATGCTTCCTGATCTGAGTGGCAGCGAGCTGGTACAACAGATTCGCAGACAATCCACTGTTCCGGTACTGATGATCTCGGCCAATACGATGCTGAATGAACGCCTCAAAGCGCTGGATAACGGCGCAGATGATTTTCTTTGCAAGCCATTCAGCCTCAAGGAGCTGGATGCACGGATCAAGGCACTGCTGCGCCGTAGTGGTCCACAGCGCCTGCACGGTTATGCAACAGTGTCCGCTTCTGCTTCCGAGACTGCGCAGATACCGTCCAGAGTATCGGTAAATGATTATCGTCACAGCTTGTTTGTCGAGAATCAGGAGGTCGAAGTAACCCAGATCGAATTTGCAATTATGCGGGAACTCTATCATTCCCCCGGCAAAGTCTTTACCCGCAATGAATTGATGGACCGGATCAAAGGCGGTGACCGTGCCTATCTGGAGCGTACGATTGATGTACATATTTCCAATCTGCGCAAAAAAATTGAACGGGACCCCAAAAATCCCGAGCACATCCTGACCGTATGGGGTACCGGTTACAAATATGTAATGTAAAAAGTAAATCAAGCTGTACTGGCAGCATAGGAGTAGGAGAACAGACATGAATCAATCTATCAAGACCCGTGAGCACTGGATTCCACTGGAAGTGCTGTACGTTATCGGTATTCTGGCTATATCATTTTCATCTATCTTTATACGCTGGTCCGACGCAAATGTATCGGTAATCGCCATGTACCGGCTGTATTTTACCGACCTGCTGCTGCTGCCGCTGGCGATTCGCTATTATCGCGAACTGTTCCGTATTCCGCCGAAAGTATGGCTGCTGCTATTTGTCTCCGGACTGATGCTGGCGCTGCACTTCCTGCTGTGGATGGGATCGCTGCGGCTGACGACAGTCGCCAGCTCCACAGTTATTCTGACACTGGAGCCGATTATGGTCGTAATCGGTTCGTATTTCCTGTTCAAGACAAAGACCAATCGCTATATGATTATTGGTATGGCGATGGCGGTAATCGGTTCTGTAGCGATCGGATTTGGAGATTTCCGGTTATCCGGTACTGCGCTGCAGGGAGATATGCTGTCCTTTTTCGGCACGATTGCTGTTGCTATTCATATGCTGATCAGCAAGCATATCCGCTCCTATATGGAGGCGCTTGTCTATAATTTCTGGGTGTTCTTTATGGCAGCAGGCGTGCTTGCTATATACAATTTGGTCAACCAGATTCCTTTTACCGGCTATGAAGCGAGGGATTGGGGTGTATTCTGGCTGCTGGCTCTGGTACCGACTCTGTTCGGTCACTATCTATTCAACTGGCTGCTCAAGTATATGAATGCCGGCGCTGTATCGATGGCTGTACTGGGCGAACCGGTCTTCTCTTCCCTGCTCGCTTTCTGGCTGCTGGGCGAGGCATTGACCGGTATGCAGCTGGGAGCCGGTACTCTGATCCTGATCGGTGTCTGGGTATTTATCCAGTTTGGCAAAGACAAAGAAGAAGCACTGGTGCCGCCGGATATTATGGCTCCCGAAGGCGAGACTTCCGAGCAGTCGGAGCAGCTAGCCCCTGTTTCCGGTAAAAATCACTAATATCCATACTGGAAAAGCAGTATTATTTCCAATGTGTTTCTATATGAATATAATGGCCTTTCTGAAGCCTTTGTTCTTGTACCGATAGAAAATCAAAAAAGCTGTCCCTCATCTCTACGATAAACAGGGACAGCTTTTTTTGGTAGGTAAGCGACTTGAACGAAATAACAACTGCCTACTCACTGCTGCATCTATTGCTTTGTTTGAACTCGCCAGATTATTTCGTTGGACGATGCCAGTTGGAACGGTACATCAGATAAAGGAAATACGGTGCGCCGATCAATGCGATCAGCAGACCCGAAGGAATCTCTGTCGGTGCAATCACCGTGCGTCCGATCGTATCGGC
Organism: Paenibacillus bovis; assembly: GCF_001421015.2. Classification (NCBI taxonomy): domain Bacteria; kingdom Bacillati; phylum Bacillota; class Bacilli; order Caryophanales; family Paenibacillaceae; genus Paenibacillus; species Paenibacillus bovis. Next base: position 4,377,679 of record NZ_CP013023.1, read on the forward strand.
TAGTACCAGCATGACTGCGCCTGTCAGCGCAGACAGCAGCAGTGAACGGCGCATATGATGACCGGTCAGCAGACGCACCATATGCGGTGCAATCAGACCGATAAACCCAACCGTACCCACGCATGCTACTGCGCCGGCGGCAAGCAGCACGCCTGTCGCCATGGCTAGCAGGCGTGTTCGGCGTACCGATAGCCCGAGTCCTGCAGCACTCTGATCGTCGAACACAAGCAGTTCAAAGCGCCGTGCCATCCACCAGGCAACCGGAACAAGCAGCACAAGGAAGATCGCCATAACGGTGACCTGATCCCATGTACGGGCATATGTACTGCCGGTTAGCCATATATAACTGCTGCCTCCCCACAGTTTGCCCTGTACAATCAGAATCTGGATACCGGCTCCGGCAATCGCGGAGATTGCGATACCGAGCAGTACCACAGCGGACGGATTCAATCCTTTATTCCAGGAAAGGAAGAAAATAAACGCTGCCGCCGCTCCCGCTCCGACAATCGCAGCTACAGGTACAAAATACGCAGGCAGTGCAGGCCACAGGATCATAACCATCATCGCTGCCAGACCGGCTCCCGAGGATACACCGACGATCGAAGCGTCAGCGAGCGGATTGCGCACTGACATCTGGATCAGTACACCGCTGATTGCCAGCGCAGCTCCCGCTCCGGCTGCGACCAGTGTACGCGGAATACGGAACTGCAGCAAAGCGGAATATAGTCCCTCCGAGCTGAACAGTGAAGGCAGCAAATCTCCCAGCGGGATACGCAGACCGCCAAACATCGTACTCCCTACGATCAATACCACAGCCAGAAGCGTGAAAATGACTGCCAGACGACCAAACGGCCAGCGCTGTGCAGATGTCCCGGTACTCATCGAGGTTGCTCCTCCGATTCCGTTGGCTGCTTTCATTTTGACCAGTACGAGCCAGATCAGCCACGGTGCGCCGATCAACGCCATAACAGCACCGGTTGGCAGCTCCATACTGGAGTTGTGTACCATTTTGGCGAGCACATCTGCTCCAATCAGCAGTGCCGCTCCCCAGATAAATACACCCGGCAGCAGCCAGCGATGGGAACGTATGCCGCTCAATCGAACCAGATGCGGCGCCACCAGACCTACGAATCCGATCGGACCCACTACACTAACGATAATCGCAGCCAGCAGGACAGCGATCAGCAGACCGCCAGTACGTGCTATACCGACCTTTTGCCCGAGAGAGGATGCAGTTGATTCATCCAGATCAAGCACATCCCACTGTCTGGACAGCAGCAAGGCGCCAATGGTGATGAACACTACCCATGGCCAGGCATAATGGACACCGCTCCAATCATTCTGTACCAGCGTACCCGAGCCCCACAGGAACAACCCCTGCGTCTCCAGGGCAAAGAAAATATGCAAAGCACTTGTAAATGATCCCAATACCATCGAAATAATCATACCGGAGAGAGCCAGGCGCACGGGACTGGACTTGCGTCCACCAGCCATCAGATAAGCTGCCGCTGCAGCGATCAGCCCTCCCAGTACCGCAAATAGAAAAGGAGAATTACCTAGCAGCCCCGGGAACATTACGGTCCCCAGTACAACTACAAAATAGGCTCCTGCATTAATCCCCAGCGTATCCGACGCAGCCAGTGGATTACGGGTAATGGTCTGCAGCAGGGCGCCAGCAATTGCCAGTGCTCCTCCAGCCAGAATACCAATCATGGTACGCGGCATCCGCAGATCCCAGATCATATTATGCTCCAGTGTATCCTGCCGTCCGGTTAATGCTTCGATAACCGTATGCAGTGAAATCGCTGCTTCTCCATAACACAGACTTACGAAAAAAAGAATGACCAGTGCAGCCAGTCCGCCTCCATAGATGCTGATCATACGCCATGAATACGCCGAACCTGTCAATGGAACAGAGCTCATAACACGATCACTCCAACCGTCTGAGCGATATACACTATAGAAGAAACAGTGCTGTTATTCTTATGTATGCTTCTTGCAATCACTATTTCCGTCCCCCTGTATATATAAGCTTTATATGGATAATGATAATGATTATCATTATGGATTATGAAGCGCTGCCTTCTCTTTGTCAATGCAGAACATATACTTTGCATAAGAAATAAGCGACCGATAAATGGTAATACCGTGTGAGCCGTATTCACTCGTTTTTTTGGTACGTTTTTTATTCGGCAGACCGTAACACAGAATATAAAAAGCTGCGCTTCCGTCATTAACGGTTGCGCAGCCATTTCTCTGCTTTGCGATCTCTACCTGGAGAGCGAAGCGTCTGATCCCTATACTCGGTCCAAGGTGACAATTTGGTATAGGCTTCTGCTTCGATACGATCCATCGCATCTTCATAATGCCCGGACTTGAAGTCTTCGATCACCTCGATCAGATCTTCCCGATTCAGCAGCTTGACCCCGTTCACAGCGGCGAGTGTCTCGCAGGCTGATGTGAATCGTGCTGCAGAAGTGAGCACAATCGAGCGTTGAGCCTGATAATAACGCATAGAGCCATATACTTCCTGGACAGCATCCAGGCTGATTGCATTGCTTTCCTGATAACGCTTGGCCTGCAGCACATTGCGTACTCCAAGACGATCCGTAAAAACCAGATCTGCACCAAAGTCACTGCTGTCTTTGGTTTTGTATGTATCGTCATAGCCCAGTTCGCTAAACAGCCGGTACAAATATCGCTCAAATTCGGCACCCTCCATATGGTCAATATCCTGGATAGTGATCCGCCTCGGATCGAGTTGTTCTCGCCGAATACGCGCGCTCCGTCGCTTGGATCCACGGATTAGTAAGATAAGGATTAATAGGATGACGACTGCTGTCAGTCCGTACATCCAGAGCGGCTGTCCTATCCACAGATTATCTGTCATGTCGTAGTTGTCTCCTCTTTTGCTTGTTCATTGGTTTCTTATTCACCTGTATCTCGCAGTAACTATACCAGATACAATCGAGATGCGGAAGTGTAAGCAGCGGCTGGTTACCCAACTAATTTTTAGCTAGCCGCTTGGTACTGCTTGCTCCTTTATACTGCTTGTTCCTTTGCACTGCACTGCATGTGGACAGTTAATTCATATGTATTGGCTGCTCTTCAATGGACTAGTTTTCAGTAGTAGCTATTTTTCAGACTGCCAGCTTTTTTCGATCTATTCGACGGCTTGATGTCGTCAATTGTGTCATAGTCATTCACCTTCTCTCCATCCTTCAACCTGCTCGCAGCCCTTCGCACGAGCCTTGTTTTACAAGCACCTGTATCGATTTTATGGACACTCTCTATCGACTGGTATCAAGCTCTTAGGAGAACAATAGATCAGCCTGAAACACTATCTTTGACCTGTCACAATCTACTTCTTTTCTCTAGCTGTCATTATTTTCCTCTGGTTGACTGCCGATGAGTCCGGGTAAATGCAGTATTAGTAACATGTGCGAAATCATTTTTCAATCCAAGGAGGACAATTATATGCTGGGTAAAAAAACGATTTTCATTACAGGTGCAGGCAGCGGACTAGGCAAGGGCGCCGCGATCGGTCTTGCTCAAAAAGGACATAAAGTCATCGCTACCGTTGAAACGATCTCCCAAGTTCCTCCACTGCAGGACTATGCCAAGGAGCAGGGACTGAATATCGAAGTATTCAAGCTGGATGTAAACAACCCGCTGGATCGTGCACAGCTGGAGAAATATGATATCGACGTATTTGTTGCCAACGCAGCAATTGGTCAGGGCGGCCCGCTGGCTGAACTGCCGGTCGAGAATCTGCGCCAGATTTTCGATACCAATGTATTCAACTCCCTGGAGCTGGTACAGATTGCAGCACGTCAGTTTGTCGCCAAGAAAAAAGGTAAAATTATCTTTATCAGCTCCATCGCCGGACTGAGCGTAACGCCATATCTCGGCCCTTACTGCGCATCCAAGCATGCGGTTGAAGCGATTGCTCAGGCACTCAAGGATGAGCTGGCCGAATTCGGTGTACAGGTCGCTACGATCAACCCGGGTCCTTTCAAAACGGGCTTCAACGATATGATGTTTGCTGAGAAAGAAAAATGGTATGACGAGAAAACCAACTTTACCAAACGCTCCGACATGATGAAAGGCGAAAAAATGCTCGCCCAACAGTTCGATCCGCAGGACATGATCGACAAAATGGTCGAAATCATCGACGCCAAACATCATGCGTTCCGCAATGTATATCCGGAAGCTTCCGAGCAGCAGGTCAAGGAGTATCAAGCCAAGCTGTGGGAAGAACAAGTCTAAAGTAAAATATAATTCGATCCATGCTATCACAAAATGTAGATCAAGACTAGCGTAGCAATGCTGAAGCAGTACAGCAGCATTGAGACCGTATAGTAGCGCTGTGCTGTTTGAGTATATTTTAAAATAGTATTGGATTGCATACAGGAAAGCCCACTATATAGTGGGCTTTTTATGTAGAGCAGACCTTTTATTCTCTAATAATCTCTATTTTCTAAATAATCTTCTATCGTATTCTCTTTTCTGCTCTTGCCAAATATAATAAATGATTATTTCTATTATCCAGCTAGTAATACAGTGTAAAATAGAAATAGACTGAAAGCAGTAATTCTTGGTTCCCTATAGATTAACTCCGCTTATTCAACCGAAATCTATCCAATCTTTATTCATGGAAGGAGCATAACACATGCAAAATACCGTATCTATCAAATGGCTGCTCGCCCGGATGTTCGAACCGGATCTGGTTATCGCCGACTGCCGCTTCTGGCTGAACGATCCACTAGCTGGACGCCAAAAATATGCCGAATCCCATATTCCACGTGCAATCTATCTGGATCTGGAGGAAGACCTCTCCTCCCCCGTCAGCACTCACGGCGGCCGCCATCCGCTACCTGAGCCGGAACAGATGGCTCATATCTTCGGCCGTGCTGGACTGAGCCAGGATGACCGAATCGTGATCTATGATGATAATAACGTCATGAATGCATCCCGCCTGTGGTGGATGCTGACGTATCTGGGACACAATCAGGTGTACATACTGGAGCAGGATTTCAGCGCCTGGAAACAGGCAGGCTATCCGGTGACCGATGAGCAGCCGGTAGTCGTACCGAAAACATTCGAAGCGCGTCCACAGGCAGACATGGTAGTAGATGTCGATTATGTGCGTCAGGTGTCGGAACGACTGTCCGGATCGGGCCGTGCCGATGCCGGGCAAGCTGATAGTGTTAATCATACGGCGGCTAATCATACCGGCAGTAGTAACGAAGTAGACTCCACTGTACATCTCAACACGCCAACAGTACTGATCGACTCACGCGCCCATAATCGCTATCTGGGACTGGAAGAACATTTGGACAAAAAAGCAGGGCATATTCCCGGTGCAGTCAATTTTTTCTGGCAGGATGTGTTGACCGAAGCAGGAAGCTTGAAGTCTGCCGAGCAGCTAGAAGAGCAGTTTGCCGGGTTGGATAAAGATGCTGAGATTATCGTGTACTGCGGTTCTGGTGTATCTGCTTGTCCGAATGTGTTTGCTTTAAGACAGATTGGATTTGAGAATGTGAAACTGTATCCGGGGAGTTGGAGTGACTGGATTAGCTATGAAGAGAACCGGATTGGGAAGGGTGAGGAAAGCCAATAGCAATTAAATAACAAAGCCCGTTTACGATACGGGCTTTTTGACATTGAAGTATTATTCTTTTATATACTTTTAAATTATTTGACTTTTATTAACGAATTCAGGTTATTTACTGATTGTGTATAAAGAACATTCATATTAAAGTGTTAAAAAATGGAACAAATCACATAGAATAAAGGAGTGATTTCATGCTAGAAATTACAGGACAAGATATTGGCTCTTTAGACGATACCAATCTTCGAACTTTGATAGGATTACTATGTGAAGCGGAACTATATAAAGTAAATATTGCAACAATGGGAGTTACATATGGTGGAGATCAAAATGCTGCAGATGGTGGTATTGATGTTCGTGTAGAGGTATCTGCACCATTGAATGAAGATGGATATATACCAAGATCAACTACAGGTTTTCAAGTAAAAAAACCTGATATGCCTAGAAGAGCAATCCTACAAGAAATGCAACCACATGGGGAATTAAGAGAAGTTATAAAAGAATTAATAAGTAAAAAAGGAGCTTATATTATTATTAGCAGTCAAGGATCAACTTCTGATACTTCATTAGCTAATCGACGACTTGCTATGAGAAATGCAATACAAGAAAATGATCCTAACGGATATTTAAAGATTGATTTTTATGATCGCGAACGAATTGCGAATTGGGTACGCATGCATCCTGCTTTAATATTATGGGTACGTGATAAAATAGGCAACCCTATTCAGGGATGGAAAGGATTTGGGACTTGGACTCATCCAACAGTAAGTGATAATAACGAATACTTTTCTGATGAACATATCCGTCTTTATAATGTAGCAAGTAACTCTAAAAATAATGGTTCTTCAATTTTAGATGGTATAAATGATATGAGAGCTATACTTTCTAAACCTGGCTCTTCTATCCGTTTAGTAGGATTATCAGGAGTTGGAAAAACTCGCTTAGTACAAGCATTATTTGAAAAAGAAGTAGGCGAATCTGCTCTTAGTCCTTCACAAGTATTCTATGCTGATTTAGGAGACGCTCCACTTCCTGATCCACGTAACTTTGCAGAAAGGTTAATAACACTCAAAAAACCCTTAATTCTAATCGTTGATAACTGTCCTCCTAATTTACACAAACGATTAACTTCTCTATGTACATCTACTGGAAGTTTAATTAGCTTGCTCACTATAGAGTATGATGTGAAAGACGATCAACCAGAAGAAACTGAGGTTTTCCGTTTGCAACCTTCTTCAAAGGAAATAATTGAAAAAATAATTTTAAATCAGTTTTACCATATAACTAATGCAGGCGCTAGACTTATTGCCGATTTTTCTGGAGGAAATGCACGAATTGCCATTGCTTTAGCAAAAGTTATTAAACGGGATGACGACATTTCAAGATTAAGAGATAGCGACTTGTTTGAAAGATTATTTCAACAAAGAAATAAACCGGATAATACACTTCTTAAAGCAGCTGAAGTTTGTTCATTAGTATATTCATTTAGCATTGATACAAGTGAATCAGAACAAAATGAATTAACGTTACTTGGATCATTAGCAAGTTTAAATGTTAATGAACTATATGCTCAAACAGGAGAATTGAAACGCAGAGATCTTGTTCAACAACGCGGAAATTGGAGAGCAGTTTTACCTCCAGTGATTGCAAATAGACTAGCTGATAAAGCTCTTCAAGATATACCTTCTAATTTAATAAATAATTCTTTTTTAAACAAAAGTTCAGATCGACTGAAACTATCTTTTTTTAAACGATTAGGATTATTGCATAATTCTGAAATCGCAAAAAGTCTTATTAAGGACTGGCTATCAAAAAATAGTTTTCTTGGAGATGTAGAAAAATTCGGAGATGTAGAAGTCAAATTATTCTTGCATATTGCTCCAATAAATCCTGAACTAGTATTATCGACGATTGAAAGAATATTTGAGAAAGAAAGTCAGGCTCTGTTTTTATCTCGTGAGAATCCTTACTTCAGAGAATTTTCACAATTACTCAGACATATAGCATATGATGATTCTTTATTTGAAAGATCAATATTAATTCTTACTAATTTTGCACTTTCAGAAAAAGTTGATGAGAACAATGATTCAATACGTCGTTTATTAAAATCAATGTTTTATATTTATCTTTCAGGAACGCATGCTTCTGCTGAGCAAAGATTAAAAATAATTTCCAATTTAATTTATTCTAATCAAGAGGATAAAATTGAATTAGGCTTACTATTATTAAGTGCTACATTGGAAGCTTGGCATTTTATCTCATTTTACACTACAGAATTTGGAGCCCGAATGCGAGATTACGGATGGCAACCAAAAAATAAAGAAGAAATAAGTAATTGGTATGATATTTTTTTAGAATATTCAGTCGAACTAATTAGTAGTAATCATGTTGTAGCTTCAAAAGTCAAATCAATCTTAGCTGAAAAATTGAGGGCTCTATGGAGTAAAGCTTACATGCATAATGAAATAGAAGTTGCTGTAAAAACAATTTCATCACATAGTTCTTGGAACGAAGGCTTAATAGCCGTCAAAAGTATTTTAA